>CAZHDZ010000011.1:22390-33247 GCA_964531275.1 uncultured Gammaproteobacteria bacterium
ATGCTCAAAGAGGGCTGGGATGTTACGAATCTTTACACCATAATTCCACTACGCGCTGCTAATTCCCAGATTCTTACCGAACAGACAATAGGACGGGGCTTAAGACTGCCGTATGGAGCTCGAACAGGTGTCGATAAGGTAGACAAACTGACTATTATTGCACATGATCGTTTTCAGTCGATTGTCGATGCCGCTAATGACCCAAATTCGATTATTAGAAAGGAGAATATTATTGAAATTGATCCCGACGCATTGCCAGCAGATCAAGAAGTTGTTACTTCTTTCACCACACTTGAAAGCTCGTTTAATGAAAAAAGTGAACAAATCGCATCTATCGCTGATGAAAAAGATAGACAATCTGCAACATTCAATTTAGACGCTCAACGCATGATCGTTGATGCGGTAAGCTCGCTAGGAAGCCAGATTAAGAATATTGACGATCTAAAAAATGAAGAGGTACAAAAATTAGCTATTAGTAAGATGGTTGAGCAGATCGAACGCTCGCCACAACAGAGTTTATTTAAAAATCAGATAGTAGAGGCTGCAAAGAAAGAATACGACGCTGTTGTAGAAGAATTAGTTCTCAAAACTATTCCAATTCCACGCATATTGGTGCAACAAAGCAATGAAGTCCGTTCAGGATTCAATGATTTTGAACTTGATGTGCAAGGCCTAAATTATCAACCTGTATCTGAAGAGATTATTCGACGAACGCTGAGAACTAATCAAAGTGAAATACTACAAAGTGATGAGAGTGGGGTTGAGCGTGACACCCCGAGTAATATCGTAATCAATGAACTTGTCAACTACCCTGAAGTCGATTATGATCGTGAGGCTCCACTTTTATACAAACTAGTCCAACAAGCAATCTCCAAGTTAGGTACAGGCCGAAATGAAGAGGATTTGAAGAATATTGTCCTCTATCATAAACGTGAAATCGGCCAATTTATTTACGCTCAGTTACAACACCACTTCTTCCTGGAAGCAGGAAACTACGAGGAGCCGGAAGTGTATCCGTTTACTAGAATAGAGCCACATAATTTCTCCAAATATACAGCTGATAGTATCCATCATTTTACAGAAACCATATTGCCTACTAACACAATACCTTCAAAAGTTTTTGGCGGTTTTAAGAAAGCCTGTCATAACTTGTATAAATTTGATTCTAAATCTGAGAAGGATTTTGCATCAATACTTGAAGTGGATCATGAGGTTATAAGATGGCTTCGTCCCGCAATGTCTCAATTTCAAATTTGGTGGAAGAGAAATTCTCAGCGATATATACCCGATTTTGTGGTAGAAACGAAAGGCGAGATATATCTTGTTGAAATAAAGGCAGAAAAAGATGTGGACAATGATGATGTAAATGAGAAATCCGAAGCTGGCAAAAAGTTTTGCGAAGCATCAACTATATATAATTTAGCCAATCGAGGAAAGCCCTGGAAGTATATTTTGTTACCACATACGGCTATTTCTCAGAATATGAGCTTTAAACAATTAAGTGTTCGTTAATATAAGATAAAATCTATGTCCCAATACTACAACCCACAAAGGAGCAACAATTTGCTATACAATCCTAGTTCAACTGAACCATTTAAAATAAGTCGATCTAAAATCGATCTTTTTCTAGAATGTCAATTTTGTTTTTATATGGATCGTCGTCTTGGTTCAGGCAGACCACCCGGATTCCCCTTTGCTCTCAATAGTGCTGTTGATCACCTCTTAAAGCAGGAATTCGACATCTTCAGAGCCAATGGTGATACTCATCCATTAATAACCAAATATGGCGTTGACGCTCGTCCTGTAGCGCATGATGACCTTAACGAATGGCGAGAGAACTTTAAAGGTATCCAGTTTCATCACAAACCAACAAACCTCATTATCACAGGAGCGATTGATGACCTATGGATAAATTCAAGTGATGAGTATATTGTCGTGGATTATAAAGCGACTAGTAAGAATGAGGAAATCACTGCGCTTGATAAAGAATGGCAGGACGGCTACAAAAGACAGATGGAAGTATACCAGTGGTTACTCCGTCAAAAGGGACACAACGTAAGTAGTACAGGGTATTTTGTCTATTGTAATGGCAAGACAGATACTAAGGCATTTGATGGACGACTAGAGTTTGATATTACTCTTATTCCTTATGAAGGATCTACAAATTGGATTGATAAAGTTATTTTAAACATTAAAGATTGTCTCGATCGTGAAGATTTACCACCATCAAGTCCAGACTGCGATTATTGCAGATATCGGGCTACAATTGAGCAACATGAATCCAAATTTTAATCATGCGTCGTTTTAGGAATAGTCATTCAGTTTTAAACCGCTTGATTAAAGCTCTCGGCATAGTAGTGATCCTAGGCACAACTATATGGGTATTCACTTTGATTTCTAGTATTAAGCAACAGAATAATTCTTTAAGCGAAAGGCTTGATAATATCGAAAATAAATTAGGAGGATCTTCAAAAATAACTTGCAATGAGAACGACTCTATAAAGAAGGCTCGACGATCTGTAGTACGTGTAGTTGGGGGTGAAGCTGAAGGTTCAGGGTTTGCTATGAATTTTATCCAAAATACAATTATCACTAACTTTCATGTCATAGAGTTTGAGCCAAGTCCTAAGGTTGTTTTTCCTGATAATACATTTACTACTGCAACCATTGTTCTAGCTGATAAAGACGCTGATATTGCTGTTCTTAAAATTGATAAAACTATTCCAACCCTTTCTGTAGGTTCATCTGATGGACTTACTCCTCCATCTTCAGTATTTGCCCTTGGATACCCGCTTGGCGGAGTGCTTATTGGAGAAACCTCAGTGATCAAAGGTTCGTATTCTGCACGAAGAAATGCAAAGGATATAGACGTTTCCTATATCCAGACTGACGCAACATACAACGGGGGTATGAGTGGTGGCCCCATGATTGACGAATGTGGGTATGTAGTAGGAATGACAACGGCAGGTACCGGCGGACTTGGACTTGGGATTTCCATTGAAACATTGAAGGAAAAAATCATTCAGATGAAGTTGGCATCAGATCCATTACATGATATTGTACGCATTGATTTTCAACCAAACAAAAGTCCTCTTGATGCAGTAACTTCATTCTATAACTATCTAAAAATCAGAAAGCTCGAGAGCGCATTTGCATTATTATCTGACAATTTTCTTAAAGGTGGTAGCTTTGCTCAATGGAAAAAGGGCTATCAACCACTTCTTGATACAACCGTTATTAAAATTGAAACGGATGAAACCAAAGAGAATGTCGTTAATATTAAATTATCTACCAAAAATTTAGTTGACGATGAGATTCAATACAAATATTTTGAGGGTTGGTGGGAGGTTAAAAAAGTAGATGGTAATCTTAAGCTCTGGCAACCAAAGATTCGTGAAATTGACGAACCGGATGACTTATGGTTTTATGAATAGTAAGTATTTGAACGTATGATAAAAGTGTCTAATTTGATAAACCCAGCTCTTGTTTATTCGTTAATAACACACTATCACCCTGCTAATTATTGTTCATTTATACATAAGGGTCGAACCTTTTCATTAAAGTTACATAATTACGAGGAACGAACCGAAAGGCTACAAAAACGTTTAAATAGTCAACGAACAAACTTCACCCCAGCAGACTTTATCAAACATATCTTTAGAGCTGTAGACGGATGTAAGTATGTGATTTTTCAAGGTGATATAGAAAATCATTTCATTCAGTTTAAGTTGATAAACAACAAACTCGAAATGGATTTTCCCATAACATCTGAAAACTATCTTGTTAACTATTTAAAAGATGTCCGAAAACTACTAGAGAGCTTCAATTTCACTTTCTCGGACACAGAACTTGAGCCCATGAAGTATATCTATAGAGTTGATAATGGCGATGATCTTCATTGTCTAAATGCTGATTTTGGAGATAACATTGATCTAGCAACTCAATTTATAGTGAAAGTATTTCAGGACATTTTTGAAGACGATATTTCACTTATATCTGTAAAACTAGGGTAAATTATCAAGTCAGATTTTAACTCTACCCTGCTTGATGCTTTCAGTACTTAAACTAAGCTTCTGTTCTTTGTTATTTTTATCTGATTTATGCACTTTTTCAGCTACGATTCCGTATGATTCCCGAGAGTCCTTTATTACAGACTCTCTTATGCTTTCATTTTCTTCGATCGTGAAATCATCAATAGCGCCAGTAAATGCATTTTGAGGTTCAATAGCATTTATTTTCATATAGAAATGATATGACGGTAAGTTTGATATTTCGTTCCTATCAACTTGAGGAGCAAATAAAGGCAAAAGCATGTCTTCATCCGATGGGTTACTTGTTCTAAATGAAATGATACTACCTACATTGGCAAGAATGACTTTAAATAAATTCTTGTCCTCAATTTGTGAGATTGTTTGATGAGCAAGAATTGTATTGAGTCGATATTTTCTGGCTTCTGATAATATCTGTGCAAATGACGGCGTGGCAAAGTTCTGAAATTCATCAATATATAAGAAATAATCTGTTCGCTTATCTTGTGGAATATCAACTCGCTTTAATGCGGCTAGTTGTAACTTTGCGACAAGTAGGCTACCTAAAAATGAAGATGTATCTTCACCAATTCGTCCCTTGGACAGGTCGCAGAGCAAAATCTTTTTTGAATTCATAATGTCTTCAAAGTTCAGCTTTGATTCTTCTTGTGTCAGAATGTTACGAGTGAGCGAGGTGGTTAAGAATCGTCCTAATTTATTTGTAATCGGACTTATCTGCTCTGCTTTCTGGAAGCTACCCAACTTTCCAAATTCATCATTCCAAAAATCCTTTAAAATTCCTTTTGGTAAGCTCGTGAGTGCTTTCTTCCTAAATTCCTTGTTCGTCAAAAGACGATACACCGTCATCAATGTGGGCTTTTCAAGCTCTAGTGCGGTAAGGACTGCATTTCGTAATATATGCTCCATACGGGGCCCTGAGTAGCGGGGAGGATAGAGTTTCTGAAAGATTGATATGACGCTTGATGCAATAAGATCTTTTTCTCGTTGTGTTTCAACCTCACTTAATCCATGTGATAGCTCTAAAATGTTTAATCCCACAGGTCGTTCAATATCATACGGATTGAAATATACAACATCCTGTATCCTCTCTTTTGGAATAACACCCAGTAATCGTTGAATTAAATCTCCATGGGGATCAATGATGCCGACACCACTGCCTTTTAAAAGATCATTATGGATCATGTGTAACAGGGAGGTTGTTTTTCCAGTACCCGTTGCTCCGATAATATACATGTGCCGTCTGCGCTCCTCAAGTGTGAGACCTATGGGTACGGTTGTTTCTCCATAGGTATTATGGGCAAATACTAAGTCGAGGTTGGTTGTTGAGCTTTTTAAAGGGAGTGGTGATGGTAGCATTGGACTCTTAACACTAATTAAATCTTCTGTTTTAGTCGTTGAGGTATACGGAAGATGGTACAGTGAGGATAACTCTGAAACAGAAAGGATTGTGTTTGTTGTTATGGAAAGTGGCCTATTTCTCAATATAAAATAGCGAGCTCTATTGATAACGGAGTTGTTGAAGAACGAAAGAAAAGAGCGTTGCATTTGCAATGATTGATGTGATGTGGAAAAGGTATCAAATGAAGATGTAAGTCCCTTTATTCGACTTACTGCGCTCTGCTTGCTTTCACCCAAAACATACAATCGCATGGTAACTTCAAACAGTGGTTCGCTGATTTTATTGTCAATAGACTGATAGAGTTGTTTTTTGGACATGCTAAGTTCATGTATTCTTTTTTCCTTTCCCGAACCAAGTACTTTTGTGAGCACAAAATATAGATTGTGTAAAAAACCTTTATACAAATTTCCTGATATGTCCTGATCGGATAATAGTTTTTGCCTCAAACTTTGAATATAGGAATAAATACCTTTATGAGTATTTTTAAGTATGGGAGAACAGATACATTGAAGTGCTACCAGTTCGTTTTCTGTAAGTTTGGTCATATGGGCAGTTATGTAGGCAATAGGATCATAGTCAATAAGTTGTGATTGCTCTTGAAGTGGGAATACAATCGATTTCTTTAGCTTCAGCTTTCTCAATAAGAAGTAATTACTATTATCAAGCTTTGCTTTCAAATAGTCGTCAATTTCCTTTATTTCAATGCCAGGAAGGTATCCAAGAAGACTTTTTTTGATAAGTGATACATCATTTTTAGACACTCGAAGAATATATCTAATTCCTGTCTCCTTTGTTGAAACAAGCTCACAACTAATCGTTTGCTTAACACCCATGAGTCTTTCAAATACGGAAACTGGACGATCGAGTGAATGAAGTATGGTGAAGAGTTGTTTTGTGGAGAAGGCACTTTGCTGTGTTTTATATGTTGGTTTTACTTCAAGAAAAACATATGACTTTCTTAGCATTCCATTCAGTCGAAAAACTGTTCTTAAAAGCAACAGGACGAGAAAGATAAAACCTACGATGAACAGTACTTGCACAAAACGAGTAAGAAACATGATTGAAAACAGCGGGGAAAGATACGAAGGAAATGCTTGTGCGAGATTAGCTGCAATCATTTGAGTATCCATATGTGATTAGGCTGTTATGATAACCCAAGTAAGGCTGAAGTATATCAAAAAAGGTCATTGAAGTAAAGACTAGGCAGGATAAATATATGTACATCTAAAACAATTGTGTGTTGCTCTTTAGTTATATATTGTAATCATATTCTTTTTTTTGTACTTGGTCTCAAAGAAATCATCACCATATACATTTACGAAAGCACCATAGTTATCAAATCTAGTATCCCTTTTAAAGATTATGTCTTCAATTGGTGTTTTACCTTCAAGGTCGATTGATAAAGGATAAATGTCTCTTCGTTGATACTTAGGCACGTTAAGGTATGCTATCTGAAGTTTTTTTCTATAAAGGTCTTTTTCTTGCTGTGATGCTTGTAGAAAGTCACAAAGTGCATTCATACATTTTCTCAAAGTTGTCGGTTTATTGTTTAAATTACAAAAAACATCCTCAATCGATTTAATAAAATCATCATCACTAATTTTCATATTTACATCAACTAGATAAAAATCTTCAGTCAGTGGGTCGCCCATAAATTCTATTCTCGCAGGTCCATTCCAATCCATAGTAACACCTTTAATACTTATAAGATATTTAAAGTCTGCAAACGAAATTGCATTTAGATTTTCATCTGTAGATTGTCCCATCGGTCTCATACAATCCTTAAGTGTAATATGGGGCATAAATTTAGATACATGTTTATATAATCGTTCTGTCGTAAGATTACCGAGGAGATAAGTACTCGCAATTGTTCTATCTGCGTATACTCGAAGCTGATCGTGAACAAAATTATTGTTATACCACACAAGTGCTCTGAAAAATTGACCAGGGATAATAGTATCACCTTTCTTTTTGTATAAAAATGGTGGGAATAACATGTTTATATTAGTTCTAATATGATTACTGGTATAAGCTCATACGACTCTAGGAAGGAAGTACGTCAGATAATTTGACACCTAGAGCTCTTGCAACAGAATGAAGCACTTCAAATGAAGGATTTTCCTCACCACGCTCTATACGAGCGTAATAATTCACGCTAATATCAGCTTTATCCGCAACCTTTTCCTGTGTAAGCTTCTTATTTTTACGAGCTAATTTGAGTTTGCGACCAAGTGCTTTTCGAGCTTTTTCATCTTGTAATTCTCCCATACTAAAAGTATAACACCATTTGAATACAATCATGTTAAAAATAGATAATCTGTGCCTAATTCTGCTAATTTACCACTTGACACTATCAATATAGGGATATATACTATCACTATATGGATAGTTTAGAAATGAAGAAAAATATTCCAAATAAAGTAAAAAGGATAGCTCCAGAAGCATCGGAGCGACCAGCGACATCTCTATTAACAACTGAACAGCGTATCCATGCATTAGCTAATATCATTGTTGATCGGATACTTGAAAACCACAAACAAGGCACGCTCGAGTTAAGTACCTAAGAAATATATGGATACTAATGTGAAACAAGAAAACGCCGTAGCAGCTATCCGAATCTCCTCTATTAAACAAGGTTTACAGGGCGATTCTCCCGAAGCACAGAGAGAGCAAATAGAACGATTTGCTCAAGCACACAATATGCATATCAAAAAGTACTTTGTGTTTATTGAATCTGCCTCTAAAGATCAACAACCAATTCAGGAAGCTATTGATTACTGCAAGAATCCCAAAAACGATATACAACTCTTTGTTATTAAGTCAATTGACCGATTTACCCGTGGAGGATCATATCTGTATGATCATCTTAAAATGCAGCTTACAAAATATGGCGTTAAACTTGTTGATATTTATGGAGTTATCGGAACTCAAGAAGTCAACACACTAGAGCACCTAGATATTTCATATAACTGGAGCGTATACAGCCCGACCAAAAAAGCCGAGCTACTTGAAGCAGAAAGAGCTAAGGATGAGATGCGAGATATTATGACCAGAATGATCGGAGCTGAAATTAGATATGTACGAATGGGCTACCGAGTACGACCCTCTCCATTTGGCTATATTAATGACAAGGTAGAAACCCAGCACGGAAAAAGAGTTATTCTCATCCCCCACCCAGAGGAATCTCAGTGGATTAAAAAGATGTTCGAATTAAGAATACGAGGCACATTGACTGATCAACAAATAGTTGATGAGATAAACGAAATGGGTTTTAAGAGCCGTATTAAAATGCGCAGAAATCCAAGTAATAGAAAGCAACTTATTGGACAAATTGGAGGAAAACAACTTAATTTAAAGCAACTTTGGAGACTAATTCAAAATCCCATATATGCTGGATTTAATATGGAAAGCTGGACTAACCAACAACTAATAAAAGGTCGATACGAAGGTCTTATATCAATCGAGACATTTAATAAAGCTAACAAGGGGAAATTAACAATCATTGAAGAAGATGGCGGATTTAAGATACAAAAGAATATAGCTGCACGCTATTTAATAAAAAGAGGAGTTCGAAATGTAGACTTTCCATACAAAAGGTATGTCTTATGCCCACATTGTGAGAAACCCTTGTTTGGGAGCGCCTCACGAGGTAAGATGGGCAAGTATTATCCTGCCTACCACTGCAATAAACGAGGACATTATTTCAGAGTTTCCAAAAAGGATTTTGATAATGAAATATATCAGTTTGTTAAAAGTCTTCATATAACTCAGGAATATATTGATGAGCTTATGAAGGCTGTTTTGGAAGAATGGAATAAAAGACAAATAACTGTAACAAACGATAAAGATCTCATAGATAATAAAATTGCCAAATTGCAAACAAATGCTCGATCGATAGCCGATAAAATCGGAATACTGTCTTCGGAAACTGCAATTAAATACATGGAAGAAGACTTAGAAAAGATTGATGATCAAATAAAAGAACTATCCAAGAAAACAGTTCAAACTAATACAGAGTGGATCGATATTGAAGCTGTGAAGTCTACAGTTAAATATTTTCTGGAACACCTTGAAGATTTACTGTTGGAAGGCTTAGATCCTATTAATAGAGCATCCTATTTTGGCCTTGTTTTCGAGAAAGCACCCACGTACGAGGAGTTAGTTTCTGGAACACCTGAATTAGCGCCTTTCATAGCTCTAAAAGATGATTTCAAAGTATCTAACTCCCTGATGGTGACCCCGAGGGGATTCGAACCCCTGATTCTTTGGATGAAAACCAAATGTCCTGGGCCGCTAGACGACGGGGCCATTCCAGAAACAGACACTCTATTATACCAAAGGACTGTTGAGCTATAAGACATATCTCAAGTAGGGGAATGAGTTGTCTACTCACCATTGAAGTTAGCTTGAGTAGAGCTTGCTTAAACTACAGGTTCGAATCGAGTCAAAGCTTCCTTCCTCGGCGTCAAAACGATTCCGTTTTCCTCGCGTCTCGCAATACGGATGACTGAAAATGAAGGCACCCCTGTCTCAGCTGTAAATCGTTTCAATCCTCCTTGCCAATCCTTATTGAAGTACACACCAAGACCAACAACATCTGCACCCATTTCTTTTAGCGCATTAACCAATGCAACGCTAATACTTCCCTGGGCGCTCACATCGTCGATAACCAAAACGCGTTTTCCTGTGGGTATTTGAGGAAGATAGTAACTCACTTCAGCATTTCTCGAGTAAGAATGTGCGGTAAATATCTTACCAGTTCGAGCTCCCATCTTCGTTATTTCACCTAGATTCTTGATTTCTCCATGTGCGATAGTCTTACGTCCGACATTCTTTACGCGAAGTTGTCTGTGGACCTCTTTAGCAAATGCGAGTCCTGAATTCCCCACTCCTAAAACAATATCAGGATCCTTGTCTTTAAATGCTTCTAAAATAACTTCAGCAGCCATTTTTTGAAATTCAGGATTAAACTCGCCAGACTCAGGTTTATTTGCCCAAGGGAGAGATACGAAATCTGGAATATCGGGTCTTAGAACGGCGGTAAATCTGGCATGATCTCTCAATGTTCCAAAGGATCGTTTGCTCGCGCGGTTTAGCTCAACTTTTCTCATTTCTACTCTGGCATGCTCAACGGGCTGTCTTTCGGAAATTGACATAAGCAGTTATTATATCAAAAACTATTGAAATCCGATTCTACCTTTGAAATTCGCCTTTATTTTGATAAAATACTGTTTTCAACGTACAATATGTCAAGACCCGAAGAAATGTTACCCACACCCGAACCATATCGGCCTTTTCGGCCAATTCCTAATCCTGACAATCCAGTATTGGTTACTGAAGCGGAAATTCGAGCACAACTTCCATTGCTTGCCAAACAATTAGCCCCTCTCATTCGCGCTAAGAATTACC
>CAZHDZ010000012.1:0-30685 GCA_964531275.1 uncultured Gammaproteobacteria bacterium
ATGCTCGGATAAAAAGAAAAGTGATAAATGAGCTAAGAAAAGATCGAGACAAGCCGTATTTATCAAAATTGGTTGAAGCTAACTTTGCATATCTAATTAAAACTACATCTTTATATAAAGAACTCCGGATGGTTTCTCTTGAGGCAGAGGACGTTCAGGAAGCAATTGTTCGACATACAACTCAGCCTACTTCAATTGCCGATTTGCAAGAAAAGTTGCGAGCAGAGGACATCGAAAGCTCAGATAAACTAGTTGAAGTAAATGCTTACTGGCTTTCCCAAGCAGGAGAAATAAAAATTAATCAAGACTATTATTTAACTGCTATAGATAACAATCAACATCAAATGCTGCTTCCAGGTTTTGAAATTTCAATTCAAAGCGCATAGAATGTAGTGATACAATCCAAATATGAACTCTAACCGGAAAATAAAGCTGATACTTGCAATCGTCTTTCTCATCATGGGCTGTGCTGCAGTGCTTTTTAATGCGCTGGGTATTTATGGAATGGAATTAAACCCCCAAACCCAACAAGAAAAACAAACAATGGACATGATCAACAACAGTATTGTTGGAGAACAAGTAAAGGATTTTACAGTCAATGTTAAGGTCAATAAAGATGGATCGCTAGATATTCGAGAAGATATTCAGTACTACTTTGACCGTGAACGCCATGGTATTTTTCGCAATATCCCATTTACTATCTATAAGGGCGCCGAAAGATATGACATGAAATACTCCTTTGAGCCGGTTGTCGATGAGAAGGGAAAGAAATATAAGGTTGAAAAAAGTAAAGACGGCGAGCAATGGGTTCTAAAAATTGGCGACCCTGACAAGACAATTACTGGAGACCACACATACATAATTACCTACCATGTCGAAGGTGGACTTCGATATTTTGAGAATCATGATGAACTCTACTGGAACATAACCGGGAACGGATGGGATGTGCCTATCAAAAAAACTACAGCCATTGTTAATTTGCCTGAAAAAGTCAATGAATCAGATGTAAAAATTGAATGTTTTACTGGACCTGCTGGCGATACAAAAAAGAATTGTACTGGAATTTCAAATGGAAAATCTACCATATTTGATACCACTCTCTTTTTGAATTCCTATGAAGGGCTAACAATTGCCCAATCTTTTCCCAAAGGGATTACCGCCGTACTCTTACCCACAAAATTCATCCCCTTCTTTGAAAGATGGTATGGAAAAATAACACTTGGAGTAATCATTGTTGCTGCGATTCTTTGGTATATACTACTGCCGATATATCTTATTATCAGATGGTTTCACAAAGGTCGAGATCCCGAGGTAGGTATACCCGTTACGGCTACCTATGACGCTCCAAAAATTGGAAAAAGATCACTCACACCAGCTGAATCCGGTGCTTTATTAGATGAACAAGTGGATAGAAGAGACCTTTTTGCAACAATCATTGATCTAGCACGTCGTGGACATATAAAGATCAGAGAACCAAAAGAGAAAGAATTCCATTTGGATAGAACTACATCTCGAAAGACAGATGCAATTCTACCCTATGAACAAACCCTTATTGATGGAATTTTTGAGGGAGTAACTACGGTTGAGCTCAAAAAAGTAAAATTCTATACAACCGCTTCAAAAGTTGAAACAGAACTTTACAACCTCATGGTAAGCCAAAAATTCTTTGCTAAAAATCCAAGAACAACCCGTGCAATTTATTATGGAATAGGATCTTTAGGACTTATAACTTTCAACTTTGTCCTTGCCCTTATAGCCTTTATTTTTGGCAGACATATGCCAGCAAAGACCCTAACAGGTGCTCAAGCAGCCGTAAAGGCAAAAGGGCTTAAGAACTTCCTCAATTCTCAAGAGAGACAGTTAAATTTCCAGGGAGATAAGCAAATGTTTTTTGAAAAGCTATTGCCTTTTGCTGTAGCTTTTGGAGTTGAAAAAGCCTGGGCTAAAAGATTTGAGGAATTCAATATGAAAAATCCTGATTGGTATGAAGGAACAAGCTCTGCTCATTTCAATACAGCTATTTTTGCATCTCATTTATCAAATTCCTACAATAGCTTTGCTTCATCCAGCACTCCCCCCTCTTCATCAAGCTCCGGTTTCTCCGGAGGATCCTCCGGTGGTGGTGGCGGTGGTGGAGGTGGCGGAAGCTGGTAATAACCTTTCTCTCCGCGAAAGAACCTTGCCTACGGTAAACCTTGCAAAATTCAAATTCTATTGTATATTTCAATAATGGCTGAAACATTACCACCCTACGCAGAAGACTTTCCTGTTAAAAGCGGCAGCAGAGCAAGTTACTATAATCAATCTCCTTCAAGAAGAGACATTGTTGACAGTGTTCTTGTCACAGCGGCGGCAAATCATATGGAACCCGTATCTATTGCGCTCGAGAGCGGCATTCCTTCACTTACTGCAGCTACTGGCCTTATAGTTTTGATCTCTGAGGGTGTCCTAACAAAAGGAACACTAGAAGTTAACTACACAGATTCAGCAAGTAACATCGAAGCACCTCAAGAAACTCCTACTTCTTCTGTAGCTTGAATATCTCCTCCACCTCTTTAAGAGTCGTTGCATCAGTTGGCTTTTTGTCGTCTCTAAATCTTTCAAGTCTTGGGAAGCGCAACGCATATCCAGCAACGTCTACATCAAATGAGGATCCCGATTTTGAAGGCTTCAGGGTACGCCCTGCAGTATGTACAGGGGATCTAGTTAATTCGTCCGCTCTTATCTCGACTACGATCTCAGGCTTTATCCAAACATCAGGTGCTAACCATTTGTCTACGTCATAAAGTGCTGGCATCTCTTTAGACTTAAGACTATCTCCTCTCTTTGCTAGCACTTTCCACTCCTCGTCAGTAAGACCGGTACCTACTTTTGCTATTGTTAGGAATTTGTCAGATTTTGAATCATAAATGCCTATAAGAAAGGCCCCAATACCAAAACTTGTTCGCTTACCACGGCCGTAATAATAACCCATAACCACACAGTCGATTGTGTCGTTAAGTTTTGACTGGTATGACCTTTTTAACTTTATCCAAGACCATCCTCTTGCGCCCGCCTGATATACCCCGTCTAATTTCTTAGCAAGTATTCCCTCAAGTCCATCTGCAATGCACTTGTCAAAGTAATTTTCAATTTCCTTTCCATCATTAAATACTCTTTCGTCGGCAGGATATAACACCACACCATCATCCATAAGATTCTTAAATTCTGATCTTCTTGTCGTATAGGCCTCGGGAATCATATTTTTCCCATTGATATACAAAAGGTCAAAAACCATGTACTTTAGTGGAATTTTTTTTGCCATTTCTTCAATATCATATTTTCTTTTTCTTTGAGACGTTAGTTGAAATGGTAAATATTCTCCCGTTGTGGGATTATATGCAATTGCTTCGCCTTCAAAAATTGCTTCATCTGCTTTGACCTGGTCTAAAATGCCGGCCTCAATATCCGGGTACATAAAGGTAACTTCTTCAAGACCTCTCGTAAAGAGCTTTACTTGTCGTTTTATCTTACCGTCCTCTCCTTTTATTTTTCCTATATGAGCTTGTAGTCTAAATCCATCAAACTTAGGTTCTACTGCACACTCACCGATCTTGTCTACAATTTCTTGTCCTGAAGAGAGTCGTTCGGCTCGTGCCATCAATATGGGAGTGCCAACGCTTGGCTTTGCGCTATTCAATCCTTCAACCCCATCTTCTTTTATGAGTTTTCCGATGTATCCAAGGTCTGGTCGGATGTTATATGCCTTCTCAATTATAGGCCTGTGAGATTTATCACCTGCGATCATCCATGAAAGACTATCCAGAACCGTCATGTCAGAAAATCCAAGTCTAAGTTTTGCAACAGGTATTCTTGCGATATACCTTGAGGATAAGGGATCTGCTTCTTTAAGAAGCTTTGCAAGTATGTCGGTTTTTTGCTCAACACTTCCAGAACCACTTGAATTAGCAATCTTTTCTAACTCACCGAATAGATGACTAATTGTTAATTTCCCGCTCTCAGTCTTATGCTGTGCGTTAAGAGTTTCTGCCAATTCTCCGATGTCACCAACCTTTTTAAATTCAGAAAGAACCTCTTTTTCGTCGAGTGTATATGCAGATGTGAGAGCTTTTACAATCATCTTATCGGCCATTCCAAATTCCAGATTTACATAGAGAGGCGCTACTCTTCCCTGCAATAAATACATGACATGATCAAAATTTTCACTAGGGACTTCTTTGAATAAATCAGAGAGCAAAAGGATCATGTCATTCCGAGATGCGGTATTTTCCAACTTCTGTAAATGCTCTGCGAGGGTTTTAAAAGTCATTTTTTATATTTCAATAGCGTACTCAACCCTGCCGTCTCAGGGGCTTCAAAGAACTGCACGAACTGAGGATCAATGGCCAGAGTAGATGTAGGAACTGGCTCATCTCCCTGGAACAGTTTAATATCCAAACCCGTAGACTCCCCTTCAGAAGTAAGGTTGCCAAATGTTATTTCATGACGAAATCCAAACATATAGTTAGGTCCGAAAAGTGCCAATAGTCCATCTTCATATGGCTTCTGAGTTCTTATCTCATCAACCTGCTGAGCCGACATTCCAGTAAGAATATTTTGAGGCGTGAGAGCTTTTTTTCTATCCGATTTAAATAATTCCTCAAGCATCTCCTTGGGAGGCTTGTTACCCTCATTATCAATAATCTCAGGATGGGTTGAACCCAACATATATGCTTCAACAGCATTAAGATCTCTATCATTTGCTGCTCTTTCTTTTTTTTCTGCACCCATTGGCGATGTTGTTTCCATTATTCTTTGTTAATTAAATACTTTACACCTTTAGTCTTACCCTTCTTAACAATTATCCCTTTTTTTACCAAATCCTGAACCTCGCGAAGAGCTGTATCCTCCGATACATCGGGGAACAGGCTAGCAAAAACTTTGTTCTCAAGATATCCTACTTCTTGAATATATTCAATAATCTTTAACTGTCTATCTGTTAACATAACAGGAGTTCCCCCAAGTTTTTCCTTCATCTTATTGTCTATAGATATGCGCTCAATCTTTTCCTTTATTTTTGTTAGTTCTATTGCTAGGCATTCCGAGAAATACTCTAACCAATTAGTAACATCACCATTATGAACAGCTACACTTTGAAGGGCTCTGTAATACTCTGCTGCATTCCGATCAAAATGTTCTTCGAGTGAGAAGAATTCCCTTATGTCATATCCTTCAGCGAAAAGAACAAGCATCGACAACGCACGCCCTACTCTTCCGTTACCATCAAGGAACGGATGAATTCTCACAAACTCATAATGAACAATCCCAGCTTTTAGAACTGAATGTATATCTTTCTCTTTGTGGATAAATTCCACAAGATCTTTCATCTGCCACTCAACTTCAACTGATGGTGGAGGACGAAAACTTACGTCTCCCGTAATACTATTGCGAATAACAACTTCTTTTTTCCTATATTCTCCTGCAGAATGTTCGTCAAGAATTGAATCTACCGTCAATTTATGAAGTGCTAAAATAGTCTTTTCGTCTATAGGTATATCTTTCTTGTCTCCTATGAAAGAGACAACCTTCCGATAGTTGATAACCTCTTGAACGTCGCGATCACGAGCAACAATTCGCTCACCATCCAGAACTTTTTGAACCTGAGAAAGAGAAAGTTCATTTCCCTCTATGTGAGTCCCGTAATGGGTAGTACGAAGGATCGCCTCGTCTTGAAATTTCTTCTCCCAATATGGCAAAAGAGGTGCATGTTCTATAACTTCTTTGGCAGCTTCTATTTCACCGATATGTCTTAGGATTTTGTTAGTGATTGCAAAGTCTGGACGATACATAATTATTTGCGTTTTGAGCTTGTTTATTGTAACATAACTCTCAATATGGCTTCATCAAAAAAAGACAAACAACTCAAGCTGACCATTGAAATTGTTAAGCAGATGCTAACGCTTGCAACCGCAGGATTTGGACTTGTTGCAGCACTTGCATGGAATAGCCTCATTCAGACATTCGTTGAGGACTATATTAAAGTTTGGCTTCCTTCTGGCGGCAAGCTCACTTCCCTTGTGATATACGCCCTAATTGTCACTGTACTTGCTGTCTTTGTAACATATCAACTTTCAAAAATTCTCAATCGCCTTGAGTCTAAAGAAGAAAAAAAATAATCCCTTCGAAGTGTAAGTATGCTATATTAGCAGACGATGTCACTACTCTCTCTCAAGCTAAAACATTTTAGAAACCACAAGAACTCATCTTTTGATTTCCCACTCACAACAGTTATTATCGGCAAAAATACGGTTGGCAAGACATCCATCCTTGAGGCAATTCAATTTCTTTCTCATGGAAAAAGCTTTAAGGCAGAGCGAGATATTGACGCAATAACTGAAGATAATGATTATGCAAATATTGAAGCTAAGGTTAAGGAGATTGATGGCAATACCAACCTAAAAATAATTCTCGCCAATCAACAAGGAAAATTCTCAAAGAAATTCTTAGTTAATAATGTAGCACGTCGTCAAATAGACTTTACGTCTCATTTTCTTTCAGTTTTATTTACCCCGGAGGATCTTGAAATTGTCACAGACTCACCATCTCTGAGAAGAAACTATATCAACCTGATTCTCTCTCAAGCTGATAGAAAATATCGCGCTGCTTTAAGCATTTACGAAAAAGGTTTGAGACAACGAAATAGAATGCTATGGCTACTAAGAGAAGGCAAGAAATATTTCTCCGAAGGTGATTTTGAATATTGGGATAACATACTGATATCAAATGGCGGGATCATAACTGCGTCCCGAGAAGAATTCATTAACTATATAAATGCTCAGGAAAAAGATGTTTTTCCTTTCGACCTTTTCTATGACAAAAGCACTATCACACGAGAGCGGTTAGACAAATACCATGATGCAGAAAGAGCAACAGCAACTACTCTTGTGGGACCAAACCGAGATGATTTATTTTTCAGGTTCCCCAATACTGAAAAACCTATCTCTGAATTTGGCTCACGAGGAGAACAAAGACTTACAATCTTTCAAATGAAAATCCTAGAAACCTTCTATATCAAGGAGAAAACAGAACAAGTGCCAACGCTACTTCTTGATGATATATTTTCAGAACTAGATGAAAATAATATTCATAGAGTGCTTGACCTACTACCACACCAGCAGACCATCTTGACCACAACTCATAAAGAATTTGTGCCAAAGAAAATCTTGGACAAAGAGGAAGTAGCAATTATAGAGCTATAAAAATTTCTATGCGGCTTGCTGGACGGGTTCTCCCATATCTTCTGTGTGTGCGTAGAACTGAAGAACATTATATGAGTCGCTTTTATTGTCGTACTCTAGTAGCGCTGTATGCCTAAAAGGCGTAGTTTCGTTTGCTACTCCGAAATCATCTATTGCGGCTTCACTTTTAGCAATATGCGGCTTAAGAAATTCAGTCTTTTCTTCTGGTGAAAGATTATTATAAAAAGTGCGTTCACCTCCCATACCTAGAACGACGCAATGGTACATATTCTTAGGAGGATAGAACCTAAATTCAAAACCTTTTATTGCAGATTGTTGACTAAAGGGCGGCAATGCAGCTTTCTGCTCATCAGTTCTTGCATGGTCTCCCAGCCAATAATCTCTCCCTATCTCACAGATCCCTCCTTGGGACAGTGAAAGAGCGCCAGATGACTCTTCGCGTATATTTTCTTCAAGAAAATCAAGTGTTCCATCGTCCATATTGCTTCCCCTTTTAGAAATTTGCTGACGAGCTCCCTCTAGATGAGATATTGCCTTTTTGTTGTCCTGAAGAAATTTTTCCAATCTTGTTTTCGCCTTTATAGCTTCAAATTTCTCGACCTCTTCTTCACTCATCAATGCATCTTCATCCGAAAAAAGAGGGGGAGGGGCAATAAGAGCTTTTGTTCGAGACGATGAGAAATGACTATCAATTTTTATTTCAGCTAAAGCATCTGACATACTTTTATAGTATCAAATCCTTTATAGTCCTTGGGATTTCGTTCGCTAGATCTGATGCGTTAAAATTTATGCCCATAGTTTTTTCAAGATTCTCTCCTGCCTTCTTATTTATATAACTTGCTGCACATGCTGAGACAAAAGAGTCATTCTTGGCATAGAGCGCAGCAGTAAGTCCAGCTAAGACATCACCAGTTCCACCCTTAGTCATACCACTATTGCCTCCCGATACTGTTGCTGTCTGAGAACCATTAGAAATTATGTCCACTTCACCTTTTGAAAGAATAACTAATCCATATTTTTCAGCCATTTCCGACACCTTGCTTGCTCTGTCTTCTATGCCAAGATTACTAATATCAACTCCAAAGAGTGTTTCAAATTCTTTGAGGTGAGGAGTAATAATAGAACCCTTTGGAATACTACGTGGCTCTATCACCTGCAAACTTCCTCCATCAATTACCCACTTCTTGTCTGAATATTTTGCTAAGAGACCTTCGGTTAATGTCTTAGTATCATCGTCACCGCGCTCTATTCCATCCTCTCGAGGCAGACCAGGACCTATTAGAACGCAGTCGGTTTCTGTAATATAGTCGTCAATTTTATCTCTGGTAATTACAATTCCATTAACGAATTGCTCCTTCATGCGAGAAACTATTTCGTTGTTGTCTGAGACAGAAGCATAAAACACCATATCAGCCATTCGTGACATTACAGTCAGTGGCCATATTGAGGCTGCGTGGAATAATTTACTTCCTGCAATAAGCATGACCTTACCATTTTGTCCTTTGTGGGAATCGCGACTTGGGGTATATAAATCTTTTAAAACTTGGGGGTCAAATTCCTGCATGGAATTAGTGTAGCGCAATATACTATCAAACGCTATTCTCCTTCAACTACTGTTCCTACAAAATCTCTTCCTTCAAGGTAATTAGTTAGATTTTCAAGATTATTTCCTTTGAGTATTACCGTGGTAAGTCCTAATTCCTGAGCGTGGCGAGAAGCGACTGGATCAAAAGGGGCATTCATTCCGGGAGTCCATTTCTCTCCGACTAATTTTCTGAACTCTGACCATGTGCATTTATCTATGGGTTTTGCTTCGGGGTTGGTTCTTGGATCGCTATCGTAAGCCCTATCAATATTACTTAAGTTAACTATTCGGGTTACATCATAGTCTTCACATACAAGAACTGCGCAAAAGTCTGTTGACCATCCTGGTTTCCATCCGGCTGCAACAACCACAGGCTCTACAACTTTTCGGATAATTTCATAGTGCTTTATAAGGTGGGGGTGCGCAATGTCTCTGAAAATTGTTCTTATTAATTGAGCGTTAAGTCTAGTAGCATGTATTCCTAACCAGTCTAAATCTTCATGCGTAAGCTCATGCCCAAGAACTTCTTCCCCTGCATCTCTATACTGCCTAGCAATTGTCCCACCACCAACTACAATAAAAAATTGCATATCTGGATTCTTTTGAAGACTTGTTCTGATGAAAGTATTAAAATTTTTGAGGAAATTTACGTCAATTCCGCCGTCTGGGACTACTAATGAGCCGCCGAGTGACAATACTATTTTTTCTCTTTTATTGCTCATAAAAGTGTCGAGTTAGCCCGAAAAAAAACAGGCCTTGGACCTGTTTTTGGTTGAAGCTTTTTGTAACTATACCAAAAAGACGCAACAAACTCAACCTTTTAGTTACTTTTTCCATACAGCTTGACAGAAAAAGCTTTATCTGGCATATTGTTACATATGGCGGTAAGAAAACCACAAGAAAAAGCTACCATTGGCAGCTTGCTAATGAGTATTCCTCTCCAAACACTTGGTTCAAAGATTATATATATTGTTCTACTTGTAGCATTTTTGTTAATAGGCTATCTTCTAGGAAAAGTTGAAGCCTTACAAGGTGGCACAACCGCAGTAGCTCAGAATGCAGCACCTCAGGCTCCCACTGATCCTAATGCAGCACCTCAGGCTCCAGTAGCTCCAGATCCAGAACAAGTTAAAAAAGATCTTAAGATGGGCCATCTTCCTGCTGAGGGAGACGAAAATGCAAAAGTAACGATGGTTGAATTCTCTGATTTTGAGTGTCCTTTCTGCGGAAAGTTTTACACTGATACTCTACCTCAAATTAAAAAAGAGTATGTAGAAACAGGCAAATTGAAAATCTACTACAGACATTACCCTCTTTCATTCCACCCTAAAGCAGTACCTCTAGCGCAGGCTTCTGAGTGTGCTAATGATCAAGGTGCGTTCTGGAAAATGCATGACAAAATATTTGAAAATAATTCTACCGTTGCCTCCATGACAGATGACCAAATCAAGCAGTGGGGAGCAGATCTAGGACTTGATACAGCGAAATTCAATGAGTGTTACGACAACAAGGCTCATCAGAAAGTAATAGACGAAGATATGGCTGCAGGAACTGCCGTTGGAGTTAGTGGAACACCATCTTTCTACATTAATGGTAAACAGCTTGTTGGAGCTCAACCCTTTGCAGCCTTCAAAGCAATAATCGACGAAGAGCTCAAATAGAAGTTCGTGAATCTCCTTTTTCTCACAAAAGTCCTCATTTTAGAATCCAAGAAGAGAGGCTTTATATTAAAATTTCTGATAATTGCTTTTTGTTATTTTGTTGCAGCTCTTACAATTCTTAATTATCAGTCATACTTGAGCATTATACTAAGCAACTACGATGCTATTGCTAAAATCAGAATCCTTTCAATCATATTCCTTGGCTCTTTTAATGTCATTTCTAGTCTAGACATCTTCTTTCTTGCAGTTGTCTCGCTACTTTTCGGCCTAAATATTGAGCTCGTTTTACGAAAAATAAGATATCTAGCCGGAATAGGAAATTTACATCTTGCTTTCGGTGTGGGACTTATAAGCATCGCTGCTTCAGGATGTGCCTCGTGCGGGCTTTCTCTTGCTTCAATAGTAGGATTGTCGGCAGTGCTTGCAGCATTGCCATTTCACGGAATAGAATTGTACGTAGGCTCAATACTCATCCTAGTCGCCTCACTCATTTACAATCTGCATACATTTGTCGTGGCTTGCAAAATTCCAAACTACAGACACTAATGCTGACACTTCACACAATAAAATGTGCCTCGTCCAGCAAGATATACCTTCTCAACGATACCCCCGTCATCCCTGGTGCACAACTTATTTTTTCTTCCATATACTAGGAAATGGTTCTGATATTCTCCTTTTTGACCAAGCACATCAACGAAGTTGAGCTCAGAAGATCCTCGATACTTCATGCCATTTTCAAGAACCTTAAGAACGGAATCAAAAAGTACCTTAATTTCTTGGTCGCTTAGCTCCTTCGCTTTTCGTCGCGGATCTATTTTTGCCTCAAAGCAACCATCATTTGCATAAATATTACCTATTCCGCCAATTTTAGTCTGCTCCATAAGTAAGGCTTTAATAGGAAGATTTGATTTTTTGACAATCTCAGTAAATATTTCCAAAGTAAGCCGTGGAGTACCAGACCCAGGAGAAGGGAATGGTTCTGGTCCTAATGACTTAAAAAAGGAAAGCTCTTTTATTTCAGTTAAGGGCATGATTTTCATCCAGGCAAATCCTCTCACTTCTTGAAAATATAAGTGTGAGTCCTTATTGAGGATAATATCAACTCTTGTGAATTTATTGGGTACGGTTGAGGGAGTTGGCTTTAGAACCTCAAGATCTTTATTGCTTGGATCCCTATAAATTAACTGTCCGGTAAGCTTTATGTGAAAGGCAATTGCACTTTTATTGCTTAGCTCAAGAACTATTCCTTTCGCATAGCGTTTCACATCCTTTACCTCTGCTCCCACTACACTCTTAGGATCTCCAGTTAAAAGTTTTGAGTCTATAACCACCATATTTGTAATGGTTTTACCCACAACATATTTTTGAAGACCAATTTTAAGAGTTTCAACTTCTGGCAACTCAGGCATTCACTACCTCCTTTAATTTGCGGTCAAATACCCTTTCAGAAAATTCATCTGCCCGCTGTACACAGATGTCAGGATTAATCTTTGTAGATTCAAACAATTGTATTGCCTCATTAAGGCTTTCAGGAGTATTTGAGTCAAAGAAAATACCTGTTTTACCATCAACAACAGTCTCCTTTACTCCTCCAGATCTATATGCGATAACGGGTGTACCCAATCCCATACTTTCAACTGGTGTTATTCCAAAATCTTCATCGTATGAGGCGAAGATGAATGCTTTTGATTGGCCCATAAGTTCAAACTTTAACTCGTCATCCACTTCTCCCACGAACTCTATGTTAGATTTTTCTTTTGCTAATTTCTTTAGTACCTCCTCGTACCCTGCAAATCCTTTTCCGAAAATTTTTAAAGGCTTTTTATTGTCAACGAATGCTTTAACAATAATGTCCATGCCTTTTGCCCGGGCTAATCTTCCTCCCGCAAGGTAAAAATCTTCCTTTTTGCCTCTTACTACGCTTGGAACCGCAACGGGTGGATATATCACGATAGCATCTCTCCTATAAAACTTTTCTATTCTTTTTTTTACCTCCTGCGAATTTGCAATAAATATATCTACCTTCTTTGAAGCTTCAAAATCAACAATTCTTAGAGCATTAAAAGCAGCATTTGAAGCTAATTTAATAAAAGGGTTTTGAGGAATATCTCGTGCTGTTTTGTATCCATATAAATAACGTGGAGGTGTGTGCGTATAGCATATGATTTTCTGCTTCCTTGATTTATGAAGAAAGTTGGGGAAATAGGCACCGGTTTGCGAAACAATTACAATATCGTAGAGCTTAAGATCAAGACTCTTAAAAGCCAATGGAGACAAAAGCCTAAGAGGAGAGATAATCTTATGTCTTTTAGGGATCTTATTTATCCACGTTGTGCGTATATCGTATTGCTCAAATCTTTTTCGATGCGGGCCTAAATACTCAGGCGCGTACATGCTTGTATATATATCAGCATTAGGAAAAATCTTAATTAAGCGTTCTAAAACCCTTTCAGCTCCTCCGTACTCTTTAATGTAGTCGTGAACAATCGCCACTTTTAAGTTTTTATTCATACCTATATATCGCTCACTCCTTCGATTCATCTGCTCGTACTACTCACAGCTTTTTGATAATCATGGATAATTGCTATCCTCATAGTAGCTTCATTTGCCCTTTACCTTTATCTGTGACTTTTCCATCTTTACCAAAAATTTCATCTACCCTTCGGGGCAAAGTATGAAACTCTTCTTTGGAAAGGGCGTTTTTAAAATCTTCAATCTCAATTTTCTCAATTCCAGTAGCCTCAAAATCATAAGCAAAAGGAACATCTCTTACAATCGTTGCAAGCTTATAAGCAATCATACATGCATCATGCCCATCGACCAACTTATCGGCCAGCTTTTTATTTTTATCTGCAATTTTATCTAAATTCTTATAAATATTTTCAACGGAATCGTATTCATTTATTAAATTTGCGGCTGTCTTAGGCCCGATCCCAGCTACGCCAGGATAATTATCAGAGGCATCCCCCTGTAAGGCCTTGTAGTCTATAAATTGATCAGGTTTAATACCGTATTTTTCCCGCACTTTATCCGCATCCATAATACTTACTTCAGAAATTCCCTTTATTGGCATAAGAATCCTTGTATCATGATCGACAAGCTGCAACATGTCTCTGTCTCCAGTTACGATATAGGTCAGTATTCCCCTTCTATTTGCATCCTCAGATACTGTACCAATGATATCATCAGCCTCAAATCCGTCAACTGCGTACGTAGATATTCGTGCAACTAGCAATATTTCTATAATCTTTCTAAATTGGTCAGAAAGATCACTTTCCATTTTAGGACGTTGCGCCTGATATCCCACATATAGTTGCTGTCTGAATGTTGGTTTTGGCCTATCGAAGGCAATAACTATATATTTTGGCTCTAATTGCTGGATGACTTTCAAAATCATTGAGAAAAAACCATATGTTGCGCCAGTCGAAGCCCCATCCTTCTTGGCAAAAAAAGGCATTGCATGATACGCACGATGAACAATAGCGCTTCCATCTACGAGCAGAAAAATATCCTTGTCTTTCTCCATAAAGATTGGTTAATTATACCTTTTTTGGCTGAATTTACTATTTCTTATATAGGCTTTCTACCGTACCGTTCTTTGGACAGACGAATAACAGTCTCTCGATTGTCATTCTTTAACGAAGGAGGGGGAAGAGTCTTTGCGGGGAATGGTAATGAGCTCATACCATCAATACATAATTTCAATACAACCTCATGCTTGCCAAGAGAAACAAGATCATTTTGAGTATAAATACCAGCATATTCTTGTTGTAAAAGCGCAGCATCCCCTGCTCCAGTTACGAATGACACAAGAGTCCCTGCATTTCCAAATATTGCTTTTTGAATAGTCACATCAAGCTGATCTATATACTGATTTGCAAGCGTAATTGCCAAACGATACTTTCTAGCCTCAGATAATATTTTAATAAATGAACTTGTAGCGAAATTTTGAAACTCGTCCACATATAAGAAAAAGTCCTGCCTATCTTCTTCCTTCATGAAGGCTCTATTCATTGCTGCAAGCTGTATTTGAGTAATTATCATGGCTCCAAGCAATGAGGCATTATCCTCACCAAGTTTTCCTTGCGACAGATTGAGAAGAAGTATTTTTTTGTTATTGATTATCTCTTCTAAATCGATAGTGGATTTAGGGCTACCAATGATATTTCTTATCATTTTTGAAGAAACAAATTGGCCCACCTTATTTTGAATTGGTGATATAGCCTCTACACGAAGCTTATCAGTCATCTTGTCAAATTCATTTGTCCAGAAATTCCTGATGACGGGATCTGTAATTTGAGGCACAACCTTATCTCGATATCCTTTTTCAGAAAGAATGCGAAGAGCATCAATAAGTGTAGCATCTGGTATTTCCAGGAGTGAAAATATTGTATTTCTGAGAATATATTCCAAGCGTGGACCCCAGCTATCAGCATAAATCTTGCTAAAAATTCCAACAATACCTGAGGCGATGAGATCTTTATGCTGCTTATTCTTAATCTCAAGAACATTTAAGGAAAAAGGCCTTTCAGTATCAAATGGCTCCAAATACACCACGTCGTTAAGTCTTCTTTTCGGAATATAATCCAAAACCTGTTCAGTAAGATCACCATGAGGATCTATAATTCCTATCCCGCGCCCTTTTCTAATGTCATCAATTGCCATATTTGCAATGAGAGTAGATTTACCAGCACCCGTTTTTCCCATAATATATACGTGTTTTCGTCGGTCCTCTTCCTTAATTCCAAAGATAGTATTCTGGTTCTTGAATTCGGTAGCTCCGAAAAAATTTATTTTTTGCTTTTCCTCATCGGTTGCGCCCATAGCTGTGGGTATATTTTCAGGTGGCTCACCTGCAAGTGTTTTGCCCCAGGAAATATTCTTTACCCCTGCAAGAGCTTTACCGGGAGGATGCCAAATGGTAGCAATCTCTTCCGCATTCATTATTTGGGTACGACGCTCTAAGAGATTCATTGTTCTTTCGTAGGTTCTTTTGATCAATCTTCCGCGATATAAATGTGGCTTTTTAAGCTTAAAATGATTTCCTTCACCCAAAGCAAAACTACCAAAAGTCCCTGCAACATTTTGGATAAAAGGCCATGTATTAGACTCGTCAGAGCCTGCAATGATCCTAATTCCAACCCTGCCCCCCTGATATGAAGTCTTTTGAGCAACGAGTGAAGCAGAAACGGTAGATTTTTCTGATGTACCGTCACTATTAACTTTTGGCTGAGATGCACTAATTGCTGCACTTTTCCAATTAAAAGAAGCTGGAGTCACCATAACTTGTATGCATGCGGAAACATTAGTCTCTTGCTTTGCCAAAAAACCTACTACTGCTGAAAGTGCATCAACTTCCGAGAACTCCTTGAAGGTTTTTATGGGTAAGTAATATGCACTACTAAGCATTAGCTCTCCGACTTCGATATGCTTATGTTTCGTAATTGCTTGCATTGGGTCTGTCGTTTCTGAGGCTACAGATCTTGGATAAGAGGAAGACAATAGGCTAGTTACTAATGTTTGATGTTCTCGAGGGGTAGTAATGTAAAAATGAATAGTATTATTAAGTAAATATATTTCAAAGGAAAAATTCTTAGGCCGTTGGACAGTCCTTCTAAATAAACTTAGGTGTGTGGGTAAAAGAGCTGAGAAGATTTGAGTTGCTGGAGAGGTTCCCAACTCGTCATCCTTAGGATTTCTGACATGAAGATATACAGGATCTTTCATAGGTAATTCAATTATAGTATAGCGTAATAAGAGTCCTAATTTGCTTTATTTTTTAAGAGGAGTGATTTTTGCAATTGTCTTTGTGCCTTTCATGATTTTTTCAAACTCTTCGCCTTCAAGAGTCTCTTTTTTGACCAAAATTTCAGCCACTTCATCAAGCTTCTTTCTATTCTGCTTGAGGGCAAGAACTGCTCTCTTGTAGGCTTCGTCAATAATATATGAAACTTCTTTATCAATAGCTGCCTGCATCGATTCAGAAATTTGTTGTCCTTCCCCACCAAACATTGGATTATCTCCTGCACTCATATTCACTGGCCCTAGCCTACTCATTCCATACTCGACAACCATAGTTCGGGCAACGTCGGTTGCCTTTTCTATATCATTAGCTGCTCCGGTTGTAACATCAGTAAAAATGAGCTCCTCAGCAACTCTTCCACCAAGCATTGTTGCAATCTGCTCAAGTAGCCTTGTTTTTGTTTCGTGAACCCTATCATATTGTGGAGGAATAAGGGTGTGTCCCAACGACATTCCGCGCCCAACAATAGAGATTCTATGGACAGGATCTGCCTTTGGCATAGCGTAAGAGACAATTGCATGCCCAGATTCGTGATATGCCGTTATTTTTTTATCTTCTTCGGTCTGAAGTCTTTTCTTTTCAGGCCCCATTTTGACTTTTGTTGCTGCCTCTTCAAGATCAGACGCATCGATTGATTTCTTTTCACCTCGAGCAGCTAATATTGCAGCTTCATTGAGCATATTTTCAAGGTCAGCCCCAGAAAATCCAACCGTTCTTTTTGCAACACTTTCCCACGAAACGCTCTTCTCAAAAGGCTTACCCTTTGCATGAATTGCAAGTATCGACTTTCTTCCTTCGATGTCTGGATATGAAATAACGACTCTTCTATCAAACCTACCCGGCCTTACGAGTGCTGAATCCAATATGTCTGGTCTATTGGTTGCTGCTATAACAACTAATTGTTCTGTTGGGGTAAATCCATCCATTTCAACAAGAATCTGATTAAGTGTTTGTTCACGCTCATCGTGTCCACCCATCATATTACCGCCTCTTTGACGACCAATAGCATCAACCTCATCAATGAAAATGATAGCTGGTTGGGCTTTCTTAGCATTTAAGAAAAGGTCTCTTACACGAGCTGCTCCGACTCCAACGAGCATTTCCATAAATTCTGATCCAGCGATTGAGAAGAAGGCCACTTTTGCCTCACCAGCGACAGCTCTTGCAAGCAATGTCTTACCGGTCCCGGCAGGCCCAACAAGGAGAACTCCTTTTGGAGTCCTAGCTCCCATGGCATGATACTTCTGGGGATTTTTCAAAAAATCGACAACTTCTGCAAGCTCTTGCTTAGCTTCATTTACACCAGCGACGTCGTTAAATGTAACCTTTGGAAATACTTTACTAAATGCCTTGGCTTTATTACTTCCAAAAGAAAAGATATTTTCCTGTGCTCCCCTTGCTTGCTTAAAAACGAAGTAAAAGAATCCTATGATTAACAGAACTGGTAAAAAGTTGGCAAGAACTCCTATCCATGTGTTAAGGACGGTAGAGTCTTTAATGGTTACTTTTACTTTACTGGAATCGGTATTTGAGTTCTTTAGCACTTCATAAAAGGAAGAGCCTGGCTCCTTTTTCGTAACCGCCTTAGAATTGTCTTTATATGTAATGTCTATTTTATTATCAGAAACGACAACTTCTTTGATTTTATTTGCTCGAATATCTGACAATACTTGCGAGAGTGAAAGATCTTTTGCGTTAGGTGATGATTTATAGGAGAAGTCACCTAAACCAATAGTTAGGAATATAAGAAAAAGAAGTAAAAAACCGTATAGCACTAGGTCTTTCCAACCTATATGAAATCCTTGCTTTTTTCCTTGTTTTTTAATTTTCATGATTTCCTGCCTGGGAAGTGGGGCTCTTAAAACTTGGGAAAGTATACCATATATGAAGCTGATATGCTAACTATCGCAACGGCTCATACCCGCCTTTTGTGAAGGGATGGCAACGGAGAATGCGAGCTAGGCCTTTACGGAATCCTATTAATACCCCATACTTTTCTATCGCATGATATGTATACGCTGAACAAGTAGGTTCAAAACGACAAGTGTTCCCAGCTCCAAAGATGCTATCTACAATTGGGGTAACTAATTTCTGATGTAACCTGACAAACACTAAAGCAGCTTTCTTCACCATATAGTTCAAAATAATCCTAGACAGTTTCTCTTTTAGAAAATTCGCTGAATTGCTCCACTTGATCTTCCCAATCTACCACAATATCTTTCACATTGGCAAAGAAGGGTCCTCTTCTGCAAAGCTTTAGCAATCTTTCAATTACCTCTTTTTCGCCCTGAAAAACGCCCTCTACACGCTCGTCAGAGAGATTTCTAACCCACCCCACCAGACCTAATTTTCTTGCCTTGGATCTAACATATGCCCGATACCCTACTCCTTGGACAAAACCGGAAATATAAACGTGAGCCTGCTTCATAAGACTTGGAGAAAATTTATTGTTTTTTTACAACAGGGACAGCCTTTACGTCTGAGCCGTCTAGATTTAGTAGATTAACTACATCTGAAGAGCTTGGGATAACAAACTTTGTATTATGCTCGAGAACCTTTTCTGTAACTTCAAGCTGTCTAAATAATTGAGCTTTTTCATCGAAATATTGATTTGCAGATTCTGCAACTTGCTTAATGGCTGATGCATCAGCCTCAGCCCTAAGAATTCTTGCTTTTGCATCACCTTCTGCCTTCAAAATTTCTGCATTCTTTCTACCCTCAGCTTCAAGAATTTGACTCTGCTTGATACCTTCGGATTGTAGAATAGAGGCTCTTTTTTCACGCTCAGCTCTCATTTGAAGACCCATAGCCTCAGATATTTCCTCAGGGGGATCGATTTTTTGCAATTCAACACGAGTCACCTTAACTCCCCACCCATTTGTAGCCTCATCTAATACCTCTCTTAAGCTATTATTAATAATATCGCGTGCTGTTAATGCCTCATCTAGAGTCTTGTCACCAACTACATTTCTTAAGTTGGTTTGAGCTAGGGTTGTTGCCGCCATATCGAAATTCTCCACCTCAAATTCAGCCTTTACAGGATCTACCACTTTATAATAAATTACAGCATCTACTGTCACGCTAACATTGTCCTTAGTAATAACTTTCTGCGGCTCTACGTTGATAACTCGCTCTCTAACATCAACCTTACGAAGCGAATCAATAAAGGGAATAACAATATTAAGTCCAGGATCCAAAACCCCTTTTAACTTTCCTAAGCGCAGCACAATTCCCTTTTCTCCCTGACCAACTATCCTGACAGACTTAAAAAGAACGATAAGTCCAAAAATTGCAATGATTACGAAAAATATAAATGGCATATTAAGATCTTGACACTTTCAATGTTACTCCAGTTGCTGACTGTATGACAACTCGATTTCCAACTTTGATGTCATCTTCAGACTCTGCTCTCCATAATTCTCCATCAATTTTCATTTGCCCAGGATGATTCTTTTTTATTGACTTAACAATTATCCCACTTTTACCAATTAATGCATCTACGTTTGTATAATGAGTTGTAACTGATAATTTTTGCCTCAAAAACTTCCTTCCGAATGCAACGTAAGCTAAGGACAATATAACTATTGCAACCAATGCTGTAGGGACTGATGTAGTTACTAGCCCGAGCACTCCTGAAATTATCAGGATTACTCCAATCAATAGTAATTCAAAACCGGTAATTGCACCGAGAATTACCTCTGAGGCCATGAGGATAATTCCAAGAATTATAAGAACATGATTTATACCAAAATTATCCATAATTTATGAAAGCCCCATCTTTGAACGGACTTCCATGATGGTATCATGAGCCACAAGACGAGCTTTTTGTGCACCCTCTTCAATAACCTTATTAACGTAATCTGGGTTATTCTCCAACTCTCTTCTTCTTTCTTGTAATGGGCGGAGTTCTTCAAAAATTGCTTCAGAGACCTCACCTTTTATGTCTCCATATCTCACACCTTCACCGCGATACTGATTTACAAGCTCGTTCATGCGATCTTCTCCCCTAAATAGCTTCACAAATTCGAAAAGACTCTTAACTCCACCTGTAATCTCCTGTCCTTGTCCACCATCTGTGGGTATTTTTGCAATTTTTCCCCTAATTTCATCTAGGCTATCTGTTAAGTTAATAAAACTTCCCTCAATCGACTTACTCATCTTTCCTTCCCCCGTTAAAGACGGTACATATTCTCCTTTCGTTGCGAATCGTTGTGGTTCTGGAAAATCAGTTCCGTAATCTTGGTTAAAGCGTCTGGCAATTTCTCTTGCAACTTCAAGATGGGGCTCTTGATCTATTCCTACTGGCACAAGTCCAGCTTTATATACCAGTATGTCAGCCGCCATTAAAGCTGGGTAATTTAAAAGGGCAAGAGTAGCATGCTCTGGGTACTGCTTTACCTTGTCTTTAAAGGTAGGGAGATGTTGCATCTTTGCAATTGTGACTACGGAAGAAAAATAGAAAGCCAGTTCTGTGTGCTCTGCCACTTCTGCTTGTTGAAAAATAACTGACTTTTCGGGATCAAGCCCTGCTGCAAGATAATCTAATACAACCTCACGTCTGTTTTGGCGTAATTCTTCAATATTATAAGGAGTTGTAATAGTGTGAATGTCTGCCACCATATAGTACGTTTCGTACTCAGGGTTATCTTGAAGCTCAAGCATACCTTTTACGGCCCCTAAATAGTTGCCCAAATGGAGCCTTCCTGTTGCTCTAATGCCTGACAAAACTCTTTTCTTCATATTAAAATTATACACGAAGTGATCTTACAAATTTACCCACCTCATCAAATAGCTGCTGCCCAGTGTATTTTTCTGCAATTTTTACAATTGCACTGCCTATTACAATAATATCTGCATACTCATAACCCATCTTTGCATCATCACTGTTTTTTATTCCAAATCCAAGTGCGAGTGGAACAGGAGAAAGCTTTCTTACAGATTCAAGATACGTAATAACCTTGGGGTCAAAACTCTTCTGATTTCCCGTAGTTCCTTGTCGTGAAGTGCAATATATAAAGCCGTTTGAATTCTTGATATTTATTTTGATTCTTTCAATTGTCGAGGCTGGAGATATAACCCGTATCACATGCAAATTATTATTTTTTGCTGCTTCAGAAAATCCTTCAGTACCTTCCTCGTCAAGATTCATGTCAGGGACTATAAGTCCAGAAATACCTACTTTTTGAGCGTCAGAACAGAATTTTTCCACTCCATACTTAAAAACTGTGTTGTAATAAGCCATGAAAAGCAATGGAATTGATATGCTTTTCGATAGCTTTTCAGCTATCAAAAAAGAGTCGGCTACTTTCGTACCTTGCTCTAAGGATTTCTCGCAGGCCCTCATAATTGTTGGGCCATCAGCAAGGGGGTCAGAAAACGGAATTTGAAGCTCAACAAAATCCACTCCAGATCTGTCCATCTCCCTCACCATCCCTATGGTAGACTCGAGATCAGGATAGCCTACAATCACATGAGACATAAGCCCCATGCGCTTTTCCTTTTTAATCTTTTCTACCTGTACATCAATTAAGTTCATTTTGATTCGTTTTTTAAAAAATCTTTGAATTTTTCATCTTTAAATGCACGAGCCAGAATAAAGAGATCTTTATCTCCACGACCTGAAACGTTAACTACAATTACTTTATCTTTTGAGAGCGTTGGCGCAAGTTTTAATGCGTAAGCAATAGCATGGGCCGATTCTAAAGCTGGAATGATACCTTCATTTTGAGCACAGAACTCAACAGCTTTTATAACCTCTTCGTCTACTGCATCAACAAACTCTACTCTTCCTAATTCTCGAAGATGCGCAAGTTGGGGCCCTACGCCTGCATAATCAAGACCAGCAGATATACTATGTGTTTTAACAATCTGTCCATCGTTATCTTGCAGAAAAAATGACTTGAATCCCTCGACTACCCCCACAGACCCCTTACCGCCAAATCTGACAGCGTTAAGACCGTCTTTTCCTTCCCCACCAGCTTCAACACCGACAAGTCTTACGTCTTTCTCATCTATAAATTCGCTGAAGGCACCCATGGCATTACTTCCTCCACCAACACATGCAATGATATAGTCGGGCAATCTTGATTCCACTTTTACAATCTGCTCCTTAATTTCTTTACCTATTACAGATTGAAAGTCTCTTACTATCGTTGGATACGGATGTGGACCTAAAGCAGAACCTAAAAGATAATAACTATCTTCAACATTTTCAATCCAATCCTTTAGAGCAGCATTGACCGCATCTTTTAAAGTCTTGTTGCCAAATTCTACCGGCACAACGGTGGCTCCTAAACGCTCCATTAAAAAAACGTTTGGCCTTTGCCGTGCAACATCGACTGCACCCATATATACAGTGCATGAGAATCCAAATTTAGCAGCAACTGTTGCCGTTGCAACACCATGCTGACCTGCGCCTGTCTCTGCAATAAGCCTCTTTTTACCCATTCGCTTAGCAAGCAATGCTTGACCTATGCAATTATTTATTTTGTGAGCGCCTGTAAGATTGAGACCTTCATTCTTGAAGTAAATTTTTGCCCCTCCGAGTTTTTCAGTAATATTTGATGCAAATGTTAGAGGCGAAGGTCTACCAGCATATGATTGAAGAGTATAGTCAAGCTCTTCCTTAAATTTTTCGTCCTGCTGAGCTAAAGAATATGCGTCTTCCAACTCTTCAAGCGCAGGAATGAGCATTTCAGGCACGTAACGACCACCAAATTGTCCAAAATGTCCCTTATTAGATTGTCCCATATATCTCCTCTCTCACGGTTCTTCTGAATGGCTGTTTCTCTAGCAAAGCAGCTCTATTATCCAAAATAAATTGCTTAACAACTCGCATGGTATTTTCTTCCATATCAGCTAATGAAGCCTTTGACAACGAGCTTTTTCCTTCAATGAATAAGTCTCTATAACAATTAGAAATATACTCTTTTAACTTCATTTTTTTATTCATTTCAAAATATTCCTCCAGATACCCGTCTTTTTCCTCCGAATTATTTTTATTCATTGCGCCCATTAACGTTCTTTCCTTCATCCTTGAGTAAACTGCTTCTGGCAATCCAATTTTCTTTGCAACTATTCTCAATGGCAACTTTGAAAGGCCACTGTCATAAATATAATCAATTTTTTCTTCGGGACTAAATCTCTTTGAAATCTCAATTAATTCCTGGTCTAGCAAAGGCACGCGTCCTTCTATTTGCTCTCGTGCAAATATACGATCAAAGCGCTGTAACAAGGTTGAGTAAAATACTTTTTTGAAAAAGGATTTATATACCTTGATTATCTGCTTTGAATTGAGACCGTTAATAAATCTCTCATAACCAAAATACAGCTCGTCCGCACCATCTCCGCTGATTGCTACTTCAATTCCCACTGAATTCATTTTAGAAGCAACAGCCTTCTGAAGCAGTCCCACCTTAACAACTCTTGAAAATGGGGATTCAACCTCAAAAACCAACTCTTTTATTTGAGAAGCTGCCTGCTTTAACCCATATGGCTTCACATGAATACACTTAAATCCTAATTTTTTTGCCAATTTTTTTGCAAGAAATACATCTCGAGAAGCTGAAATACCAATAGAAAAACAAACAACCCTCTTCTTATCCTGCTCGCTCAGCTCATTTGCAAGTACTTGAACAATCAAGGAACTATCCAGTCCGCCACTCAAAAGTACTCCTATTTTTTTATTAGGTGTCTGTCTAAGATAACGACGCGTTGGAATAATAACCGATTCAACAATAGCTTCCTCAAGTTCATTTTTCTTGAAATGCTTATAACTCTTATAGACAAACTTGCTTTTTTTCAAAACCCTACTCTTTCTGTTAAAAGTAACTATTTCCCCTGGTAGAACTTCGCGAATAATGCCTCCATCCATATTTATCAACCCTTTTAGCTCAGAGCAGAACCCAAAGAACTCCTTGTTTTTAATGTAATACATTGGCTTAATTCCTACCGTATCCCTTACCAAGACAATTTCTTCAGAAGAAATGTATGTAAATGCAAACATCCCACGACAGCTTTGCAGAAATTCCTTGCCATATTTCTCATATCCCTCCTTCAAACATTTCGTATCGGAAATAGCAGCCTCAGGCGTTAATGAAAAACGTTTGACTAAATAATCAACATTTGTAATTAATCCATTGAAAAGAAACTTTGTAGCCTCAGACGCTCCAATAGTATTTAGCTTTGCGTCTTCAATACCGTCAGTAGGCAGTCTTGAGTATCCAAGCGCAAGATTACTACTAATATACTTATCAAAAGATATTCCTCGAGGCAAAATTGCTCCACAATTAGCTTCGAGCATCTGCTCACAACTATTTTCTGTTGATATGAACCCTATAATTCCACACATATTTTTCTATAAAAAAAACCTCTTACATAACATGCAGACAATGGTAATCCAAAATCCACACTAACTAAGAGGCCAATTCTTAAATCTTCCCTTTTTTAGCTCTTTTGAGCCTCGTGTCACCGTTGCAATTCCAACACCTAATTCTTCAGCAATTTTATGTTGAGGTATACCCTCCTTAAGCATCTTCACTATCTCCAGCCTCGTAGGAATTTCTATTAATTCCTGAGGCGTAAAAATTCCATTCAAAAAATCAACCATTTCCGCCTCAGATTTGATGGAAAGCAGTATGCTTACCAAGGAGTTAATTGATATATTCTTGCTCATTGATACTATTATACTAGTACAGTAGTATCTTGTCAATTGGAGAGCACGGTGCTGTGAAGACTTAGAACTTGCTCTTTGAACTGTTCACCTCGGTCTTTATATGACTTGAACATGTCAAATGAGGCACAGGCAGGGGATAACAAAACCACGTCTCCTATTTCTCCTATTTCAACACATTTCTCAATAACCTCTTTCATGCTTTTACATCCTTCAACAATTTGAACCGATGGTTTTAGTCCTTTAATCTTCTCCTTAATGTGATCCCACTCAAGACCAATACCAATTATTGCCCGTATAGACTCAGATTCTGAAATGATTTGCCCAAGTTCTGAAAAATCACTATTTTTTGAGCTTCCTCCAAGAATAAGTATCTTAGGCTCATCAAAAGCCTCAATTGCAGCGATTGCAGTCTCCGGGGTTGTTGAAAAACTATCATCATAATAAGCAACTCCTCTATGCGTGGCAACATGCTCAATTCTATGCTCAAGACCCTTAAATGATTTCAAAACAGGAATAATAGACTTCATTGTTGCACCTGCTAACAATGCAGCAACAATTGCTGCGCACACATTCTCCCAATTGTGCTTGCCGCGAAGAGCCAAATTCTTGGTGTCTAAAATTTCAGTTTCATTTTCATCCATTTTGAGAAAAATCATATTATTTTTTACAAAACATCCCTGATCTACATCTTGCTCCCGACTAACCCTGTATATTTTCCCATTTGAATAGATGTCAGACTCATTACTTGCTGGGTAATCTCTGTTAACAACTGCAAAATCTCTATAATCTTGGAATTTAAATATATTTCGCTTTGCCTCAATGTACTCATAAACATCACTGTGATAGTCCAAATGTTCAGAAGTAGTCATCAGAATTACTCCCACATGAGGGCTTTTATCAAGATCTATTAGCTGAAAGCTTGAAAGCTCAAGCACAACCCTTGAGTCACTCTTTAGCTTATTAAGAAAACTTAGCGGAGGAATGCCTATATTACCCCCTAAATACGCATCAAAACCCTCTTTTTTGAGCATTTCATAGATAAGAGTGGATGCAGTACCTTTGCCTTTTGTTCCAGTCACTCCAACGATCTCTGCAGGACATAATTCAAAAAACATTTTAGTGGCACTTGTTACCTCAATTCCTTTATTTTTTGCATCAACTATTTCCAGCGCTGAGGGTTTTATACCTGGCGAACGAAAAACAATATCGTATTCTTCAGCAGCAAGCTTTTCTTCAAATTTAAAACTTATACCTTTTTGCTCATAGGCATCAATGAGGATTGATTCAAACGTATTCCTTGATTTATCATCATAAACAGTTATTTTTAAGGCGTCACGAAACAAAAAATCAATAATACTCATCCCTTCTATCCCGAATCCTAATATTGCTATTTTTTTGTTTTTATATTTCTCCATATCACAATTTAATCATTAGTCCTTCTATTTTCTTGTCCAAGAGCTTGCTCGCAACTTCGTTAAACTTTTTAGCCTCTCCTGTTGTGTAATACACATCAACCTTTTTTGTATCTGCAAGCATATTTTCATGAGTTAATACTTCCTTTAACCTTCTTGCAACAGCCCCTCCCGAGTCGACAACAGATACATTCTTCCCAACAATTTCCTCTATTTGGCGTCTTAAGAAGGGGTAGTGCGTACAACCAAGAGCGATTGCATCAACACCGCCTTTGACTAAAGGGTCTAAAACTCTTTTAAGCGTTTTGCGTGTTTCTAGCGAATCTACCTCTCCTTTCTCAACAAGCTCCTCTAAATTTGAACCTCCTATGCATTCTACTTCTACATTATCAGCAAATTTCTTAATAAGTTCTTGTAAGTACTCACTCTTTGCTGTTGCAGGGGTTGAAAAAACGGCAGTCTTTCCCGTCTTGGTGAGCGAAGCAATTGTTTTAACGACTGGGACTGTACCTATGATGGGAAATTTGAACTTCTCTCTCATTTCGTTAATTGTATAGACTGTGGCGGTGTTGCATGCTGCAACAACCACTTTAACCTCTTTTTCTTCAAAGAAATCTAAAATACGAGTCACTCTGTTCAAAAGTTGAGTTTTTGATTTACCCCCATAAGGAACATACGCTTGATCAGCTACAAAAAGTGTACTTTCTAGAGGCAAAAGTTTTTGAATTTCTAAAAGAATTGATAGACCTCCAACACCCGAGTCAAAAACCCCAATTGGCTGATTATTCATAAGAGAATATTAACTGCAGCGATACTTTTAAAATTTGCAAAATTAAGTAGCTGGAGTGGGGTTCGAACCCACGACCGCAGCGTTATGAATGCTGTGCTCTAACCAGCCGAGCTATCCAGCCAAGCTACTTAACAATCGTTGTATTTTACCATTTTGCTTCGCAAGTTCAAAATGTAGCGTTCATTTTGCTTCGCAAGTTCAAAATATCAGATACTTTGGCGGAGAGGGGGGGATTTGAACCCCCGATGAAGTTTCCCTCATACATCATTTCCAATGATGCGCACTAGACCACTATGCGACCCCTCCAAATTTTTAATACTCAAAGTCGTACAAGCTCTGCTTATGCGACCCCTCCAATCCTTGTCGCAGAGCAAAAAGCTCATGCAACCCCTCCAAATTCCTCTTTCTACCCCTTGGCCAATTCTAAAATTCTAGGCAAAGCACTTTTAAATACCTTCTTATCTGCCTCAAAAGAAAGCTTACCCAAAACGTCATTCTGATCTATCCATTCAACATTTTCCATTTCATAATCATGCTTAGTAATATCTCCACCGTTAAATTTCATTATGTAATAATACACGGTCTTTTTTATCTTTTCCCCCTCAAATACGTACCAATATGTTACTGCTTCTACCTCTTCAAGAATTTCTCCTTTTGCCCCAGTCTCTTCCTCTACTTCACGAACTGCTGTAGACTCTTTCGTTTCTCCGTCTTTCTTGTCTCCAATTAATCCTTTTGGGAATCCCCACCCATGATGCTGGGAATGTTGACATAACAAAATGAAAAGGGAACTTTCCCTTTTCATAAAGACTATTCCTCCTGCTGAAAATTGGAATTTCATAATTACGCTGCGGAGGGTACAGGAGTCGAACCTGCGCCTCCCGTAAGGGAGAACGGTTTTCGAAACCGTCGCCATGGACCACTCGGCCAACCCTCCTCTTGCACCCGAATGGGGTGGCGCAATGCTTCCCCATTCTCAACATTGTATTCTGTGCACCCGAATGGGGTCGAACCATCAACCTCTGGATCCGCAATCCAGTGCTCTATCCATTGAGCTACGAGTGCATACCTAATTCCCATAACGAGATGGACAAGATTTTCTTATCCATTGAGCTACGAGTGCTAGTACTCAGGCACATACAAGATGGCCTTGGCCAACTTATAAGTACATATATAGGGTATTATAACGAATTTATTCAAAAAGTGAGCTATGTGAGAGTTTCAGTTGAATATTTATCGCAGACTCGATTGTATGGCCAACCATCAAATTCAAAAAGCTGGGTATAACTTCTTTTTGCTAATAAATGCAGTAAAAAGAGCATGTCAATTTTGAGACAAGATAGAGCTATCTCTCAAGAGGGAAGTTTTTAGAGAGCCATTCGCCGCTTTTTTCCATAAAAGTAGGCTTAATAACCTCTCTGTAGGGAATATAGCTCATTAATATTCTTCTCACATGATCACCTGGTACGTCTCCCAAGGTAATTTTTAATTCACCGGGTAGCATAGATCTTGTCCTTACTATGAGGATTTCAATTCCGTCAATCTGCTTGAAATAAAAATCGTACAATTCATCCCATATATAAAAATGGTCTTCTACCTTAACTCCTTGGGTGCTAATACGATAATGGAAGTTCTGAGGTGCAACAGAGCTTAGCACCACAGAAAAGAAATAGAGAGTAAGCACAACAAACATCAATAAGTATTCTGAAAAAACAAAGAGAATGATGTCTATTAGCAAGACCACCATAAAGCCGGTTACGAAGAACTCCCTACTCTTTTTCTTAAACGGTCTTCCAGGTGCAGACCACGAAATTAAAGTTCTAACATCTGAGTACGAGTGGCTATTTGCATGATGCTGATCATGGTGCTCCATATCTACACTATGGCATAGAATGAGGGAAAAAATCAAATGAATTAAGCCTAACGGAAGGAATTAAAGTTCTTGCAATGAGGTGCTTTCTCCAGATTTGTGGTCTTTGACATACTGCAAGTAGCGCTCCGTTGAAGAGAGTCTTTTATGGCCTAAAACTTTTGATAAAAATACCAATGAAACACCCTGCTTAAGGTGATGAGCAACAAAAGTATGACGAAGATCGTTAATTTTTACGTTCTCTATCCCTGCCTTTTTGAAATATCTCTCAACTGCATCTCTAATATTTCTTACTAAAAATGGCCTGCCAGTTTTTGTTACGAAAACATGTGAGTCCTGTGTATTCGCGCGCGATTCGGTGTAGCGCTTAAGAGCTTCTTTTCCTCTTCTATTTAGAGGCACTTCTCTTGCTTCATGTCCCTCATAAGGTCTTATGTGAAGAGAGTTATCTCCTATATCTTCCATTCTTAAATTTGCTAGTTCACCAATTCGAATTCCTGTCTGAAGAAGAACCTCAATAATCGCATAAATTCTTGAATCAACGGATGCAGCATCTCTTAGTGCTCTGTATTCTAGAGGAGAAAGCATTCTGGGAGGATTAAGCTCGTATTTAGGGTGCTCAACGAGAAGAGACGGATCATCGGTAATAAATTCATTTACCTTCAAATAACGGTAGAATGTTCTTGTTGAATTAAGTTTTCTTGAAAGAGATTTTGGAGTATACCCCTCATCTTTAAGCTTAGTAAGAAAAGCTTGAATGTCAGCACCACCTACCTCGTGGATGTTGTTTTTCTCTAACGCTTCAAGAAATTCAATCAATTGCTGGATATCTTTTCCATATGCTAATATGGTTGCGGATGCCCTATTTTTTGATTTCAGAAAGTCCTGGAACCTTCCATGAGCGTCTCTAAGGCGTAATTCAGTTGCCATAATAAATTTTGTGTATATTCAAAAAACTCCATTCGGACTGTTTTGAATGCCCACAAAAAGTAAAGAATTTTACCTTTTGGGGAAATCATTAATCCAGAAAGAATAATTTGAGCCTATAATATCAGTAATTATGCGCTTTGTCAACACAAAAACGCTCATCCTCCTAGGAATCATTGTCGTTTTGCTACTTCTCATAAAGAATATAGTAGCCTCAATTATCTCGTTGAGGCAAAATAGTCATATAGTAACTACTCTAAAACAACAGGAAAAAGAGGAATTGCAAAAGCGTGAATTTTTAAAACAGCAGCTTTATTATTCAACTACCCAAGTGTTTATAGAAGAACAGGCACGCGAGAAGCTGGGAATGATCAAGCCAGGTGAACATGTAATACTGATACCTCCTAAGATTGAATCGAAAAAAACTATAGTAATAGATAACACTTCAAATTGGGAAAAGTGGTGGAAGATATTTTTCTAGGATATTTGTCGCGGAAGACGCTTCACTCTCCCCTCACAAATTTTTTAGAATATATGAAAAATTTGTTGCTGGGTGAAGTTTCACTTCCCCCTGACAAAATCGGAATATTCTGAGTGAGAGTTTGTTGCGGGGTAAATAAATTTGCCCCTTCAACTGTAAATATATGTTGCGGGGTAAGGAGTTGAACCTTATCTGCAAGATTATGAGCCTCGCGTGCAGCCGTACACTACCCCGCGGCGTGTGT
>CAZHDZ010000013.1:0-22676 GCA_964531275.1 uncultured Gammaproteobacteria bacterium
AAGATTACAAATGTTGCACATATGTTCTCAACACTTCCAGGTCTTAAGGAAGATGTTATTGAATTAATCTTTAATATAAAGACTCTTCGAATCAAACTTCCAGAAGGAGTTGATTCTGCTGTTATATCTCTTGAAAAGACAGGCCCAGGAGAAATCCTTGCTTCAGATATCGAAACAAAAGATGGCGTTGAAGTAGTTGATCCAAAACATTATCTTGGAAGCCTTGCAGATAAAAAATCAAAGATTGAAGTTGAGATGACTGTTGAAAGAGGTCTTGGCTATTCTCTAGCTGAAGAGAGAAAGATCGCTACTGTTGGAGTTATTCCAATAGATGCAATTTTTACTCCTGTTAATAAAGTTAACTTTAAGGTAGAACAGACTCGTGTTGGACGCCAAACTAACTATGATAAATTAGTTTTTGAAGTATGGACTGACGGAACAATTGACGCTAAAGATGCACTAGAAAAGGCAAGCAGCATTCTGGTGAGCTACTTTAAGCAGGTATTCGATCCAAACGGAGCAGGTGTTGCAGAAGTTTCGTCTAGTGTTGCAGCAGTTATTCCTGACGGTGGCAATATTACAGTTGATGAACTTGATCTTCCAACAAGAATTTACAATAGCCTTAAAAATGCAGGCATAGAAACCGTAAGCGACCTACTCACTACCCCAAGAAAGGAACTTATGACGTACCGCAACTTGGGAGCAAAGTCCCTTTCAATTATTGAAGAGGCTTTAAGCAAAAAGGGTATTCAATTTAATATCTAGGCAAGATACAAAATTAGGGTTAGATAAAAAAACTGCGTCATAATGACGCATTTTTTGAATTAAGAGCACTTATGTACAAAAGAACGTTCGGACGAAAATTTAACAAAGACACAAATCAAAGAAAGGCCTTATTCAAAGGTCTTATGCGTTCGTTGGCTTTGAATGAAAGTATCAAAACTACAGAATCAAAAGCAAAGGCTATCAAGGGAGAATTTGAAAGTCACATTACAAAAGCGAAAAGAGGGGAAGAGGCTCGGTATCATTTAGTAAAACACCTTTCAGAAGACGCAGTAGATAGACTTATCAAAGACATAGCTCCAAGAATGCAAGAAAGAGCCGGTGGGTATACGAGAATAATCCGTATGGGAGCAAGAACAAAAGATAACGCTGAGATGGTTCTTTTGGAACTTGTTGAAAAAGGAGAAAAAGCAGTTGTTGTAAAATCTACAAAGAAGCCATCTGTAAAAAAAGTAACAGCTAAGAAAAAGGAAGCGGATGTAAAAACATCTGAGATTACAGCAAAAACAGGAGACAAGAAGACGGCATTCAAGCCATTGGCAAATATTAAGCAAATGGTAACAAGACAAAAGAAGGGAAGCAGTTAATATGATAAAAGCAACACCACCAACAAAAGCATCTGATATCAAAAGATCATGGCATTTGATTGATGTTAAGGATCAGATTCTTGGTCGCGAGGCTGTGAAGATTGCTCACAGACTCATGGGCAAAAGCAAGGCATATTTTGCCAATAATATGGATTGTGGTGATTATGTTGTAGTTGTTAATGCAAAAGCAGTGAGAACTACCGGTAAGAAAGAATTGCTTAAGAAATACACAAATTATTCAGGTTATCCTGGCGGTCTTAGAACAAGAACTCTTAAGGAGGTTAGACAGCAAGATCCAACAGAAGTTATAACTCATGCAGTACGAGGAATGCTTCCAAAAAATAAATTAAGAGACCAAATGCTTAAAAGACTATACGTCTTTGCAGAAGAAGACAATAAATACGCTAATAAATTTAGCGAAGTGAAATAAGAATAATATATGGCAAATACACCTGTAACATCAACATCAACAAGAAAAGCTATAAAGCCTTACGTTCACGCTGTGGGCAGACGACGCGAGGCTGTTGCTCGCGTAAGACTTCATACGGTGGGTAGCAAGGTTGAGCTTAAGGGCGTTGAGATCAAAAAGGGTGAGACAAATGTTAATGGAATGCAGATTCAAGAATACTTCAGATTCAAGACACAAGCGCCTACATACAACAAATTTTTGCTAGAAGTTGGAATTCCTGAAAAATATATCATCACATCAAAAGTTGCAGGTGGAGGACTTGAGGCTCAACTAGAAGCTCTTATCTTAGGGGTTGCACGTGCACTCGATAAATTTGATACTGATACATATCATGGAATTTTAAGAGAAAAGGGATACTTAACTCGTGATCCAAGAACTCGTGAAAGAAGAAAAGTTGGAAATGCAGGTAAAGCTCGCAGAAAGAAATCCTCACCAAAGCGTTAGAAGGTTGTTCCAATTTGTTTTCCCATTAGTATTTTTAAGATTATATCTTTTGTATTTGCATTGGCAATAAATGTCTGTATCCCTTCACGGGCAGATTCAAATCCTACATTAACTTTTGATGACATGCCACCAGTTCCTGTAGATGATTTTTCGCCAAAGAGCAATTTAGAGTTTTTTGTAAGCTTGGATATTACCTTGCCGTTTGTATCTAGTACGCCATCCACATTTGTTAAAAGTATAAGTGTATCTGCTTGAATGAATCGGGCAATATGCACGGAAAGCTTGTCATTGTCAGAGGATAGAAAATAGGCTTTCATCTCCTCATCATTGACAGCATCATTTGCATTTATGATTTGAATGCCATGTTTTAGACCTTTTATCAAAGGAGTGCTGGAGCTTTTTAAATCTGCTTCTGAGATCAGGACTTGCCCTATTTGCATATTATACTTGTCAAAAGCTTGACTCCATGCGTTCAAAAGTAAATTTTGTCCATAAATAGCAGCAATTTGACTGGAAGATTTAGTTTTTCTCAAAGATAAAATGTTTCTTCCACACGCAACGGCTCCACTACTAACAATTACTATTTCGACACCCAGTCTAAATAGAAGCGCAACTTGTTTGGCCATAGAATTGATAACCCTCTTATCAAGGGTGCCATTTTTTGTTATTGAAGAGCTTCCAATTTTGATAACAATTCTTTTTTTCATACTTATGCCACAAAAAAACCTCCCGTGTGGGAGGTTCGAGTTTAAATTTATTCGTTCTAACTAAGAGCCATTACCCCACACAAAAAACGTCCCGTAACTGGGAACATTATTTGGGATGGGTAGAGATGTTCTAAACATGGTTTAGATGTTATCAGCAGAATTAATACTTGTCAATTTTTTCATAACCTTGGAAATTGTATCCCAGTCGTATCCTCTTGATTTTAGTCTTCCTATTATTCTTTTTTCTCTAACATCAGGTTCTAGCCGGTTAAATTGCTTGAGTCTTTTTGTAATATATTCCAATGCTGTTTTGTAGTCGCTATTTGCATAGTCAAGAACGTCTGCCGAAATTTCTTTATTTACACCCTTCAATTTAAGCTCAAATTCTATTGCTCTTTTGCTTTTTCCTTTTCGCTGTCTATTCTCGATAAAGCTTCTTGCAAAACTATCGTCATTTAAGAATTTAAGTTCGATAAGTTTTTGTATAGCTTCTGAAATATCTGCTTCTGAATATTCTTTCCTGGCAAGATAGTCGTGAATTTCTTTTGTACTGCGTTGTCTTATGGAAAGATATTTAAGTGCTCTATCAAAGGGGGTAACTGGAGCCGAACTTCTGTTAAATGTCCTCTTCATCTTCATCTTCGGTAGTTTCAAGTCCTACGGCCATCATGGGTTTGCCGTCAGTTGCGATTTGCTTTGCTTCTTTCATGATCTTTTCGGAAAGATCTGGATTTTCCTTTAAGAATTGCTTTGCAGCTTCACGTCCTTGGCCAAGCATATCCTCGCCGTATCGCAAGAAAGCACCACTTTTTGATACTACACCAGTCTCTATAGCTACATCCAGTATTCCACCTTCTTTTGATATACCGTTGGAAAGAATATCAAATTCAGCAATTCTAAATGGAGGACTGACTTTATTTTTAACTACCTTAACTCTCGTTCTATTCCCGATAACTTTATCCCCTTGCTTAAGTGTCTCAATACGTCTGACATCCAATCGAATCGAAGCGTAGAATTTGAGAGCCATTCCCCCAGTTGTTGTCTCTGGATTTCCAAACATAACACCAATCTTTTGTCTCAGTTGGTTGGTGAATATAAGGACTGTTTTACTTTTTGATATAACTGCAGTTAATTTTCGAAGAGCTTGGGACATAAGGCGTGCCTGCATGCCCATTACAGAATCTCCCATCTCTCCTTCGATTTCAGCACGTGGGACAAGTGCTGCAACGGAATCGATTACCAGAACGTCAATTCCACCGCTTCTAATTAGTTGCTCAGCAATCTCAAGAGCCTGTTCTCCAGTGTCAGGTTGAGAAATAAGGAGCTCATCAAGGTTAACACCTATAGTCTGAGCCCAGACGGGGTCAAGAGCATGCTCTGCATCTATAAAGGCTGCAACGCCCCCCCTCTTTTGAGCTTCAGCAATAACGGAAAGACATACTGTTGTCTTTCCGGACGCTTCAGGTCCATAAATCTCTACAATTCTCCCACGGGGGAGCCCTCCAACGCCGAGAGCAATGTCGAGCGGGAAAGCACCTGTGGGTATCACTTCGATGGCCATATTGGCCGCTACATCACCAAATTTCATGATAGATCCAGCACCATATTGCTTGGAAATTTGTTCCATTGCCATTTTGATAGCACCCATCTTTCCGGACTCGGGAGTTATTCCATTGGGTTTTTCAGTTTTTTTAGAAGGACGCGGCATAAGATATAGAAACGATCTGGGATGCAAGACGGATACGTAGTAAAGATCATTCTAACAATTTTAAAAACCAATGCAATAGGTCAAAAAAGTTGATCACTTAGACATCATTTCTTTTGTCATTATTGATCTTAATATCCGCAACAGTTTCATTTATATGTCCTTTAATCTTGTCGATCGTGCCACCAGTTTCATCTCCAGTATTGGATTTAATATCACCTGAAATTTTTTGCACATTACCTTTAATTTTTTGTCCGATATTATCTAAATCAGCCATAATTTTTCCCTCCTTTCAATTATTTAGTTTAGATAAGTAAAAAATGAAGAAGAGCAGAAGTTTATAAGAAATTGATAAGTGTGTCGGGGTGCAGGGAATTGAACCCTGGCCGCACGACCCCCAGCCGTACATTCTACCGTTAAACCACACCCCGAATTTTACTGTGTGTTTTGACGGCAAATTTCATTTACCGTTAAACCACACCCCGAATTTTACTGTGTGTTTTGACGGCAAGTCTCCGCTTACCGTTAAACCACACCCCGATATTTTTTGCTATTCAGCTAGCTGCATCGCAAAAAATATTTGGAGCGCTGGTTTAGCGGCGAGCTCTGCTCACCGTTAAACGCCGAAGGCAATTCCCCTATTCTACCAAATTTTGCCTACACTTGAATCTATAGGTGTTATATAATGTCTGAACTCGTATGTATTACATTCCACAATTACTTACAAATAGATATGTCAGACACGGTATTTCAACTGTGGCAGAAGGAAATATGAGCTTTTCCTACGGGGAAAAGTCAGATGTAATAAAGGCAAGAACAGAATTTCTGATCAATGTCAGAATCCCGATTGAGAGGACAGTATTTTTAGAGGTTCAGCATGGTACAAAAATTATTGAGGGGACACCTAGCATTGCAGGTACTGGATTTTATTCTGAAGCAACGGCAATAAAGGCAGACGCTATTGTCACTCAAGAGAAAAATCTAGCACTGATTGTTCTTACAGCGGACTGTGTTCCGGTAATTTTATATGATAGAGCTCACGAGCTAATAGCCCTGGCTCATACAAGTCGTCATAATTCAAAGCTAGCATTTCTACAAATATTGGTATCTCATCTAAAGAGAGATTATGGCGTGAGCCCTCAAGAGCTCAAGGCATTTTTCGGCCCATCAATCAAAAAGGAATCCTATGTTTTGCCTCAGTTTCCAAAAGGATATGATCTTGTTGGGGAGAGTGCAACTCAGCTTATTCTAAAAGGAGTAAGACGAGAGAATATCATAATAGATCCGATGGATACAGCTACAAATCCTGAATTCTTTTCTCACTATCGTGATAGTAGAGCAAAGATTGCTGAGGGCAGATTTGCTGCTGTTGCGATGCTCACCTAACTAGTTGACTTCATGTGCAGTTTTGATTCAAACTTAACTCATGAGGTTTGGATTATTCTCTAAGTTAGTTGGGATAGGTGTGTTCCTCTTCTTACTCGCTATCGCCCTTCCCATAGTTAAAGTAGAAAATGTTGATGCAATTCTTGCTTCTGCAACATTTTTATATGGTATATTTTACGGATTTGAGGCTGCAGTTGTTCTGCAAAATTTTGCCTCTCTTAAGACCCTAGTGGCAACAGAGGCTGCGAGTATCCTTTCTCTTTGGAATTTGTCTCAAATTTTGCCTAAAGATGTTGCAAAAGATATTGAGGATAGAATCGAGAAATATCTGGTTCTTGCTATAGAGCATCCTTTAGTAAAGTATGTGCAAGTAACAAATAAAGAATTTTTTGCAATATTTGAACCTTTGAAGTATGTAAAAACAGAAACTCCAGCAGAATCAAATGCTGTGCAGTATATGCACGAGTCGATGTACTATTTGCCCCAAACGAGAAATCAAATATCCCAAGTCGCGCCACGAGGAGTGAAGGCACCTCAGTGGATAATGCTCGGCGTTCTGGGAAGTATAATAATTGTAGCTTTATTTTTAGGTAGAGACTCGCATATTCTCTCACAGCTTGCTGCCGCGATTTTTTCATTAACAGTTATTGGTTCAATGCTATTACTTGACGAGATTGATTCAAATAAAATACAGGAAGAAAGGTTAGAATTTGGAGCATTCAATGATACATTGGTTGCTATGGGAAAAGAGAGATATTATCCAAAAAGAGCAATTCATCACAAAATGGTATCTAAAAAGAAGATAAAAGGTGCACGGATTGGCATTTATGTTTAGAATGATCATATGAACCCAGAATTACAATCAAGACCATTATATCCTGAGCGTCCGGGTGCAAATATTGCGCCTCAAATAGAGGCTTTCAGACGTCCTCCAGAAATCGCTTTGTCTGAGTCTGAAAGAAGCACGGTATTAGGAGTAGAAGCGGTTCTTACTCGCGGTTCGGACTTAAATACTGATTTGTATTCTTTAACTTCGGATAAAGTTCTGGGTATTGAACATATTTATGACAAAAAAGTTAATACAACTGATTTTTATATAGATTATTTCCTTACAGATGCAGGAAAATTGGATGCACAAAAATTAGGCATTTTTCAAGATGAAGTGGATAGTGCGGCATCGTCTCGCGAGGCGTGGAGAGAGTTGCTTCTCAAAGCAGACTATACAAAAATAAGCAGTGCTGAGGTGGGATCGATTGAAAGGCGGAGTAAGGAGTCGGTTATTGATAGCATAGTCGAATCATTCTCTCAGAACGACTTCACAACAATTGACCATGCAATAGACCCTCTTAAGCTAACAGTAGTGAGAAATCCTGAAGTCCTAGCACAGAAGTTAGAAGAATTAACCTCACTAAGAAGGTATTTGAAGAAATATGCAAAGCATTTAGGCCAGGGGGAAGTTGGCAATATTGAACGTGGAAATCAAGTTATGGCAAGGATACACAGACGCCGAGTCAACGAGCTAATAAGTGGATTATTTCCTGATGCACAAGCATTTTTAGAACAGGCAACTGTTTCTCAAAACGATTCTGACAGGCAGATTGCTGAAAGAATAAAAAAAGTCTTGCCCTCGGTCACCTCTTTTACAGAAGGCAAAGCGCAAAAGAATTTTGCAAGAATTGATAAATTTAGAAATGGTGTTGGACAGCTTGTTGATGGAGACTACAATCAATTGTCTGATGAGGCTAAAGAGCTGGCAGACCGAGTCAGCGTTATAGAAAAAGTTGTGGCCCCCGCTGAATATAGATATAAAGGGCAGGAAGATGTATGGAAAAATATTAATGTAAGTCCTGAAGAATTCAGAGAATGGGGTGAGCTGTTTTTAGAAGCAAGAGGAATTAAAAGTGCATATTCAGATTACGATCCTGACAGCAAGGATCCCGCTCAAGACGGATTGTGGAGAGCTGTTTTTGATCCTAAAGCGACCAGTCTTTCAGTCGATTCTCATACAAAAGTGATGAAGTTTCCACCTCGGAAGAACGAACAGGATCAGGGGAGAAAGATCGCCCAGATAAGCCCAGCAGGAGCGGCCCCTGGTATAAGTCATGAAGGAAGACACGTCGACCAGCATATCAATAAAGCAGCGCTTGGGCTAGCGATAACTGAAATAGTGGGTATGGACAGGTCGTCTCTTATGGGGGAGGCCGGAGGAATTGCAGCTGAAGTTGCAACGCAGCTTGAAGACTTTGGACAAATTCGCCCAATAAACCCAGAGTATTTCAGAGCTGCTCAGGTTAAAATTTCTGGAGGCAGCTATAAAGACTGCGTAAAAGCATTTTTTGATAGTCAACTAGCAAGAAATCCAAATGCAGACAAAAGAAAAATCGCAGAGCAGGCAGCTGATCGCGTGCTGAGGCTCTTCAGGAGTGGTGGACAAACGGCAGACAACTCCCCATACTTTACGCACAGTGGAGGTGGAACTTTCGAATATTTAGAGCAAGAACTTCTAGCGCAGGAAATACGAGGCACAGAGCTAGAACCATTGTTCTATTTGACGGGGGTAAATATAGAAATGCTTGCGGAATTGCATAAAATAGGTATGTTCAACATTAATAACATTATTACTCCACCTAATGCTTCAGTTGTGCTACGAGACAGAATAGACGCTAAAATATTTGCTTAGGTATGGATAATACACAATTAGTAAAAGGCCATTGTGTCCCCTGTGAGGGTGGGGTTATGCCTATGAAGGAAGAGGAGGCAAAAACATACCTAAGTCTTCTAAAAAAACCTTGGGTTTTGGCGGATGATCTCAAGTCAATTTCTCTTAGATTTGGATTTAAAAATTTCTTAGAGGCAATGGATTTTGTTAATAAGGTTGCGCCAATTGCAGAGGAGCAAGGTCATCATCCTGATATTTATATCTACTATAATAAGGTCGATATCGCTTTGACGACCCATGCAATAAAAGGATTATCAGTTAATGACTTTATAGTTGCCTCGAAAGTAGAGCTGCTTTAGGAGAGGTCTTTTTCAGTTAGGATTCTGCACATTTCATCAATCATGCTCGACTTTTCCTCAATCATTTTGTATGCAAGCTTTTTAACAGCTTCAATATTTTCTGGACTAGAATTATCAAGAGAATCATTTGCTTTATCAAGCTCCAGTTGGAATCTAAAGAAAAATTGTTGATGTGTCGTTTTAATATTGAGGATTTTTTTAAGTTGATACTCTACTGTGTCTGGCATTCCATCAAAAAGTACGCCAAGAAGAGGTACAGTCCACGATAGGAGCCCCCATTTTTTAGCTTTTTTGTAAGCAATTGGCTCAGTGTAGCTTCCTGTTCCTAGTGATACTAGAATGACAGCATCCATTTCTGGGAACATATTCTTTGTCTCAGCGTAAGCGCACATTGCAGGATCACTTGCTACAGTTCCTCCGTCAATACAGAATAGTTTCATTTTTCCAGATACATCTGTTATTTCAGCTGCAGGGAAGAATGTAGGTGCGGCAGAAGTTGCTCTGGCAACATCCTTCATGTAATAGTCATCCTGAGTATCATCTTTTACCTTTTGGCTTTTGAAGAAAATTGTTTCCCTTTTTTCTATTTCATACGTGGGAACGAGCACTTCAGTAATTGCGTCTGAAAGTTTTGTTTTGCCAATAAGCGATTCAATATTTTCCTCAAACCCCTTAGCAGAATATTTCGGTCTAAAATAGTCAATAAAAAAGAAAAAGCTGCGGATCTTTGAGCGATGAAAAATCTTTGGTAGCCTATCTGTATAGAATTCTACAAGGTCAGACGCAGTGTATTTTGCCTTTCCGGTTTCATCTGGAGCTGCTAATGCTAGTGATATTATGCCTCCAGTCGAAGTTCCGGCAAGCAAGTCAAAGAGTTCTGATATTCTTTTTCCCGTCCTTTTTTCAATTTCAGCAAGTACAACGGCTGGTATTAGGCCCCTCATTCCTCCGCCATCAATTGAAAGTACTCTAACAGTTTTTTTCATGTACAATAAGTATAGGCAATTCTTACAAAGCTTACTACAACTTTTTGGATTATTTCAGAATACTAAAAAATAACTCCTTTTGCTACGATCTGACTCATTGTTTTTAAAGCACACATTATACATAATTAAATTAGAGAGCCATTGGGCTGATAACTGTCGTATGCAAAAACGGCTCAAAGTACTTATGTTCGGTTGGGAACTCCCGCCTTTTAATAGCGGTGGCCTTGGTGTGGCTTGTTATGGTCTTTCAAAGGCACTTTCTAAAAACGTAGACATTACATTTGTCCTTCCAAGAAGAGTTGAGGTTGACGCAAAATTCTTAAAATTAAAATTTGCCAGCAATATTAAAGTTACTGTCATTGACTCACCTCTGAGGCCATACATTACTCCGGGTGAGTACGCAAGAATGGAGGAAGACGTTACATTATATGGTCATGATCTTTTCTCCGAAGTTAAAAGATACGCTCGTGAGGCAAGAAAAATTGCAGAGCAAGAAGAATTTGATATTATCCATGCCCATGACTGGCTTTCATTTGAGGCTGGAATCGCTGCTAAAGAGGTCTCAGGTAAGCCATTGGTGGTGCAATTGCACTCTACAGAATATGACAGATGTGGAGGGCTTAACTTAAATCAGGCAGTCTATGAAATAGAGAAAAAAGGAATGATTCTTGCAGATAAAGTGGTAGGAGTAAGTAATCTAACAAAAAAGATAATTGAAGAGCAGTATGGCATCGATCCGAGTAAAGTTCTTGCAGTGCACAACAGTATTAATGCTGATGAATATAGGGAACAAAATAAAGAGTCAAGAATCTTTCAAATCAAGAAGGATGGCAAAAAAATTGTTCTTTTTGCTGGTCGTATAACTCTACAAAAGGGACCGGAATATTTCTTACAAGTTGCAAAGCGTGCCCTCGAATATGACAAGAATGTACTTTTTGTAATGGCTGGATCCGGAGATATGGAGCACAAAATAATGGATGAAGCTGCAATTATGGGAATATCTGATAAAGTTCTATTTACAGGATTTTTAAGAGGCGATGAGTTGGCGCATATATTCAAAATGGCTGATGTTTTTGTTATGCCTTCAGTGTCTGAGCCATTTGGGATTGCGGCCCTTGAGTCAATTGTCCACGGTACTCCGGTTATTATTTCGAAGCAATCCGGGGTTTCTGAGATAGTTCAAAATGCTTTAAAAGTAGACTTCTGGGATGTTGATGAGATGGTTAATAAGATTTTGTCTGTTGTTTCTCATGACTCATTGAGACAAACATTAAAAGAAAATGGCTCAAACGAGCTAGATGCTTTTTCATGGGATACAGCAGCTAATGAATGTGTTAGGATCTATAGTGAATTAGCTAATTAGCAGCCTACACAGTTTGATTTACTGTTGCCTAAAATTAATATGAATATTTGTATGTACTTTCAGGTACACCAACCATACAGAATTAAAAAATATCGTATATTTGATATTGGTAATAACTCTTCATATTTTGATGCCAATGATGAGACGGATCTTAATAATAAAAAGGTTTTTGAGAAGGTCGCAAGAAAATGCTATCTACCAGCAAATAAAGTATTTTTAGAGCTTTTAGAGCGTTATCCAGATTTTAAAATAGCATATTCTTTGTCCGGAGTATTTATGGAGCAGGCTGAGGAATTTATGCCAGAGGTGATAGACTCATTCAAAAGGCTTACTGCAACGGGTCGAGTAGAAATTTTATCCGAAACATATTACCACTCGCTTTCATTTCTCTATTCCAGAGATGAATTTGAGAGTCAAATAAGACTCCATAGGGAAAGAGTAGAAAAATTGTTCGGTATTACTCCTACCGTATTTAGAAATACTGAACTTATCTATAATGATGAAATTGGAAAAATAGTTGAAGGGTTAGGATATAAGGGGATACTTACAGAAGGAGCAGATAAAATTTTGGGATGGAAGAGTCCGAATTTTCTCTATCATGCAGAGGGTACTCAGCAACTAAAATTGCTTCTTAAAAATTATAAGCTTTCAGATGATATCGCATTTCGATTTTCAGAGAAATCCTGGAAAGAACATCCGTTAACAGTTGAAAAATATGGGCAATGGATTAGTGCACCTCAAGGAGACTTAATAAATCTTTTTATGGATTATGAAACTTTTGGTGAGCATCAATGGGAAGATAGTGGAATATTTAATTTCCTTAAGCATTTCCCAGGTGAAATTCTAAAGGATGGTCATAATAGGTTTGTTACTCCTTCAGAAGCCATAAGTACAATTGATAATCGAGGCAATCTCTCAATCCCTCATTATATTTCTTGGGCTGATACAGAGCGTGATCTTTCTGCGTGGGCTTCTAACTCTATCCAGAAAGATGCAATGGAAAAGTTGTTTTCAATTGAAAAAAGAATCATGGAAAGCAACGATCAACTGTTAATTCGGGACTGGAGAAAGCTTACGACCTCTGACCATTTTTACTATATGTGTACGAAATGGTTTTCTGACGGAGATGTGCATAAGTACTTCAACCCTTACGAAACACCTTATGATGCATTCATAGCATTTATGAATGTACTGAATGACATTAACTTAAGACTTGATAACCAACCCCAAAATTTTTCTAAAAATATAATAGCTCCCAATTAATTCTGCCTTATGCCCGAGATAGTATTAGGAAACGGAAAAACACTGATCGGTATTGATGGAAATGCCGAACTTCGAGATTTGTATTTTCCCTTTGTAGGACTTGAGAATCATGTTGGTGGAAATTATCGCCATAGAATTGGAATACATACCGATAAGGGAATATCGTGGCTTTCGGATGAATCTTGGAAAATAGAAGTAAAAGCTGGTCGAGAAACAATGTCCGGAGAGATTACTGCTATAAACGAAAGTATCGGTGTAGAGTTGAGATTTGAAGACGTTTTGTATAACGAGAAAAGTATTTTTATGCGCCAAGTAAAGGTCAAGAATACTTGGGATTACACTCGAGAGATAAAGATTTATTTTTGTCATGAATTTGAAATATATGAATCAAGAAGAGGTGACACAGGCTACTATGACCCAGTTAAGAAGACAATAATCCATTATAAGGGGAGAAGAACTTTTCTCATAAATTCCAGGTCAGACGGGAGAGGTTTTGATGATTATAATATTGGACTTTTTGGAATAGAGGGAAAAGAGGGAAGCCATTTAGATGCAACAGACGGAATACTTTCTAAAAATCCAATTGAGCACGGAAGAGTCGATAGTATTATAGGGATATATCACGCTATAGATCCAACATCTGAAAAATTAATTGAATACTGGATAGCGATTGGTAAAACCATTCAAGAAGTGACAGACATGAATGAATATGTATTGGATCGTACAACCTCTTATCTCATGAAGACAACAAAAGACTTTTGGCATGCATGGGTAAATAATCGAAATTTTAATTTTTACCACCTGGAAGATAGTGTTGTGGATTTATTCAAGAAGTCACTGCTTATTTTAAGAGCTCACGTAGATGACAACGGTTCAATACTTGCTTCAGGAGACTCGACTCTTCTTCAATATGGGAGAGATGCCTATTGTTATATGTGGCCTCGAGACGGAGCTCTATCGGCTGTTGCACTTGATAAAGCGGGGGACTACACGGTATCTAAAAGATTTTTTGAATTTAGTAATGACGTTATTACTAATGGTGGATATTTTATGCATAAATATCGTCCTGATAAGTCTCTCGGAAGTTCATGGCATTCGTGGGTCAATAAAAATAATGTTCAATTTCCTATCCAAGAAGATGAAACTGCACTAGTTCTTTACTCATTGTGGAAGCATTATGAATTTTCAAAAGACCTGGAATTTATTGAGTCAATTTATAACTCATTAATTAAAAAAGCTGCCGATTTTATGGTAAGTTACATGGATAATTCAACCGGCCTCCCTCTGCCAAGCTATGATCTTTGGGAAGAAAAGCTTGGCACATCAACCTTCTCATCATCAGCTACATTCGCCGCCCTTATTGGTGCTGCTAACTTTTCAAGACTACTTGGCAAAGCAGAGAATGAAAAAAAGTATAGGGAGGCGGCCGATAAAATACGAGAAGCCATAATAAAATACCTGTGGTCAGATGAAAAAAAGATGTTTGTAAAGATGATTAACTTTGAGAACGGCGAGATAATAATTGATAGTACGTTGGATTTTTCTAGTATTTATGGAATTTACAGATTTAGGGTGCTTGATATTTCAGACCAAAAAGTTACTGACTCTATTCACACGATGGAGGAAATTGCTGGGAGAATCCCTATTGGAGGGATGATGCGACATGAGAATGATAGTTATTACAAAACCGATCCTGAGATTCCTGGTAATCCTTGGATAATAACTACATTGTGGCTTGCCCATTACTACATTGTAAAGGCCAAAAATGAACAGGATTTGGAGAGGGTAAAAGACATACTAAATTGGGTGGTGGCTCATGCATCTCCTACTGGAGTACTTCCGGAGCAGTTAGATCCACACACAGGGGCTCTTTTATCCGCAGCTCCTTTAACATGGAGTCATTCGGAATTCGTAAGTACAGTTATTGATTATTTAGAAAAACTTGAAGAGCTGGAGATATTTGCCCAGGAAGAAGTGAAGACAGGATTCTAAATCTTCCTTTCAATTGCTTTTTTGACAGCCTCTTTAATAGCATTTTTGTCCATGTTGTACTTGCTTAGCAGTTCCGTAATTGTTCCTGATTCCCCAAAGGTATTTTGTAATCCAATAAATTCCTGAATGGTGGGATGATTTTTTGCCAATACTTCAGCAATAGCGCTTCCCAAGCCGCCATCTACTTGGTGATCTTCAACTGAAACGACAGCACCGGTTTCTTTGGCAATATTTATGATGGCTTCCTCATCGATTGGTTTTATGGTATGAAAATTTGTAACTAGTGTATTTATACCTTCTTCTTCAAGTTCTTTTGCGGCAACTAATGCATGATAGGCCATATAACCTGTTGCAAAAATTGCAGCCTGCGGATTTTCACTTACCCAAAATGTTTGGGCTTTTCCAAAATCAAAAGGTGTATCAACTGTTGTTATAAGCGGAGTGTTATCTCTTGTAAAACGAAGATAAAAAGGTCCGTAGGTATTACCGGAGTAAAAAGTAGCTTTTCCTGCTTGGTGTGCGTCACAGGGAACAATAACTCTCATTTTTGGCCATGCCCTAGTTATGGCTATATCTTCGGTAGCTTGGTGCGTTGCACCGTCTGGACCAGTCATAAGTCCGGCGTGATGACCCGCTATTTTTACATCAGCATCATTGTAAACAACAGTTGTTCTGAGCTGCTCCCAATTGCGACCTGGTGAAAATGTGGCATATGAAGAAATAAATGCAGTCTTGCCGGTAACTCCAAGTCCAGCTGCCACAGCTGCCATATTTTGTTCAGCTACACCCATTTCAAAAAACCTATTTGGATATTTTTCTTCAAACTTATTTGCCTTTACTGATTCTGTAAGATCCGCAGAAAGGACGACAACATTTGGATTACTTTCTCCTAACGCCATAAGTCCTTCTCCATATCCAGCACGAGTAGCCACTTTTTCTACATCTTCGTTGAAAAGATTTTGATTTAGGTTATATTTTGGATTTAGCATATATTTCCGATCGCATCCTTTTTTTGAAGACACGCTCAGTGTTTTTCATTAGTATCACAAGTAATCCTTCGCTAGGTGAAAGCTTTTTCTAACGACACCTTTATTATTAGCATTTTCTTGTATTTGCTTTCAATTGTCTTAAAAAAAGATGCTCACACCACCTCGTAATATACTGTCTTAAGAATTGTGACTTGCAGCAATTCTCCCCTTAAGAGTTCTTAATTCTGACAATGCTAATTTTGCTTCTTTATCGTTTGGAGGTTTGCCGTGCCAAGTAAAATCGTTCTCCATAAAATCTACGCCTTTTCCAGGGATTGTATGTGCGATAATGCAGGTTGGCCTTTCCCGTACTGACTTTGCTGTCTGAACAGCATCGACAAAGCCTCTAATGTTGTTACCATCAATTTCTAACACATGCCAATTAAATGATTCATATTTTAGACGCATCGACTCAAGAGGCATAACATCTTCAGTGTTGCCATCAATTTGTATATTATTGCGATCAATGACAACAGTTAGGTTATCTAATTTATATTTCGCAGCACACATGACAGCTTCCCAAGTATTTCCCTCCTGGTGCTCTCCGTCTGATGTCAAACAATATACTTGGTATTTTTTATTGTCTAATTTGCCCGCAAGAGCAATACCAATTGATTGAGAAAGTCCTTCCCCTAGTGGTCCGGATGTTGTTTCAAGACCAGGTAGAGCAGTTCTGTGAGGATGTCCCTGGATTCTTGAATTAATTTTACGAAGTGTCTTAAGCTCTTCAATTGGGAAATATCCTGCTTGTGCCATAGATACATACCGAATAGGGCAAATGTGACCATTTGAAAGTATTAGACGATCACGATCAGGCATATCAGGGTTTTTGGGGTCGTGATTGAGGAGATAAAAATAGAAAGAAGTAAAGATGTCTGCCATGCCAAGCGGTCCAGCAGAATGACCGCTTCCCGCTTCAAGGAGTGTGGTCATGAGTAGTTGGCGTGCTTCATTAGCCTTCTCCTCTAGTTCAAGTACTTTTTGCTCTGTAATTTCTTCCATAGTCAGTATTTCCAAACAATCATAAGATCCGCAATATTTGAGGGGAGTCTTCCAGTCATTACAGCATCATTAGTACTTTGAAAAAAAGTATAGCTGTCATTTCTGTCTAAGAAATCTTGAGGATTAATTCCCTTTTCTTGGACATGCTTCTTTGTCTCACTATCTGCAATTCCGCCAGCTGCTTCTGAGTTATCCCATCCGTCTGATGCAAAAAAGAGAACAATTGTATTGTCAGGTAAGTTAATCAATGCGGATAATGATGCTTCTTGGTTTCGGCCTCCCTTACCCTCGCCTTTTGCAGTAACAGTTGTTTCTCCCCCTGCGAGAAGCATACCCATTTCTTGCTGCTCATTTAATAGCTGTATTGAGGCATCCCTGGCTTCTCCTTGAAATTTATCACTAAAGATTTTGACATTAATTCCAAATGACTCTGCTTTTTCTTTCATTGCAGTAAGAGCTGTAAGATTGCTGAGTACTATATGGTTTTGTACCTTTTCAAAGTACTTATCATCCGCGGGATTATTTATAAATACTTCAGGAGTAATATCAGGAATATTAAATCGCCTAACGAGTTCCATGGCGTCATCAATTGTCGATTGATTTTTTACTGTGGGACCAGAAGCTATATATGACATGTCATTTCCTGGCACATCTGAGTAAATAAGTGTCGCAACTGTAGCTGGATACAAAATTTGTGCAAGTCCTCCACCTTTAACATCAGATAGATGTTGACGAATTTTGTTCATTTCTATTATATTGGCCCCAGATTTAAGTAAAGCTTTTTCTATTTCGATTTTTTGTTCTATGCTTACTGAGTGTGGGTGTTCAAACATTGCACTTCCTCCGCCACAGACAACAACAAGGACAAGGTCGCGGTCTGTCATTTTAGAAAACCTGCCCATAACATCGAATGTAAAATCAACATTTTGTTGTGACACAACGGGATGAGTGCCAAGAGTAAATTTTATCTTTGAGAATGCCTCTTCTTTTGTATCAATTACATACCCTTCTGTGAGTTTGTCTCCCAAGAGGTTTTCAAGAAATTTGCTATTGTGAGAAGATCCTTTTCCAAACCCAATGAGAAAAACATGGTCATAGGAGTTTAAATTGTAGGTGTGGTCAAGTATTGTCAAATTATCGTCTTCCAATTTGACGGTTTTTTTGAAGTTCTCTTCTGGTTGGATTGAAGTAAATGCAGCTTCTACTATTTCAAGCAGTTTTTTTCTTTCTTCAGTTGTTGAAAGCGAGTCAAGATTTTGGATCATATAGGCAGTAGTTCAGTGTACCACAAAGTCCTATTCCTATGATATAATCTTTGAGCAAACCGGTACAAAGCGTAAGCATATGAATACCAAATACATATTCAGAACTTCTTGCGTAGCCTACACAGAATAGGTGCACTCCAGTTTGTCCAAAAGTATGGACGATAGACAGAAATATATCAAAAAGCTTGAAGAAATCTCCCATGTAACTGCGGACGAAGCAAAGAGACTCCTTATTGAAGAGGTTCAAAATGATCTTAAAGCAGAAGTTGCAAAGGAAATAAGAGAATCTGAGGCAGAAGCAAAAGCAAGTGCTCACAAAAAAGCACAAGAAATTCTTGCTGATGCTATAAAGCATGGAGCATTGGATTTTCTTCCCGAATACACTCTATCTGTAGTCAAAATTGAAGACGAAGATATGAAAGGGAGAATTATTGGGAAAGAAGGACGAAATATTCGTTCCTTTGAAAATGCGACAGGAGTTGATGTTGACCTTGAAGAGAGAGGTATTATTAGACTTTCAAGTTTTGATCCAGTTAGACGAGAGATCGCAAGACGTTCTTTGGAGCTTTTAATTAGAGATACCAGAATTCAGCCAGTTAGAATTGAGGAGGTTGTTGAGCAACAAAGGAAAGAAGTAAATAAGATTCTGTTTGAAGAGGGAGAAAAACTTGCGCATGCAGTAGACGCCTACAATATCCATCCAGACCTTATTCTCATGCTTGGAAGATTTAAATTCAGAACTTCATTTGGTCAAAATCTAGTGGTACATACCCTTGAAGAAACCAAAATTGGTATGCAGATTGCTCACGAAATTGGTGCAAATGTAGAAACAGTTAAATTAGGCTGTTTATTTCATGATATTGGCAAGATAGTTACCGAGAAAGAGGGAAGTCATGTTGATCTAGGGGTAGAACTTCTCAATAAGTATAAAATTCCAAGAGAAATTGTTAACTGTGTTGCAGAGCATCACGAAGACAAACCGTTCTCATCGATTGAGTCAATGATTGTATCAACCGCAGATTCTATTTCAGGTGCACGTCCAGGCGCACGTCATGAAGATCTCCAAGACTACATGAAGAGACTTAAAGACATGGAGGAGATCGCAAAGCATTATGATGGAGTCGAAGACGCTTACGCTTTTGAGGCGGGTCGAGAAATTCGAGTTGTGGTAAATCCTGGAAAGCTGGATGATATAGAAACCACAATACTTGCACGAAAAATCAAGGAAGAGATTGATCGAAAAGTTATAGTTCCTGGAGTGGTAAGAGTAACTGTAATCCGCGAGTTCCGCGTATCTGAACCTAAAGAATAGTTTTTATCTTCTCACGATAAATTTCTCACAGAATTGTCTTTCCGATAAATTTTCTATATTCATATCTGTATATTTTAGTCCAGAAATATATCTCTGAAGGTTGTAGTTGGTACAGACCGTGTCATTGACAATGTTGTGGATCGAGCCACTATCGCTAAGCTGTGCTATTGACAGGCTATTTCCTTTAGGAACATTCCTACATTTTGAGCTTGATTCATAGATTAAAAGATTATTTTCAAGATTTCGAGGAATTTGATCACACGTTATGAATTGAATGTTATCAATTTGATATTTTTTGTCTTTATACATGTGCTCAATTTTATTAAGCATTGTCTTGTCAAGGCTATTTGTGTAGAACAGATAATGCTTTAAGGGAGTTTTTGGGTCCCCATTCACAACATATATAATTTTGTTTTGATGGGATAGCGTAAGGTATTTCACGAGTTCTCTTGAGCTAAAATTAAAAGACTCAGAATTATATATTGGATTTCTTAGAATATAAATATTAAGAAAATTAAAAAGCTGAAAAAAGTAAAAAATTAGAATACACCATATTGTCAAAGTCTTTAGTAGGTGTGGTTTTGTTGTATCGAGCAAAGATTTTATCCCAATACCAACTACTATTAAAAGAAGTGGGGCCATAAGCATTGAGCGAATTGCATAGGAGGTGCCGACATTGCTAATAAGTGAGGGCAGCGGTGCTAATAAAATGAGTGCGCAAAATAGCAATGCTTCTTTTTGATTCCTTTTGAAGAGAAAATAAAGTCCAATTATTATAAATATTGCATCAATTATGTAAAAAACTCCATGTTCCCAAAGAGAAAATTGTGGCTTGGCATCTCCTGAAAGAAATAAGAAATTTGGTGAAAAGGTATTTATATATTTTTCTATTGAATAATCAACAAAGACCGTAAATTTATTTGAGAAAAATCCATTAAGTGGAGTATCTAGCGACTGCTTCCTCTGATAATCAACAGTTGTTGCAATCGAGGGCATGTATGGACTAGAAATTTCAGAAACTCTATTTTTACCTGCAGTAAGCGTTTGAATTGCATATGAAAATATTATTGCTATGCAGAGGGCAATTACTATTAAGTATTGCTTGGCATATTTCTTATTGTTGATAAAGCGCCACGAGTAATAAACCGATATTGCTGCGAAAGGAATCAATATAAGCTTTGTACCAATGTATGAATAAAATCCTAGGAAGAACAGTGGGAACGCAAGTAATATATGCCATTTTTTAGTAATAAGCAGAACATACAATGCACAAAGATAGAAGAATATGGCAAGGGGAGTGTCATATGCTGTTCTACCGAAAAATATTAGCCATGGATTAATGGAAGCTGCTAGGCCTGCGATGAAAGCTATTTTTTGGTCGAACAGTCTTTTTGCAATAAGATAAATTATGATAATAGTGCCTATGCTGATAAGTGCATAAGATAGCTTTGAGAGAAATAAAGATAATGGGAAGAGGCCTATGAAAGGTGCCATGAGAAGAGGTGCAATTTCAGCCTGAGGAAAGCTGCTCTGGGGGGTTGTTAGTGAAAGAGGGTTCCACGTATTACTAATATCGCTCTGCTGTAAAAATACAGATTTTGCATTGAGAATGTAATCGAGTTCATCATTGCTTACTCCAGTTGGTACATTTCCAAGCAGCGCTATTCTAAATATGCAGGCTATGACCAAAAGACCTACAAAATACCATGAAATATTACGAATTTTTTGTATGAATTGTGGTGCTTTATGAGACATCTCGTCTATTAATACTTGTAGTTTATTTGGGTCTTCTTTTCAAGGTATTGACAGTATGAATTTCAAAATGTATTGTTAAATCAACCCAATTTTAAGGAGGTGAATGCGTTATGTCCGTTACAAAAAAAGAGCTTATAGAGCTCGTTGCTAAAAAAGGAAACTTAACTAATAAGGCTGCTAAAGAATCCGTAAAAGTATTTTTGAATGGAATCCGTGATTCACTTAAAAGAGGAGAGAAAGTTGTTATTACCGGCTTTGGAACATTTTCTGTAAGATCTAGAAAAGCTAGAAAAGGTAGAAATCCCAAAACAGGTGCTGCAATTACTATTTCTGCTAGGAAAGCTCCTGGATTTACACCAGGAAAAAGTTTGAAGAAGGCCATCAAGTAGGTTGGTGCTTCGCACTGATAAAAAAAGTAGGGTAAAATACGTAAATGCACGAAAAAGCATTATTTATTGTTGGCCCTACTGGAGTTGGAAAGACTTCTTTAGCCTTTGATTTAGCTGCTGTTCTTGGTGGAGTTTTGGTTAGTGCTGATTCTGTCCAGGTTTTTAGAGATCTTGACATCATTTCTGGGAAAGATATCCCGGAAGGGTATATTTATAATGCAGGATATTATTCTCATAACGGTAGTCCTTCTATTTGTCTACTTGACGTTGTAGATCCTACTTCTCCATTTAGTGTATCTGATTATCTTGCTTTATCTAGAGATTTTATAAATCAGATTATTGCTCAAGGAAAGCTTCCCATCATAGTAGGAGGAAGTGGGTTGTATGTAAAAGCTTTGATGGAGGGGTTGGATGTCGAGGTTGCGCCAGACTTAGAGCTAAGGGATAGTCTTGAAAAACTCACTGTAGCAGAACTTCAGAGACTTCTTCCAAAAGACAAACTTGGTGCGCTTAATGATTCCGATATCAAAAATAAACGTAGGCTTATACGTGGCATAGAAATTCTAAGGAATAGTAAAACAGTAAGCACTCCGTCAAAGAGTAGTTATAAGAGTTTGGTAATAGGACTTAAGTGCGATCGGGAGATTCTCAAACAACGCATTAACGACAGAGTAAATTTAAGAATAAAGGAGGGTGCGTTTAAAGAGGCTGAAGTATTGTTTCAAAATTATAGTAACTTAACTCAACAGGTTAAGGATGCAAACGGATATAGGCAATTATTCCAATACTTACTTGGTAGTATGACGCTTGACGAAGCCATATACAGATGGAAGATCTCAGAATACAGACATGCAAAGAACCAGATGACTTGGTTTGAGAAATATGGAAATGTTGAGTGGCATTCAATCCTAGACAATAACTTTAGGAGAAATATCGAAAAAAGAGTCACAGATTTTCTACTATAGGATTGAACTGATTCCTTCAAAGTAGTATAATAATTGAGCCTTAGGAAGAAGTTCCGTCGCTGCATTTGTAATAGAATGTAGAGGAAAGTCCGGACAGATGTGATGTTAGGGTTGGGGCGAAAGCTCCGACGTGGAAGCGCTGGTTATTGATTCCTTTACTCACATGTGGGAATCAAGAGAGAATTTGAATTAACAAATTCTTAGAGCAACAGAGACGAGTGAGTGTGAAACGGGCAATCCCACCTACTGCAACCTCC
>CAZHDZ010000014.1:0-22432 GCA_964531275.1 uncultured Gammaproteobacteria bacterium
AACCTTGAAGTTAACAGCTTCCTGCTCTACCATTGAGCTATCACGGATCATTTATTGTCAGTGAAGAATGTGCTTGCACATACTATCACGGATCATTCTTCAATCACCTTCATTGGATTTCTGAAAGTAAACTATTATACAAAATAAATTTGAGCTTGAAAAGGGTCTAATGTATGAATATAATCAGCGAATGTTAAGAGAAGCTGATCCACTCGTTTTTACGGGAGAAAATCTTGTTCCGCATTTACAACAAGTAGAAGATAAAGGAGCAACTTTGGTTCGTGGATTTCTTACTGACGTTTCAGTTGATAGACTTCAGGCTTTCTGTTCTACTCTTCCATTCAAGCCATTACATGTAAGAAGAGGTACGGTTACAAAAAAGTTTGAGTATGCAGATTATGATAAGGTTCATCAGCGAGCTCTGGCGGAGTTGGGAGAAGGCGTCTGGCAAAGACTAGTCCAGCATGAAGGTGACTTTCCAGCAGTCTCAAACTGGGTACCAAATGACTATGCTGTCCAGAAATACAATAGAGACGGTTTTGTTTCGAGTCATAAAGACGCACCTGACTATTCAGGGCTTGTAGTTGTGTGCTCTGTCCAGGGAGAAGCAGACTTTGAAGTAAGAAATGAAAGGCACGGTGAATCTGTATATATGTGGGCGTTAGCCCCAGGGGATGCTGTGATTTTGAGAGCGGCTGGCTTTAGTGGCAATCCAGAAAGGCAAGATGGCCCTTTTCACTTAGTGGGTGGTGCAAAAACGGAAATTCCTAGAATTTCAATTGGAATCGCAGAAGACCCGTTGGTCTATAGGGGTCTTGAAAAATAATTAGACTCAATATTAGGTTGAAGGCTCTATTCTAAATAGTCTCGGAGTTTGTTGCCTCTAGACGGATGTCTCAATTTTCTTAAAGCCTTTGCTTCTATTTGTCTAATACGCTCTCTTGTTACGGCAAACATGCGCCCTACCTCTTCAAGCGTCTTTGGTTTTCCATCTTTAAGTCCAAATCTTTCTTCAAGTACTCTTCTCTCACGGTCAGAAAGAGTTGAGAGAACCGAATTTAGTTGTTCTTTCAAAAGACCTCTAGAAGCTGTGTCAAAAAGAGTTGGAGCAGTTACATCATATATAAAGTCTCCAAGGTATGAATCTTCCTCATCTCCAACTGGAGTATCTAAAGAAGCTGGTTGTTGAGAAATTTTAAGAATCTCTCTTACTTTTTCAGGATCCGTCTCAAGTTCTTTTGCAATTTCTTCTGGGGTTGGTTGTCTTCCAATTTCCTGCATGAGGCGTCTTTGGACACGCATGGTTCTATTGATATTTTCAACCATGTGAACTGGAATACGAATTGTTCTTGCCTGATCTGCTATAGCACGAGTAATAGCTTGTCTAATCCACCATGTTGCATAGGTTGAGAATTTGAACCCTTTTTTCCAATCATACTTTTCAACTGCACGAATAAGACCCTGATTTCCTTCTTGGATGAGATCAAGAAGAGTCATTCCTCGTCCTACATACTTTTTAGCAATAGAGACAACAAGTCTTAGATTTGATTCAACAAGCTTTTTTCTGGCTGATTCATCTCCAGCCTCAAGTCTTTTTGCAAGATCAACTTCTTGCTCGAATGTTAATAGCGGGATTCTTCCAATCTCCTTCAAGTACATTCTGACAGGATCAGATACAGTTCCACCCTGAATAAGATTGAGAGCTTCAAGCTCCTTTTCTAGATCTTCAATGGATTTGTGAGTTTCTTTTTCTTGTTCTATTGTTTCGAAGATGTCTACTTCCTTTTTAATCAGCTGATCATAGAGATAATCAAGCTCGTCAAGGAAATGTTCTGGTTTTGGAAATTTTTGGAGAATTTCTTCTTGTGTGATGTAGCCGCGCTTCTTTGCTGAGGCCAAAAGTTCTTCTACGTGTTCGTTTTTTACAGTACCTACCCTCATAATGCAATACTCTCGCACAGAAATTACCGCGCGAAGAATGAAATTTATTCTACTCCTATTTGTAATGAGATGCAAGGAGGCTGAATTCTTCTCTCAATTGTTGCAACTCTTCCTCATTCTCTTTCTTTTCTGCTTCTTTCATTTTTTCAGAAAGATTTTTTAATTGTTCTTTAACTGCTGATTGTTTGACAGTTCTTGCGATCTTTTCCACCTCAAGTAAATGAAGCTCATTTGAGGGAAAAACCGGAATTGGAGTTAGGAAGTACAAATCAAATGTAGAAATTGTGCTTTCGTGGAGAAGCTTACTGACCTCAGCAACACTCAATTCGTCTGATGTTATAAAGTAGTCCTTGAGAGAATTGAAGATGCTTCTTGCCTGAGGTGTAACTAATTGTACCGTTTCAAGAATATTAGCTGTTGCTGCCATAGCGTCTTTTGGTTTTTGTGATTGCAAAATTAAGGTCAAAAGATGATCTTCAAGCATTTCTTGACGCGTTTTTTTATTTGTTGGGATAACAATTTCTTTTTCTTTGACTTCTGGATTTTTTTTTCGCTCAGCCTCCTTTACCACTGACTCATACGAGGTTTCTAGTAGTTGTGCAAGCTTTTTGAGGTAATGTTCTTTAATGATTTCATTTTCTATGTCGTTAATATAAGACAAAGTTCTTGAAAGAATATGTTTTTTCCCTTCAGCGCTTGTAGGATCAGCATTTTGTACTGAGCTTTCGATTATAAAATCATAAATATTTACTTCGTTTTTAAGCGCCTTTTTAAAAAGAATAGGGTCTTCCTTTAGTAGTTCATCCGCATCTTTTCCTTGAGGAGGAATAACAACACTGGCATTTATACCCTCTTTGGTAATAAGTGCAATAGATCTTCTTTGAGCTTCAGTCCCAGCCAGATCTGTATCAAAACAAAATACAATTTTTTGAGCAAAACGCTTCAGAAGCCTAATCTGACTTTCTGTCAGAGCTGTTCCTTTGATCGCAACTGTGTTTGTGATGCCTTCTTTGAAAGAAGATATTGCGTCAAATTCTCCCTCCATAAGGATCACTTTTCCCTCTTTCTTTATCGAGTCTTTTGCCTGAAATAGGCCAAATACAGTATCCCCCTTCACATACACCGGTGTTTCTTTAGTATTAATGTATTTTGGAATTGCGTTGTCTGTAAGTCCTCGACCTGAAAAAGCAACAATATTTCCCCGTGCGTCTTGAATTGGGAACATCAATCTGTTTTGGAAAAAATCATAGAGTCGTCCTCCTCTAAAAGTTGCGATACCAGCCTCTTGAAGTTCCTCTGAATTGTACCCTTTCTTTTTCATCAAGTAATTTATAAGGGCATTTCCTTGTCTTGGTGCGTACCCCAGAAGGTAAGTTGAAATGAGAGCTTTTGAAAGACCTCTTTTTTCCATCACATAAGAAAGCGCTTCTTTTCCTGATGCATGATCAGTTAGTAGAAAATGATAAAATTGAGATGCTAGGTGATTGATCTCATATATTCTATTTTTCTTTTCGTCATTCTTTGAACGAAATGCATTTTTCTTTAATTTTATGTCAGCTTTATCTGCAAGAAGCTTTAGGGCTTCTGCAAAATCTACTCTTTCGTAGTCTTCAATAAAGGTAAAAATGTCGCCACCCTTTGCACAGCCAAAACAATGCCAGATTTGTCGTTCTGGAGAGATTACAAAAGATGCTGATTTTTCATCATGAAATGGACAATTAGCCTTAAAATTACGTCCAGCTCTCTTAATGGGGATATAGCTACCAATAAGATCTGCTACGTCTATTTTTTGTTTTATTAAATCTACGTCATCCATTGGGTTGTGTGTATTATACTACGCAGCAGTTCATATTCACTTGAACTGCGAAGTAGTACAAGCTTCGCTTTATGCGAAGTGCCATACTACCTATTAGAATACAGATATGTTAGGTTATTCGGAAAAATCATTGAGGGACAAATTAGGTTTGAGAAGCGGATTCTCAACTGTTTTCTTATATGCCCCGCTCTCTTACATAGTATTTTTAGGTGAGATTGATGACATTGAGATATTTCCAACATTAAAAAGTGGTCATGACTTTGTCCACTTTTTCGTAAGAGAAAAAGAGAGGTTAGTTGAAGAATTACCTCAAATCATAAAAGCCATAAAGCCGGAAGGGACAATTTGGGTAAGTTGGCCGAAAAAATCTTCAAAAGTTACAACTGATATCACCGAAGATACTATTCGTGAAGTTTGTCTACCTCTTGGACTTGTTGATGTAAAAGTCGCTGCAATAGACGAGATTTGGTCTGGGCTAAGGCTTGTTGTCAGAGTTAAAAATCGTTAATACTTCTTTAATCTTTTTCTGCATAACTATCATATGGTTAGTAAAGTCGCCTCTTCAACGGTAGTGGGTCTTGATGGAGTTTTAGTAGAAGTAGAGACAGATATTCTGAATGGTCTTCCTTCTTTTACCATAGTCGGACTACCAGACAAAGCAGTTGAAGAATCTCGTGAGCGCGTTAGATCAGCAATCAAAAATTCGGGAGCTGATTTTCCGTCAAAGAAAATAACGGTAAATCTGGCTCCTGGAGATTTACCAAAAGAAGGTCCTACTTTTGACCTACCCATAGCAATTTCGATTCTTGTCTCCTCAGGTCAACTTGTTGTTGACTTGGAACGATCATTATTCGTTGGAGAGTTGTCTCTGAGTGGTGGAGTGAGGCTATCAAGGGGAATATTGCCTATGGTTCTTGCTGCAAAAGAAAAGGGAATTAAAGAAATCTATATTCCTTTTAGCAATGTCCATGAGGCCGAAATTGTACATGGTATTACAATTTATGCAGTCAAGACTTTGAAAGAATTATTCAATCACTTGGCCGGCACAAAACCGTTAGAAATAGTTCTTCCAATAGTTTTTGAGCCCGACAAGGGCGAAGAAGATTACTTATTCGACGTGAAGGATGTGAAAGGTCAAGCCTACACAAAGCGTGCAGTTGAGGTAGCGGTTGCAGGGGGTCATAACATTTTATTAAAAGGCCCGCCAGGAGCAGGAAAAACCCTTATTGCAAAAACGATTCCATCAATTCTTCCCCCACTCTCCTTCGAAGAAGCCTTGGAGGTAACAAAAATTTATAGCATTTCAGGATTATTGGAAGGAAAGTCTATTTTAAGAACACGGCCTTTCAGAAATCCACACCATACTACTTCTCACGTAGGTCTGGTTGGAGGATCTGCCAATCCTAGGCCTGGGGAAATATCACTTGCTCATCGTGGAGTATTATTCTTAGATGAATTACCTGAATTTTCAAGATATGTACTGGAGGCATTACGACAGCCATTGGAAGATGGAATTGTAAGTATCTCAAGAGCTCGCGAGAGAGTTGTTTTTCCATCTCGATTCATGCTTGTTGCTGCAGCAAATCCTTGTCCATGTGGTTACTTTGGGGACGATACCAAGGTGTGTACTTGTTCTGCGCAGCAGGTGCTTAAGTATCAGAAAAAGCTTTCAGGTCCCCTACTTGACCGAATAGATATCCATATTGATGTGCCCGCAGTTAAAATAGAAAAATTAGTTGATGATGGAGAAGAGCCTGAGGCTTCTATCGTTGTTAGGAAACGTGTGATTCATGCTCTTAAAATGCAACAAGAGAGATTTTTCAAAAAGAAAATTATTATGAACTCTGAAATGTCTGCAAGGGACCTAAAAGAATTACTATTAATGACTGATGACGCGCGAGGTATAATGAAACAGGCGATGAAGACTCTTTCTTTATCTGCAAGATCTTTTAATAAGGTATTAAAGATCGCCAGAACAATAGCAGATTTGGAGTCTTCTTTTGAGGTTAAGCCTGAGCATATGCTTGAGGCTTTGCAATACCGGCCAAAAATAATTGAATAGCATGCGAAAGTTAGCAATATTTCTTTTTTATTCATTCTTCCTTATTATTCTGGGAAGAAATCTTGTTTTTATTCCAGCAATTCAGATTGGGCAAGCTTCAAAAATAAAAGAACCTGAGGCTATAAGAGACGAACTGGTGGAATATCTCAAAACGCAAAAGGGAGATTTTAGTGTGTATTACGAAGATTTAGTTACAGGCGATAATTTTAGTATCCATGGCAACACGGTATTAACTGCAGCTTCTCTTAATAAACTACCTGTTGTTGGGTATTTGTACCACTTGGCATCTAAAAAAGAGATCGATCTTCAAGACACAATTGTTATTCAGGAAAGTGATATTCAGGATTATGGTACGGGGAGTCTTCGGTATCAAAAACCTGGCCAACAATATACCCTTCAGGCCTTAGCTCGTCTTGCTCTTAATCAATCCGATAATACTGCAGCGCATGTATTAAATATTCGTCTTGGGGAGGATGATATTCAGGCATACGCCTATCAAATAGGAATGGGATCTACAAGTATGGTGGACAATGACACTTCGGCTCGTGACATTGGTAAATTTTTCCAGATGCTCTACCAAAATAAAATAACTTCCAAAGCTCTAACCTCTGAGATGCTTGAGTATCTCGAAAATACCGAATTTGAGGATAGATTGGTGCCTCTACTCCCGAAAAATGTTCATATTTATCATAAAACCGGAGACGGTGTAAATTTCATCCACGATGGGGGAATTATCTCAAATGGGAAGACCCCATTTATTCTGGTTGTAATGTCTAGCAATATAGTAGATGAGAAATCTGCAAAGGCAACAATTTCTTCGATTTCACAAATGGTTTTTGCAGGGCGCGGGCAAAAGTAACATTCCCCCATAGTATACGCTATAATACCCCCAGAAGTTGAGTTTCCGTACCACGATATTGCTTTCTGGGATGCGGGAACGCTCCTTGAAAATACGGAAACTCCAGAAGGAGGAAGTTTTGTTGAAGACGAGGATTGTCTTGCTCGCGCTCATTCTCGGGTCTTTTGCCGCTGGAATCGGCTTTGACTTGGGGAAAGCAGACGCAGGATGCTACATCCTTTACGTTCCGGGAGTTACCCGAGAGGATGAGGGTGACCATGGCCCGCATGGCAAGTTGCCACCGCGACCATGTCCGGCAGCAACTCCAACGCCTACGTCGACGAGCACGCCGCCAACAACGATTCCATCGAAGACGCCAACGAAGAGCCCAACGGCCACCCAAACGCCTACAAGCTCACCAACGGCTTCTTCGACTGCGAGTCCTACGCTATCGGCGACTCCGACAAATTCGCCGACCAACACACCGACCTTGAGCCCAACGGCCACCCAAACGCCTACAAGCTCACCAACGGCTTCTTCGACTGCGAGTCCTACGCTATCGGCGACTCCGACAAATTCGCCGACCAACACACCGACCTTGAGCCCAACGGCCACCCAAACGCCTACAAGCTCACCAACGTCGACGAGCACGCCGACTGTATCTCCGACACCCACTCAGCCTGCAGAGAACTGCGGACAGATGGGTGATTGGACTATCACGACGTTCAAGCCGGTGAATTTCACCGAATTCACAATGTCCTTTGGTCCTCCCTGGGATCAGTGCGCGGGGCAAAACGTTCCCTTCACAATCACGGGTACGTCGAACAAGCCAGTGGCGGCCATCGAGGTCTGTGTCAATTCAGACGCACAGAATGGTGAATGCCTTGGCATTCAAGAATACGGTGGAGCTACAAGCATCACCTACAGCCGGGATTGGGTCGCAAAGACCCGTTCCAGTACGCACTCTGCGGATATTGCGATCGTCTTCACGGACGGGACCAACACAGAGGTGACATTCTTCTTGCCTGCACATCCACAGAGCAACAACCTGCTCTTCCTGTTGGGGGGCGGTGGTTTGATGTCTTTGGGCGTCGTTACTTCGCTCAAGGCGAGGAAGAAATCCTGAAAGGAGTTTCCGTTCAAACGAGTGCCGGGGGAAGCGTGCTTCCCTCGGCCTCATCACATGATAGATGAGGTAAGTTTATGGAAAGTTTCTTCAATGTTCTCAGACTTAAATAAATGACTTGTTGAGACAAATCTATTGACTCCTGCATCTTTTGCTTTCACTATTGTTTCTGCATTAATTCCCCCATCTACCTCAATTGGAAGGAATCCGTATTTCTTCTTAATTTCTCTAACTTTCCCTAAGAGTTCTGAATTGAATTCTTGTCCCGAAAATCCTGCATTAATTGTCATAATTAAAAGACAATCTAGGTCATTCAGATTTATATTGCTAAGAATGTCTAGTGAAGTTGGTCCATCTATGGCAAGTCCTACTGCTCCTAGAAGTTGTCCTTGCGCTACAAAATCAACTGGGTCAGGCATCTTTTCAATGTGTCCAATAAATCGTTGAAATCCAGCATCTGCCCACGGCTTGAGATACTGAGTTGGATTCTCAACCATCATGTGTAGCTCGAGAAGAAAATCTTGTTCGTATTTTTTAAAGGGTTTAGGGTCTAAAAATGTTGTGTTGTTGGCAAACTTGCCATCAATAATATCTATATGTACTGATTTTGCAAAAGGCTTAAGAATTTCTAGCTTTCGCTCAATATCGGCCCATTCTTTTTCTAAAATTCCTGGGATTACTTCATTCATTTTGTTCTATTTGGGATATCTTCCCAATTCTTCGAGAATGACGTTCTTCATTTGAGAAAGGAGTATTTATAAAAAGCCGAATTAATTCTATTGCTTGTTCATTGCCAATAAGAACTGATCCAATTGAAAGAACGTTTGCATTGTTATGCTCTCTGGAAAGACGAACGTTTTCCTCATTTACTGCAAGAACAGCGCGAACTCCGTTTATTTTATTTGCAACAATTGCCTCTCCTGCTCCTGATTTTCCAAAGACTATGCCGAAGGAGCCAATGTCTTGAGAAACTTTCTTTGCCGCTATTTTTATAAGATCCGGATAATCATCATTGGGATCAAAAGTAAGTGCTCCGCAGTCCTCAACATCATAGCCACCTCCCCCAAGGTGTTCTTTTACATATTCTTTTAATTCAAATGCTGCGTGATCAGTTGCAAGATAAACTTTCATATATGCTATTCTATATAACTTCAGCTTTAAGTTCTACTTCGGATGATTTTCTTTCCATTTCTTCTTGATGGAGTTGTCCGGTGTGTGCTCCTATTTTTGACATTACGCCTACCGAATTTAATACCCCTCTTTTCATGCTTTCTGGAATATCATATCCAGAAAGATATGAAGCTAGGAATGCACCCGCATAAGCGTCTCCTGCCCCAGTTTTTTCATGTCCATCGGGTTCCATTGTGCCAATTTTGTAAGTTGTGTTTTTGGAATCTACAGCATAAGACCCATTGCCTCCATCGGTAATTGATAGTAGTTCAAAGCCGTAGTTTTTAAGATTAAGCAATAGCTCTTTTATTTCATCAATTTTGGTGCCAGATAGTTTTTCATTAATGATTCTAGCTTCTTCCATGTTGCAGAAAAGCATTTTTGATTGATGAACTGCCTTTATGAAGGTTTCATTTATATCTTTCATTTGGGCAGAGCCTGGGGAGAAGGCTATCGCAATATTCTCTCGACCTGCATAAGAAAGAACCTGCTCATATGCACCCTCCCACCGCTTGCCAATAGAGGTAAGAAAAATGACATCTGGCTTTTCTGTTATCTTCCCCTCATCAAATATATGTTCATATTCTGGATGATGGGAGAATATTGTTCTATCCTGATTAAATTCAAAGATTATCGAAAGGGGACCGTCTTTTGAATCAACAATTTCTTGGTATACCGTAAGTCCTTCATCAGAAAGTTGCTTTGCAATAAATTGAGAAAGCGCATCTTGTCCAATATACGTATAGAATGAGTTGGAGATTCCAAGTCGTTGTAGTGATGATGCTACATTTGCTCCATTTCCACCTATTGAGAAAGCTTTGATATCTATAGGAACCTTATCACCTAATGAGAAAGATGCGCGTCTACCGTCAACTGTTACGTGAGGATTGTTCTCAAGCGAGACAATTGCATCAAAAAGAGAGGCTCCTATCACAAGTACTTGCATGAATTCATTGTAGTACATAATAGATCTCAAAACAAAATTCCCAGTTGCCAACTGAAGAGCTAATTACTATACTACTAATATTCAAACAGGATTTCTGCCCTCTGTTAGAACTTATTAATTATTATTGGGGGGCTCTATGTCTTTTTTTACTTTTCTTTTCTACTCCTTTCTTTTCTTACTCATAAAAGTTGGTGATTTTGTTTATTCTGCCTGGAAAGTAAGTTATAGAGCAGTGATTTTTCCGACAGTATATGTAAAGAAATTGGTAGTGTCACAAAAGAAAATAAAGAAAACAAAAGCAAAAACTATAAGTCTAAAAAGGATATTTTATCTCACCTTATTTACGAAATTAATCTCTCCTTTTAAGATAAAACCAAAGAAGGTTAAAAAAACGAAGTCAAGAAAAACAAAGCCCACTGTAGGTTCAAATTTGGTGTTAAGAGCGAAGTATTTGTTAGTTGGGGGAATTCTAGCTTCAGTTTTTATATTTCTGCCACTTTTATTTCTTATTTTTATTTCAGACCTCCCGAAGCTTTCAAATTTATCGGTAAGCTATATTTCTAAGACCACTAAGATAATGGATAGAAACGGGAAGCTGTTATTTGAAATTTATGCTAACCAAAATAGAACAATTGTAAAACTTGACCAAATTCCTAAGGATCTTATTAACGCAACAATTGCCATCGAAGATAAAGAGTTCTTAAGACATAAGGGTTTTGACATAAGAGGTATTGCGCGTGCAATTTATGTTGATTTAACTAAAAAAGACTTTCAGGGTGGATCTACGATAACCCAACAGCTAATTAAGTCTGCTCTTTTGACACCAGAGCTAACCATAACAAGAAAAGCAAAAGAGTTAACATTGGCATTTTGGGCAGAACAACAATACACAAAAGATCAGATTCTTGAATTGTATTTTAACTACATTCCTTACGGTGGAACGGCATGGGGAGTTGAAGCTGCAAGTCAAATATACTTTGGGAAAAATGTTTCAGATTTAACTTTGGCTCAAAGTGCATATCTTGCAGGTCTTCCTCAGGCTCCTAGTACATACTCTCCTTTTATGGGAGATGGAACTTCAGGTAAATCTCGACAAAAAGATGTTCTTAACGCTATGGTTTCTGAAAAATATATTACGAGAGATCAAGCAACTAAAGCATACAAAGAAAAGCTCGTCTTTAAGTCTCCACAGGTTCCTATAAAAGCTCCACACTTTGTAATGTATGTGAAAGATTTGCTTATAGAAAAATTTGGATTGTTAGAAGTCGAGCGAGGAGGTTTGCAGGTTACAACGTCTCTTGATTCTGATATGCAAAATCTAGCTGAGGGAGTCGTATCTGAAGAGGTAAACAGCTCAGGATACTTGGGAATTGGGAATGGTGCTGCTCTTGTGACAAATCCCCAGAATGGAGACGTTTTGGCAATGGTGGGAAGTAAGGATTATTTTGATTTAGAAAAAGACGGAAATGTTAATCTGACAACTTCTCTGCGTCAACCAGGGTCGACAATAAAGCTCGTAACATATAGTCTTGCTCTTTCTCAGGGTTTAACTGAAGCAACACTTTTAGATGATTCTCCTCTCGTAATTTCAAATCCAGGTTCAGAGACATATCGTCCCGTTAATTACGATGGAAGATTTCACGGTAGAGTTCCTCTGAGAATGGCGTTTGCAAATTCCTATAACATTCCTGCAGTAAGACTTGCGCAGCGTTATGGTGTGGGACAAATCGTAGATTTTGGGAAAAAGATGGGTATTACTTCATGGAAAGACCCAAGCAATTATGGGATTTCAATAACTCTTGGGGGAGCAGAGGTCACGATGCTTGATCTAGCAACAGCCTATGGAACTGTTGCAAATAGCGGTGAAAGAGTTATTTTGGATCCGATACTTAAAATTACAAATTCCGAAGGTAAAACTCTGGAAACAAAAGAAATAGAGAGTGAAAAAGTCTTAGACCCAGGTGTGGCATTCATTATTTCGGATATACTTGCAGACAATAGGGCTAGAAGCCTCAGTTTTGGCCCAAATTCGCCACTTGTTATCCCAAACCATAAAGTATCAGTAAAAACAGGAACAACTGACAATAAGCGTGATAATTGGACTATTGGCTATACTCCCAATCTGTTGGTTGCAACATGGGTTGGCAATAACGACAATACTCCTCTGTCACAGGCATTGGCATCAGGGATTACCGGAGCGGCCCCTATTTGGAACAAGATCATGGTGCCTTTGGTTGAAAAAGTGGAAGATGTTGGAGTGGTCGTTCCAGATGATATCATTGCAAAGCAATGCTTTGGGTATAACGCATATTTTATACTAGGAACCGATATGAAAGATTCCTGTAGATATACAGCCCCTACTCCAACTTTTCAGAGACAATAGGATTTATAATTAACAAATGAGGATCGTGAACCCAACAGCGCTCTTGGGGGAAGATGCTGCGATACATTTTCTTAAGAATAAGGGCTATATAATTCTCGAGCGCAATTTCAGGAAGGGCTATGGTGAGGTCGATGCTATTGTACTCAAGGACAATATTCTGGTCTTTATAGAGGTAAAAACACGAAGCTCTGCGCAATTTGGGACCCCCTTTGAGGCAATAGATTCAAGGAAACTTAGGTCATTGATCAAGTGTGCAAATTACTATAAATATATATTGCACCCAGAGCTACCTGATGAACTGCGCATAGATGCTATTGGGGTTATTGTAAATGGTCTAAAGGTGGAGTCGATTGAGCAAATAGAAAATGTGAGCGCTTTTTAGATGTGAAGCGCTTCTTTAACAGCGTTTAGTGCTTCTGTTCTGTTCAGTTCAAAAGTATTAATTATCAGATCATAGTATTTTTTATCCCAATATACCCAATTTTGATCACTGTTTGCGTAAAGGCGTCTCCACTTCTCTAGATTCTGACGATCTCGTTCTTTAAGCTCATGTTTTGCGTCTTCAACGGACATGTCATCGCGATTCACTAATCTATCAATTCTCACATCTGCTTTATCTTCCCCATTTTTATCTTCACAAACAATGAATATTTTAAACACACCATCAATTCCCTGTGCATCAAATCCAGCCAGATGACTTTGAATGATATTATGAGATCTGCTAGTAAGTATGTCTTTTACCTGCTGTTCGTAATCGAGGTCGAATTGATCTTCACGTCCTCCTGCATATCCATGATCTTTTGTTAGTTCGCGAAAAAGTTTCCCGCCATCTAAAACTTCCCAATGTAATTCTTCAGCAATATGCTGTGCCAGGGTTGTTGCTCCACTACCGATTCTTCCAGAAACGGTAATATTTCGAATAGGTCCAAGATCTTTAGGATTCATTTATTGATTATGATTGAGGAGCAGATTGGGCTTTTTTGCCTAAGATTAACGTCTCTTCAACTAGTCTATTTGAATAACCAAACTCATTATCATACCAGGCAATAACCTTGACCATATTCCCTCCTACAACCTGGGTGAGAGACAGGTCAGCTATTGATGAGTGAGAGTTACCGATTACGTCGCTTGAAACTATTGGGTCATTTGTTACTGTAAATATGCCCTTCCATCTTGGGTTCTCGGAAGCTTGTTTGAGCGCATTGTTGACTTCCTCGACCGAGGTCTCTCTTTTTAGTAAGAAAGTGAAATCTGCCAGTGATCCAACGGCGGTCGGAACGCGTATTGCAAGCCCATTAAATATCCCCTGAAGCTCTGGGATTGCCTTAGCTGCTGCTATTGTTGCACCAGATGAAGTTGGAATAATATTTTGAGCTGCAGCTCTTGCCCTTCGATAGTCTTTATGTCCTCCATCATGAACATTTTGATCAGAAGTATATGAGTGAATTGTAGTCATCATTGCCTTTTCAATGCCGAATGTCTCATGCATGATCGCAGCAACTGGAGCAATACAATTCGTTGTGCACGATGCATTACTTACTACATTTTCGAGATGATCGCTTTCGTTTTCGTTAAGATTGACACCTAATACATATGTGGCTGAGCTATTCTCGTCTTTAAAGGGAGCTGAAAGAATTACTGATTTTGCTCCACTATCTAGGTGTGGTTGAATCTTTTCAGGGGTTGTGAATGCGCCGGTTGATTCGATGACAACATCAACATTTAGGTCTCCCCACGGAAGTTTTGAAGGATCCTTCTCTGAATAAAAAGGAATTGTTCTGTCGTCAATTACTAACCCCCCAATAGTCTCAAGGGATGTTTTGATGGTTACTTCTTCTGGTGATTGAACGAAAAGTGAGTGATGTTGTAGCGTACCGTACATGGTATCGTACTGCAAAAGGTACATCCACCCTTTCATGTCAGTTGACGAGCCAGCATTAATTGCAACAATTTCTATCTGGTCTGAGAATTTTTCTAAGATAATTCTGTGCGCTACTCTGCCAATTCTTCCATACCCATTTATTGCAACGCGAACCATAAGTTAAGGATAGAAGAAATGACTTTCGAAATCAATAAGAAAAAGATTGTTGAGTTTAAGCTCAGCTTCAGATATAATAACTTCTTGTATGACAGAGCTTCTGACAAAAAACAATAAAAAGAAAGGGAATAAAAAGCACGGCTTTTTGGGAAGACTTAAAACTCTTGGTGGCAAGAATGTTATCAAGAGACGAAGACAAAAAGGACGAAAATCTCTGTAGTCATTCTAAATGTTTGCTCAATCTCATAGATTTTCCTTCAAAAAAGGCGTTCCCAGAAACTTTTATCAAACGCGTTTATTTGTAATTCGTTACGAAAAGAATGCAGAAGGGATTTTTAAGTGCGCAGTTGTGGTTGGCAAAAAGGTAGATAAAAGAGCGGTTATTAGAAACAAAGTTAAAAGACAGTTAGTAGAAATTCTAAGAGAGATGATTGTTATTGATACAAAACTGACAATTGCTGTATACGCAAAAAAGCCTATACTTGAAGCAGAGTTAGACGAAAGAAAAACTGAATTGAAAAAAGCGCTTACAACAATAGGAATATTATAATGGACATTGGATTAATCTTTAACCTCATTCTTAATCAGCCGATTACAAATCTTCTGGTTATCTGCTATCAAATTCTTCATTTTCTGAATGTCCCTTTTGCTTTAGGTTTTTCCATAATACTTCTTACCTGCATTATTCGTGTAATCCTTTTTCCCCTGACGGCTTCTCAAATCAAAATGAGTAAGAAGATGCAGGATATGGCGCCTCACATTTCGAAGTTAAAAGAAAAACATAAGACTGATAAGAAGAAGCAACAAGAAGAGATGATGAAGCTCTATGCAGAGTTTGGGGTAAACCCAGCTGCGGGATGTCTGCCGGTTGTGCTTCAAATCCCTATTATCTGGGGTCTATACCATGTGCTTGGAACTGCTGTTAACGCCAACTCATTGGCAAAAGTAAAAGAAATAAACAACCTTTTGTATTTTGATGGACTCAAATTGACGCGCCTTTGGGAAGTAACTTTCTTTGGTATTCCTCTTGCAAAAGCTCCTTCACAGATGTGGCAAGATAACCCAGCAATTATTTTAGTACCTGTTCTTACAGGGGTTTTGCAGCTAATTTTTTCAAAAATGATGGCACCGGAAAAGCCTGTCGTAGGAAAGCAGGATGACTTTCAGACAACTTTTGCAAAGCAATCTCTCTTTATTTTTCCAATTATGATTGGGGTGTTTTCCTTTCAACTTCCATTTGGGCTCTCGTTGTACTGGAATGCATTCACATTATTTGGTATAATTCAGCAGTACTTTTTAGTAGGACTTGGAGGCTTGAAGCAATGGCAAGCATACGCACAAAAAACATATGGAAAAAGAAAATAAAATAGTAAAAGTTGAAGCGGAAAAACTTCTAAAGCAAATTGGAATCACTTCTGAGGCGGAGGTCAGTGGGACAGACGAAGGATATACTGTCATTCTTGATGCTGGTGAAGATAACGCCCTTTTAATTGGTAAGCATGGAAATACCCTGTCGTCATTCGAGCTCATTCTTACCTTAATTGTTGCAAATAAAGTTGGTGAATTTAGAAGAGTAACTGTTGAAGTTGGAAGCTATAGAGCTGAAAGAGAGCAGTATCTGGAAACTCTTGCGAATAAATTAAAAGAAGAGGTTGTGACTTCGGGTTATGAAAAACAGGTGCGTGGACTTAAACCGTGGGAGAGAAGATATTTACATATGTACCTTGAGGAAGACAGTGAAGTGACGACTGAGTCAATTGGAGAGGACCGCGATAGAACACTTATTATTAAGAGAAAGTGAGACCTTACGAGCGGATAGTATTTTTACTACTGCTTGTTACATTCCCCCTACAGCTTGGTAAACATTTTTGGCCAGATTTTGCTTTTGTCCAGGGTATTCGCTTGGATTATCTTTCCCCTACTCTTTATCTAAGTGACATCCTCTGTGTCGTGTTGTTTCTAATTTCATTTAATAGGATTAAAACGTTCTTGTGGGCTTTCGTCAGTAATCCCTGGAGCATTTTCTTTTTTGGGGTAATTATAGTTAGTGGTATTCAGTCTTTTTCTCCCAGCGAGTCATTTTACTCACTTGTTAAACTTTTTGAGTTTTTGTTTTTGGGGATTTTTATTTCAGTAAGTGTCAAAGAAGGAGAGTATTCTAGTATTTTGTTCCCCTTTATTCTTGGAGGTTTGACACAAATTGTTATCTCCTTTCTTCAATTTATTACCCAACGCTCTTTAGGGGGAATCTTCTATTATCTGGGAGAGCGCACTTTTGACACATTGACTCCCGGGATTGCATTGTTTAGGTTGGGAGAGGAATTAGCCTTGCGGCCATATGGGACCTTTTCCCATCCCAATGTGTTGGCCTGCTATCTCTTTGTCACCTTTATAATGACTCTTTTTTCAAAAGATTTTAGAACAATCCTTCAATCTAGGCTAAGAATTATTCTACTTTTCATAATTGGATTTGGTATAGTCCTCACATTTTCACGGGTTATTATTATTCTACTTGCTCTTTCTCTATTGTTCTATTTCCGCTATAACCTTAAAGCTTTTATACTAAGTTCTGTCGGTTCTATGATAGTTCTTGCATCATTGTCTAGTAGGTTTGAGAACGGATTGGCAAGAGACTTCTTGCTCCGAAGTGAGCTTTTATATATTGCAGCGCAAATTTTTTTAAAAAGTCCAATCTATGGAGTAGGTTTGAATAACTTTTACTACCATGAAATTTTGTATCAAAAGACAATAACACCAATCTTATTGCAGCCAGTTCATAATATTTATGCATTTACTGCAAGCTCTATTGGCCTTTTAGGTCTTTACTTAGCTGTCTTTTTTTTCTACAGAACAATAAGAAATTCTCGAAATGAGATGATCACTCTTCTTATGGTTTCATTTCTCATAATTGGGATGTTTGATCACTATTTGTTAACCCTCCAGCAAGGGCAATTATTGCTAGTATTTGTAGTCGGGCTTTCATATTCGCAGCTTAATAAAAAAACTAGGGAGCGGGGGTAGGACTTGGTTCTGGACGAGGACAAGTTGTACAGTACGAGTCACCAAGAGGGTCAGTGACTATCGCCTGGTCTCTTTCTTCTACGTTATCGGTTTTGCCAGCCGGGGCGATTTGATTTGTTGCTTTATCAATAAATACTTTTCGTACACCAGAATCAACTTTATTAGGAACAGTACCTTTTATGAAATACTCATAGCGCGTAGGACATATGTAGGAGGATCCTGCTCCTTGAGGAAGTAGCCCTGAGGTAGAGCAAACATTCGCACCTATGACGTTGTCAGGTCGATTAAAGGTTTCTGCTGGTTTGCCCGCAATTAAGCCTTTCATAATCTGATTCCATATAGGAGCAGCTCCTGTAACTCCCGATACAACACCTTTTAACGGGGTATTGTCATTGTTGCCTACCCAGGTGGCAACAACATACGATGGTGTGTATCCTATTGTCCAGTTGTCTCTGTAATCATTAGTCGTTCCAGTCTTAACCGCTACATTGTATCCTCGAAGAAATAGCGGAGAATTGCTGCCAAAGGAAGGGGTTCTGGCTCCATTGTCTGATAATATGTTGGAAATAATAAAGGCTACCCCATCGGGTAGGACCTTCTTTCCAAGTAAAGGACTTTCTACGGGTTTATATTCACTAAGAACTTTATTTTTAGAATCGGTCACTTTTAAGATCGGATGAAGGGTTATTTTATATCCAGAGTTTGCAAAGACCCCATATGCAGTAACCATTTCTACCATTGTTACTTCTCCTCCTCCAAGCGTTAGGGAAAGGCCATACCTGTCAGGATCTGTAAAAGAATTAATTCCCATGGCGCTGGCTGTTGCTATCATTGCTTCTAGACCATTCAACTTGAGCATCTTAACAGCGGGAATATTAAAGGAATTAGCTAACGCATATCTCATTTGCTGAACGCCATGAAATTTAAGATCATAATTCATGGGACAGTAAGGAGCACCTGACGGATTGGGGAAGCATTTTCTCTCATCAACAAATGGAGTTGCCGCCGTGTAGCCTTTTATAAGACCGGTCACATAGTTAATTGGTTTGATCGAGGATCCTGGTTGGCGCTTTGCAATTGTGACATTTACATTTCCATCTCTTTCAGTGTTGAAATAATCACGACTTCCTACCATTGCAAGTACTTCACCGGTACCTGGCCTCGTTACCATGGAGGCTGCGTTGTACCAATTCCCCCCCCTTAGAGTGGCTTCTTCGCTGGCTATTGCGTCCTCTACTAGCTTTTGGGCTTTAAGGTCCAATGAAGTTATGACTGAAAGCCCACCTTGCTCTACTACTTTTTCTCCATATTCCTGCACCAGAAGTTCTTTGACGTAAAAAACGAAATGTGGAGCTATTATATGAGACTGAATTTTATTGAATTTCAACCCTTCGGCTTCGGCCTTTTCCATTTGTTCCGCTGTAATGTACTTAGAATCGACCATAGCTTGTAATACTTGTTTCTGTCTTACTCTTCCCTGTTCAGGATGAGAGCCGAAGGGTGAGTAGACGCTTGGTGCTTGGGGAAGCCCCGCGAGAAATGAAGATTCAGCCAGTGATAGCTTTGATACTTCTTTTCCAAAATAGATTTGGCTTGCAGCTTCTACTCCCCATGCTGTGCCCCCGTAAGAAACCTGATTAAGATACATTTCCAATATTCGGTCCTTTGAATATATGAACTCAACAACAAATGAGAGTATTACTTCCTTCACTTTTCTTGTAATTGTTCTGTCTAGCGTTAGAAGGGAGTTTCTGACAAGCTGCTGAGTTAAGGTCGAACCTCCTTGGACTGATTGTTTGGAGAGAGTTACATATGCTGCGCGAGCAATCCCTCGGATATCGATTGCCCCATGTTTGTAAAAATTCTTATCCTCAATTGCTATTGTTGCCTGTTGCAAGTATTTAGGTATTTTTGTCAAAGGAACAAAAGTCTGATTCCTGCTTGAGTAAATTGTATAAAGAAGAGTGCCATCTTTTGCAAAAATCTTGCTTGATTGCGGAAAGTTATTCCGTCCAATGACCGTTGCTCTTGGAACATCTTTTAGAACAAGAAAAAGTGCTGCAATAATTGCAATTACTGGAACTGCAAGAATAACATAGCTTATTAAGAGAATCTTACTTTTAAAAAGAATTGAAGGTTTTCTTATTACTTTCCCGAACATTCTGAATGGGTATAGTATGCGATGAGCTTTATGCATTGGAGCTTTTGAATACTTCTTTTTAGTGTACATAATTATATAGGATTTACTGTTTCTTTTGCAGCTTAAACTCCATTAAATAATCTTTATCCATTTGACCATTTTTTTCAAGGAAGTTGTTTCCGTAATTGTCAGCTGCTGAATCCTTTGGCACAAAATCCTCAGGATAAGTAAATGATGTTGTTATATTATGCGCTTTTGTTCCGGGTTGTTTTATTACCAATAGTGAATAATTTGTTATTGATGAAAGTTGTTTTTTAATACCATTTTCATATTCAACGGTTATTACAGCTTGGGAGTTCTTTTTTATGGTTGTAACAAACGCAATGTAGACAAAATTTCCCTGTGGATACTGTTCTACTTCTAGCCCTGTTGGGGGTGAGAAGTCCGGGGCTTCGTAAAGTGCTGGATCTGTTATCGCAGCTACAATTGTTTGCTTTACACCATCAATAGTTATGCTCTTAAGCGTGCTTCCTTTTGGAACAACAAAATTAGTATAGGTCTTATAATCATCAGAAGGCGAAGAGTTAGAAAGGGTTAAGATTGCTTGTGATGTTAGGCTCCCCTGCCCTATTATTCCTTTATACTGTAAGCTTCTTTTAATTTTGGAATTGGCTTTATTGGCACCGATATTTGCCTCATTTACATAAATGAAATCATTAATAGTTTTGGAGTTATCGACTCTCGCATCAGCAAAACTACCAGAGTAATTATTTGCAGAAAAGACTTTCTGAATCGAACTATCGCTGAAAGATAAGAGGATATTTTTTCTTTCTAAAAGCTCGGGCAAAATCTTGAAAAGTGCTACATGAAATTTTTTATCTTTTTCTATCTTTTCAATAAGTTGAGTAAAAACACTATTTAAGATGTCTCTCTTTTGTGTAGATCCTGGAAAGAAATTGTCCTTGATCGTATTTTGTATAAAGCCTGACACGTTCTCTGAAGTAACCGTTTGATTGTATGTTGGCAGATGAATTGGTCCAGATATTTTTAGAAGCTCTCTTAAGACTTGTAAATCTATTGCAATTACTGCGTCTGGTTTATTGCCGGTCTCAAGGTTATATATAAAAGCTGATCTACTTGCTGCTTCTTGAAAGTCGAGGGAAAAATTACTGTCACGAAGGTACAAGTGCGGTTGGAGATAGCGCCTGACAATAAAGGGAGGTTCGATATGATTTCTTAATTGTCCGTCCAGCTCATAGACGTCCTGGATTGTAAACTTCTCTACCCTGCCGTCTTTTATTGTCAAATTTCCAATTGAGCCGATGAATCCACCCGTTGGCCTAAGCTCTTCGTCATTCTGAAAAAGTAGCAGGTAGTTTTTTTCTGAGTCAAAACCAAGAACAACCGGTAGTACTTGAGAGAGACTAAGCAAATTTGAATATGTACCCTTAAGTTCTCCGGAAAGGGTTTTATTATCGGTTTTATCAACCACTCTCTGCCCTTCTTGATACAAAAAGGAAAAGCTTGCCAGAGATGATTCAAGTCTACCTTTTGTTAAAGGCCCACCTCTTAAAATGCCAAACACTGTTCCGCCAGTAATTTCTGACAGCTCAACTGCTTTTTGTAATAATTGATAGGTTTGAAGACCCTTTCCTTGAGAATCGATTATGGAGGCGGCATCAAGAGACAGCTCTACCGTAGGCTTTATTAACTCAAGAAATAGATTGGACATTCTTGCATTTTTTTCAACAGCATCAAAGTTATTTGTTTGAATACCTTTTATAGCTTGCTGGAGATATAGCATTCCAAAACCAAAGAATAAAAGATTTAAGAATACAAAAAGAAAGGATCCTACAAGAAAGCTTAAGAAAGCGAACTTAAGGCCTTTATATACATGCGAGGTTCTTTTTTTCTTTACTTTTTTCTTTTTGGTTCGAATAAGGACATTTTCTATTACATCTTCTTTTTTTTGAAAAAGCCTCTCAACTCCTTTTTCAAATCCTTCCAAAGTGTCCAAGTAGGATTCTTCCAATCCCAAGACATCTATGATTACTGTTCTGAGTTGGTCGCGCGTAATAATTTGGGTAGGTTCCTTTGTATCGGAGAAAAGAATTTTCACGTCCGGTTCTACCCTCGCAATTAAATGAGCACTTTCCAGGATTGTTTCTGGGTGCTTGTAGAAAAGAAAGTGCATCGCTTCTCTTCTAAAATTTCCAAATAGAATCCGGGAAATTCCATAGAGTGCATCTCGTTCCGTGATGCCAAAAACAGAGAAGGACTCATTTCCAACAAGTCGAATTTGACCATTTATAATAGCATTCTCAATAATTTTCGAAAGAATACCCTCACTTTTTCTTTTCACTGTCAAAACCTCTCCCAATAGTGAAAAGCGAGTTGTGGGAATCTCTTTCATTCTTTGCAGCATTAACTGAAGGGAATGAAGTTCCTCTGGCCTTGTGACAATTAAGGTTTGAGATCTGTCATTGGAAACTTTTTCGGCAAGAGGGAGTAGCTGCTCAGAAGTATGGGAGGCTTTTAAAAAAATAAGAGCATAGTCAAGTTTTTCCTGCAATTTTGGGAGCAACTCAGCATTCTTATATGTTAAAAAATAAATATCGGGATAATCCTCGAGGAAAGGTAAACGTTTATTTGCTACAAGAATTATTCGAAACTTGCTCGAATTTTCTCTAATGAATGGTTCTAGTATGTGAGGTTCTTCTCCAAAGACACAAAGCAGGGGTCGACTAGACTCATTCTCTTCAATATCAAGCAGTTTTCCCATATCATTCATTGTAGAGGAAATAACGCCTTCTTGTCGAGTTTTTGAGGTTAGGAGGCAAAAAATTGTACGCTAGATTTTGAAGTCAAGAGCGGCATTTACTAGGCTATCGGCAACCTTAGCGTAGCCAAGACTGCGTTAAATTATAAAATCCAATGCATCATTTACGAGT
>CAZHDZ010000015.1:0-21908 GCA_964531275.1 uncultured Gammaproteobacteria bacterium
TCATCACAGGCAGCAGTGTCATGTTTTTGGGTACCTTTTTTGCAAATATTTTTAACTATGGATTTAGCCTAATGCTTGGAAGACTTCTTCCGGTTGCAGACTATGGTCTTGTGGTTTCTCTCGCCTCTCTTATTACGATTTTTACTCTTTTCCAGACATCATTTGCTAACATTTTTGCAAAATTCAGTGCGCAGTACTTCGCAAATGGGGATAAAAAAAAGTTGGAGCTATTGATAAATGGTGGGCTGCAGGTGGTGTCCCTCGTTGCATGCATTGTTTTTGGTGCAATGCTCATCTCTTTTCCACTCATACAGTCTTTTTTGAAGGTTGATAATATTTTTCTCTTGTTTCTGGTGGCGGGGTTTATTTTTGTTTCAATTCTTTATTCTCTGCCCTCTGGAATTCTACAAGGAGAACTGAAATTCTTTTCTTTGTCCCTTCTCAATATATTCAGCACCATTTCAAAAATTCTTGTCGGGACCGGTCTTGTACTTATTGGGTGGGGAGTATTTGGGGCAATGAGCGGGTATCTCATTTCCTCTCTCGTTCCTTTTTTGATAGGTACAATATTGTTATTTGTTCATAATAAAATTCACTTTACTTCCCGTGCCAATTTTCTTCTATTTGTGAACGAGTTTAAAAGCTACAGCTTTTTCTTTTTACTGGCATCATTGGGAATTTCTGCATTTAACAGTATGGACGTGATTTTAATGAGAAATATTTTTGACCCAGTTACTTCTGGGCAATATGCAGCTTTGTCACTCATGGGAAAATCGATATTTTATATAACAGCTCCAATCTATTTTGTCTTCTTCCCCCTCATCAGCAAGAAGAGGGCATTAAAGGAAAAACTAACTCCTACCTTGCTGCTTGCAGGTAGCATAATACTGTTAATTTCGCTTGGTTTTTCACTATTTTATTTTCTATTTCCTCAACTTGTAGTCAGTATTTTCTATCCCGCTAAGGAATATGCTGCACTTGCTCATTTATTAGGCCCTTATTCACTATTTGTAACTGTTTTTTCTCTAGCATTTCTTTTGCACAATTATTTACTTTCAATCGGAAAGACTGGAATTTATAAAATTAATCTTATCTGTGGGGTGTCCCTAATAGTGCTTTTTTATATACTTGGTAGCACCTTGGTATCAGTAGTTTGGATTCTAATGGTAATGTCTCTTGTACTTTTTGTCTCACTTCTTTTATACTACTTCTATCATGGAAGGGATTAACACGCTTTCACTTATTGTTCCAGCATATCGTCAGGAAAAAACTATTGTTAAGGATATTACCAATCTGAATAAAATCCTAGAGGATTTGGGAATTGACTACGAAATTTTGGTTGTTGTTGATGGAATGCTAGATAAAACGTTTGAAAAAGTAAACAAGTTAAAATCTTCTAAGATTAAAGTCTTTCAGTACGAGGAAAATCAAGGAAAAGGGTTTGCTGTAAAGTTGGGAATGTCAAAGGCAACTGGTGAAATAGCCGGTTTTATAGATGCTGGAATGGATATTGACCCAGCTGGGATTTTGATGCTACTTAATCACATGCTTTGGTATGATGCTGACATAATCGTAGGTAGCAAAATTCATCCGGTTTCCCAAGTTAACTATCCGTTTTACAGAAAAGTATTTTCGTGGGGATTTCGCACCTTTACTAAAATTCTTTTTGGATTTAGCGTTAGGGACACGCAGGTTGGCATAAAATTCTTTAAGAAAAAAGTATATAAAGACGTTTTTCCTCGACTTTTAGTAAAACAATTTGCATTTGATGTGGAAATACTCGCACTGGCATACGCATTGGGTTATAAAAGAATTTATGAAGCTCCAATAAAACTCAAATTTAGAGGTGAAAGTTCAATAACATCAGGTGCTCTATGGAAAATAGTTGCGCTTATGTTGTGGGACACTTGTGCGGTTTTTTATCGAGTCAAAATAATTAAATACTATCGTAAAAGCAACAAGAAAAATTGGCTGAATGTTTAGAATAAACAATAAACAAGAATCAATAAACAAGAATAAAGGAAAAATTATGATAGATAAAAGAGTAGGTTTGGAAAGTGATATTATATTAAATAAGGCAGATAGTCTAGCAAAGAAGATTTATGAAATTTCAAGACGATTTCCAAAAAATGAGCAGTTTGGGATAACTTCGCAAGTAAGACGAGCAGCACTTTCCATTCCGCTTAATATAGTAGAGGGTTATGCAAGAATAAGTAGACAAGATCACAGGAGGTTTCTTGAAATTTCTTTAGGCTCAGCGCGCGAAACAAAGTATCTAATCTATTTTTCATATGAACAGGCCATAATGACTGAAAAAATCAAGGACGAACTCCTTGATTTAGCTGATGAAATAAGTCGACTGCTCTGGAGTAAGATTAAAACATTAAGAAAAAGCGAAACTTAAATTTCTCTGATTATTGTTTTCTGATTTTTGAATATTGAAATATGAATATATTGATTCTCAACTGGAGAGATCCAAAACACCCTTTGTCTGGTGGTGCAGAAGAAGTCTTGTACTACTACTCTCAATATTGGATAAAAAAAGGCGCAACGGTAACGTGGTTTGCTTCAGCTTTTGATAAAGGAAAAGATAGTGAAGTTACTGATGGAATACATATTATAAGGAAAGGGAGTCACTTTACTGTTGCTGTTTGGGCATTTATTTATTTTCTTCAGGGTAGCTTTAAAACTGTTGATATTGTTTTGGATTGTTTTCACTTTGTACCGTATTTCTCAAAGCTTTATTTTTGGAGAAAGCCAGTTGTCGCACTTATTCATGAGGTGGCCGGTAAGATTTGGTTTCAAAATCTATTTTTCCCCATAGCACTTATTGGGTATCTTCTAGAACCATTGTTTTTGTTTCTTTATAGAAACAATCAAATTATCACAGGTTCGCAGTCTGCGAAGGAGGATTTGATAAAGCATTCGATGAAATCTGAAGACATAACAATCGTAAATCATGGATTTACCAAACTTAAAGCCAAAGAGTACAGCAAGGAAAAAAGCACCACAATTATCTTTTTGGGACGACTGTCAAGAGATAAGGGAATTGAAGATGCCCTAATGGCCTTTAGCAGGCTTCTCAAAAAAGATAAGACAGCAACCCTTTGGGTAGTAGGAAGAGCAGAATCAAAGAAGTACATGAAGCGCATCAACCAAATGGTAAATTCACTACAGATAAAAAAAAGATGTGTCTTTTTTGACTATGTTACACAAGAAAAGAAATTTGAATTACTCACAAAGGCGTGGGTGCTTGTACACCCTTCAATAAAAGAAGGATGGGGCCTGAATGTTATAGAGGCTAATTCTGTTGGAACACCAGCTGTTGGATACGATGTTGCAGGACTTAAGGATTCAATTGTGAATGGCAAAACCGGGCTTCTTGTAAGTTCAAACGTTACCAGCTTGGCAGATGGGCTAAGTAGTATAGTTAGCAATAAAGAAAGACACGATGATATGTCTAAAGAGGCAATTAAGTGGTCTAGAAATTTCACATGGGAAAAAGCAGGTGAGCAAAGTTTTGCAGTTATGAAAAAAGTATATGACAGACGTTAGAAGAGGAATATACACATTACTGCTCAGCTTCATACTCGTACTTGGATTTCTTCTTCGTACTAACAATCTATACGTGTGGCCAAGGCTGGGTGCTACTTTTGATGAATATGCATGGACATGGCAGGGAATTAACCTCATTCAAAATGGTGTACCTACATCATGGTCGCCTCACGCGCTTTACACAAACTTAACATTAATTAAGTATCAAGGAGCGTATTTTAGGCTGGTTACGCCTTACCTTGAGCATCCGCCTATGTTTGGTCTTGTGGCAGGCTCATATGCGCTTCTGAATGGGGTAACTGACATGCGAGATTTGGACATATGGGATATTAGAGGTCTTGCTGTGATTTTAGGTATGGTAAGTATTTTGTTTGTTTATTTACTAACAAACAAGCTATATGGAAGGAAAGCAGCTATTCTTGCGAGTTTCTTGTATGCAATAGTACCAACAATTGCTGTTGGTTCTCGACTTGTGCAGAATGAGAACTTTATAATTCCAATTTGGCTTGCAACGCTCCTAATAACTGCAATTAACCTTGAAAAGAAAAAGCTTCCACTCACCCTGCTGGGTGGTTTGTTATGCGCTATCGCGATATTGGCAAAACTTCCATTTGTGGCCGTTGGCCTGTCAATCATTGGCATTTACATATTAAATAAACGGTATAAAGACGCTTTTGTTACAGGGTGCTTTATAGTGGTGGGATTTCTTAGTTTTGTGCTATATGGGTTTTATTACGACAAAATATTATTTCTAAACTTACTCAAATTTCAGTCGCAACGTTACGATTTATTATATGATAGCGTTTACTCTATCTTTCGAAGACCATTACTTGTCGATAGAAGTTATACCGATGGGTGGATATATTGGGGTTGGATTTCTTTCTTTATACTTGCGTTAAGGGACTTTAAGAAAAACTCATTCATCATTATTGCTACACTTTCCTATTTAGCTATTTATATCGCAGGTATTCCTGATGAACCGGGACATGGATGGTATAGATATCCTTTTTATCCATTCCTTATAATAAGTATTGCACTTTTTTTAAAAGAGTACTTTAGCAAAAACATACTGCTTACTTTTGTGTTTTTAGTATTTATTGGAAGTTCTCTTTTGCAATTAACGTTTTTTCAAATATTTGGATTTTCATTTTTAATCTTGAGAGGTTCAATTGTTTTGTGGGGGATTACACTTCTTCCTTTGTTCTTTCCAAGCAAACAAACTTTCATTGTGTCAAAAATAGTAAGCTACGGTTTGCTAATCGGCTATTTTCTTTGTAGCATTTGTGCAATTTTAATTTATAATGAGCAATAGCAATGCAAAGAGAAATTATTCAAGAAAAAGATTTGCCAACAATATCAATATTGATAATTGCTTGGAATGTTGAAAGAACGCTTAAGAAAGTTCTCGACTCGATAAATATACAAACGTATCCCCAAAAAAAAATTGAGATTCTACTCATTGACGGTAATTCAACTGATAGAACGCATGAGATTGCAAAACAGTCAAAAATACCAGTAAGGATTATCCAAAGCAAATTTCCAAAAGATCCGGAAGCTTGTAGGGGTTATGGTATACCATTCGCGAAAAATGAAATTCTTGCATTTTTGGATGCTGATAATTTTATGCCGCATAAAAATTGGCTGCGAAGGATGATGGTGCCGCTCATAAAACACAAAGAGTTATATGGGGTTCAATCTTTGCGTTACGCTTACAGAAAGAAAGACGCTTTGCTTAATAAGTATTTCGCATTGCTCGGGTCTGCAGACCCTGTTGGATTTTATCTTAAGAAAGATGATAGATTGTCCTATTTATATGATTTTAATGAATGGAATTTGTACGGAAAAATATACAAAAGATTTAAGGAGTATTTTCTTATAGAATTTGACACAAAACATTTCCCAACGCTTGGCTGCAATGGTTTTTTCTTTAGAAAAAGAATAGTTAAAAAACTTAAATTTACGCCACAAAATTTTTTTCATATAGATTCTCCGCTTGACTTAGCGCGAATGGGTTATAACAAATATGCAATAGTGAACGAAGAAATTATTCATGATACAGCAGGTTCTTTTCTGGGGTTTTTACGCAAAAGGGCAAGATATATGAGATTGCATTACGTAATCCGTTCTAATAAAAGGAGGTATAAGGTTTTTGATCCTTCTAGAGGTGAAGATGTGTACAATCTAGGGAAATTCATATTCTTTTCTATTACATTTGTCGAACCGTTAATTTTTTCAATTAGAGGATATTTAAAAAAGAGAGACAGTGCTTGGTTTATCCATCCAATTTTTTGCTTTTCAATCTTTATTACGTACTCAATTATGGTAATGATGGGTCTTGTTCAGGCACAAATGCATAAAAAGAAATAACATGATAAAACTTATCAAGTCTACATTCTATAACGAAGAAAAAACCAAACAAGAATTATTAAAATTCATTGGAAAAGCGCAGCAATTAAGTTTTGGAAAAGAATGCGAAAAATTTGAAGAGAATTTTGCCCGATATCAGGGAAGAAAGTATTGCGTTTTTGTAAATAGCGGAAGTTCTGCAAACCTCGCACTTGTTCAAGCTCTTCTAAATTTAAAAAAACTTAAAAAAAGAAATAAAGTTGGTTTTTCTGCACTCACTTGGGCTACAAATGCAATGCCACTTATTCAACTTGGACTGGAAGCTGTTCCTATCGACATTGAAATAGACACACTCAATATTAGTAGCGAAAAAGTAGAACAAATTCTAAAAAAATATTCACTAAAGGCAATTTTTCTAACTAACCTGCTTGGGTTTTGTGGTGATATTGAAAAGATACGAAGCATTTGTAAAAGGAAAAAAATTATTCTTTTAGAGGATAATTGTGAATCATTAGGTACAGTCTATAAAGGAAAAAAACTGGGCAACTTCGGACTTGCTTCTACATTTTCTTTTTATGTCGGACATCACATGTCAACGATTGAAGGAGGTGCAATTTGTACTGATGATGAGGAGCTGGCAACAATGTTACGGCTTGTAAGGGCGCATGGATGGGATAGGAATCTGGATTTTACGAAGCAGACCGAAATGCGTTCAAAATTTAAAGTTAATTCGACCTTCTATTCACGCTATACCTTTTATGATTTAGGATACAATCTGAGACCAACCGAAATTAATGGGTTTATTGGGAACATGCAGCTTAAGTACATAAATCAAATCAATAATAAGCGAAATAAAAATTTCAAAAAATTTTCTGTACTTTGTAATGATGCTGAAAGGTTTTACCCAATAAAATCAAGTCACATAGAATTTGTCTCAAATTTCGCATTTCCTCTTATCTGTAAGTCGCAAAAAATTCGTGATGAGCTTGTAAAACTGTGTGATGGGGTTTTGGAAATAAGACCTGTTGTGGGAGGTGACATAACAAGGCAACCCTTCTTTTCCAAATACATGAAAAAGTACACAAAAGGGAACAAAAATGCAAAACTAGTCCATGAGCAGGGTTTATATTTTGGCAACAATCCCGAATTAACTAATTTAGAATTGAAGAAAATTATTAACATATTTGACGAATCGAAAAGTTAGTAAAACAACAACAGATGAAACCTTTAATAATTTCAATCATAATTCCAACACTTGATAGTGCATATATACTGGAAAAATTTTTTAAACATTTGAATAAGCAAGATTATCCAAAAAGAAAAATAGAGATTATTGCAGCAGACGGTGGTTCTAAGGACAATACAGTCGCAATGCTCCGCATGAATAAAGTAAAAGTATTGAAGAATCCCGGTATATTTGCAGACATTGGGGTAAGTGTTGCCATGAAGCAAGCGAAGGGGGATCTTATGACAGTTTTAGCTGTGGACAATTTTCTTAAGGATAAAAAATCTCTCTCAAAAATTGCTGCGGCATTTGACAATGAAGATATAATTGCAGCATTCCCAAAGCATGAAAGTGACAATTCAGACAATTTTATGACCCGATATGTCAATCGTTTTACGGACCCCTTCAATCATTTTGTATATGGATATGCCGCAAATGCCAGAAGCTTTGACAATGTGTACAAAAAGATTTTTAACGACAATATTTGTACAGTTTATGATTTCTCATCCAGCAAACAAAAACCTCTTATTGCCTTTGCTCAAGGCTTTACAGTAAGAGGTGGTTTTTTAAAAAAAAGGAAGCACGAATATGACGATTTACTTCCAGTACTTGATATTATTATGAAAAGAAAAAAAATTGCTTATGTTCATTCTGTATCTGTGTATCATCACACAATTCAAAATGTAGGACACTTTGTCAGAAAGCAAAAGTGGGCAACAAAAAACTATCTTGAGAAAAAGAACTACGGACTGTACGGTAGAGAAAAATATTTATCAATAGAACAAAAAAATAGAATAAAGATTTGGCCTTTTTATGTATGCTCAATTATCCTCCCAGTCTTCTACGCATTGTATAAGCTTGTAAAAGACAGAGAAATATTATGGATATATCATCCCATTTTGTGCTATTTATCACTGTATTCAAGTGGTACAACGGCAATTTCACATTATTTAAAGAAGAAGTATAATGGGTAAAGTAAAAGTATTTATACATCCAACATCTCTTGTTGCATCAACAAATATTGGTGACGGAACAAAAGTTTGGGCCTTTTGTAACATTCTTGCAGGAGCAAAAATAGGGAATAACTGTAATATCTGTGACCATACCTTTATCGAGAATGATGTTGTCGTCGGGAACAACGTAACTATTAAATGTGGAGTTCAGCTTTGGGATGGGGTGTATGTAGAAGATAACGTATTCATAGGACCAAATGCTACTTTTTCAAACAACCTGTATCCGAGAAGTAAGCAGCATTTAAAAGAGCCGGTGAGAACGTTTCTCAGGAAAAATTGCTCAATAGGGTCGAATGCTACTATACTACCGGGAATTACCGTAGGAGCAGGTGCAATGGTCGGAGCAGGAGCAGTTGTTACACATGATGTGCCAACTAATGCGATTGTCGTTGGGAATCCCGCAAGAATCACAGGATATACGAATACAAAAGAGATAAAATCAGCGCCCGTTGTTTTTACTCAAAATCAAAAAGACAGGTACACAATCGGTGTTAAGAATGTTGAGGTTCACAAGATTCCAAGCGTTGAGGATATAAGAGGAGAACTATCATATGCCCAATTCCAAGCACAGGTTCCTTTTCCGATAAAAAGAATATTTCTTATACAAAATGTTCCAAATGAGAAAATACGTGGGGAGCATGCTCACAAAAAACAGCATCAATTCTTTATATGTATAAATGGATCGGTAAATTTACTGGTTGATGATGGTAAGAAGAGTGCTGAAATAAAGTTAGATTCAAAAAAAATCGGGGTGCACATCGGACCAATGGTTTGGGGAGTACAATATAAATATTCAAAAGATGCAACGCTATTAGTACTCGCATCAGGTAAATACCAAAAAACAGATTATGTTAGGGATTATGATGTCTTTAAAAAAATGGTGCAAACTTCTATAAGAAAAAAATGAAAAAAACTAACGTTCCGTATCTTGACCTTGTAAAGTCACACAAATCAATAAAAAAAGAACTTATTAAAGCCTTTATAAATTCACTAGAGGTGGGCAGTTTTATACTGGGAAATAAACTCGCAAGCTTTGAATCTAAGTTTGCGAAATATTGCGAGGTCAACTACTGCTCTGGTGTTGCGACTGGCCTTGATGCGCTTGTTTTGTCCTTGAGAGCTCTTGAAATAGGTAAGAGCGATGAGGTAATTGTTCCATCAAATACGTACATTGCAACATTATTAGCTGTTTCTCAGGTTGGGGCATCGCCCATAATGGTTGAGCCAAATATCAATACATATAATATTGAAGTCGAAAACATAGCAAAGAAAATCACAAAAAGAACCAAGGCAATTATTCCTGTTCATTTGTACGGTCAAGCATGCGAAATGGATAAGATTATGGCTATAGCAAAGAAATATAAACTAAAGATTATTGAAGACAATGCTCAAAGTCATGGGGCAACTTTTAAAGGAAAGAGAACTGGAGGTTTTGGTGATATCAATGCGACTAGTTTTTATCCTGGAAAAAATCTAGGTGCACTTGGTGATGGGGGTGCAGTTACTACAAATAGTAAGTTGCTTAATGAGAAGGTACAAATACTAAGAAATTACGGTTCTAAAGTCAAATACTATAATGAAGTAAAAGGCTACAACTCCCGCCTCGATGAACTTCAGGCCTCATTGCTAAGTATAAAATTACAAAAGCTCAATGCTTCTAATTTAAAGCGTAACAAAATAGCAAAATACTACATTAAAAAGTTAACTGGGATAGGGGATATTATTCTTCCAGTAACAGCGGTAAATGCTACTCACGTGTACCATATCTTTTGTATTCGTACAAAAAAGCGAAATCAACTGCAAAAATTCTTGACCGAAAATGGTGTACAAACGCTTATTCATTATCCAGTTCCTCCACATCTGCAAAAGGCATATAAGGAATTAAATTTTAAGAAAGGCGACTTTCCAATTGCTGAAGAACTGGCGAGCACTAGCCTAAGCCTTCCAATGTATCCTGAGATGACAACTCAACAAATTGAAACAGTAATTTACTTTATTTCAAAGTTTTACGAGTAAAAAATGCCTACCCCCTTAGTATCTGTGGTAATACCCACTCACAATAGAAGAAATAGTGTTAAGCGCCTTGTGCAAAGTGTGCTTAATAGTTCTTACAAAAATGTTGAGATAATCGTCGTTGACGATGCATCTTCTGATGGAACCCTTGCATTCCTGACTGAGAAGTATCGAAAAAATAAGAACATAACAATTTTACATAATAAAAAGAATCTGTATACGGCAGCGACGCGAAATAAAGGTGCTGAGAAAGCAAAGGGCGACTATATTTTCTTTGTTGATGACGATAATGTCGTTGACAAAAATACAATCGCTGAACTGGTTAAGCCTTTTGAGGACGATCATCTCATTGGAGAAATAGGCCCTATAAATTATAACTTCAACAGTAAGAAGAAGGTTCTATGGTGTGTTACCAGACGCGATATGTTTACAACCAAAACATACCAACCACGTTCCCATAAAGAATTTGGAAAACGACTCACGTGGAGTACAGCAGATGTTCCGAATGCGTTCATGGTAAGAAGGGAAGTGTTTAAAAAGTACAAAATAAAATTTCGGGAAGTATTCGAAATAATGTACGAGGAGAGTGACTATGCCTACCGAGTGAGAAATGCTGGATTTAAGGTTGTAGTTGCAAGGAATGCGCGTATTTATCACGATATTGAAGAAGCTCGCTCTAAAAAAAAGAAAAAAAAGGATTATTTGTATCACTTTATGGACAATCCACGACGTCCATACCTTACTGCAAGGAATAGAATCTTATTTCACTCGCTCTATTCAACAAAGATGGAGCTATTTTTTATTATCGTTTTTTGGGTATGGCTCTTTTGTTTTTACTACTGTTATCAAATGATTATGTACTCTGGTTTTGGTAGCTTTAGTTTTAGAAAGAGAATGCATCAAGTAAAACAGTACCTAAAAGGAAATATTGATGGTATAGTGTTTCTTGCCAAGAAAAATGCAATAACATAATAATGTATTCATTCAGTCCGATATCTAAAATAAGATTTTACACCAGTTATATCTGGTTTAAGCTAGTTCTTTTCAAAGATGTAAAAAAAGGAACCGCTCGCCTATATTTTGCAGAAATAATTTGGATTATTAACCAATTTTTTCTTACTAAGATAACTCTTCCCAACTGGTTTTTAACAGATTATTTTGTTACAAAATTCGGTAAATTTTATATAGAGCCAGATTTGGTGAGCACGATTGCTATCTCGCCCGCATTTGAAAGAGAGGATATTAATTACCTTTTGAGCCTTATAAGAAGGGAAGTGTCAAAAAAGAAAAAAATCTTATTCTTAGATATAGGGGCAAATATTGGGCTGTATACAATTGTTGTGGGGAATGCATTCAAGGATAAAATTGAATCCATTGCCTTTGAACCAGGCACATCTTATTTGTCAATTCCAAGTTACAATTTACTCAAAAAAAATCTTGCGAAAAATAATTTGAAGAATATCAAGATTTTCAAGATGGGAATTGGTTCGACAAATAGCAAGAATATTAACAAGGACGGCTTTACTTCGAAAACGCTAGACAATGTTTTAGGTGTTAAATTTTTCGCGAAGTACGATCACGTATTTATTAAATTGGATGTTGATGATTATGTAGTTGATGCATTGAGGGGAGTGTTGAAGTGTGTTGAAAGTGGAAAAAAAACAACATTACTAGTTGAGGACTTTGTTGATCCAAAATGCATTAAAGTGCTAGAAAAAAGCGGTTGGACTTTTTTAACAAAAAGAAGCAGTTATAATAGTTTTTGGTCCAAATAATGTTTAGGCGTAAATATTCATTTAGTTTATTTGCAAATATAGTTTGCATTCTTTGTCTTTTAATTCTTCCTTATCTTTTGTTTGATGGAAAACTTTATATTGGTGGCGATGATACTAGACTTTTTTATTCTTATCCGCTTGACTTTTTAAGAAACGTAACGTATTTTTCTTGGGTAAATAATTCATCTATAGGAATTAACGGGCCAAGTCAATATCTCGCTCCTTTCTTGGTTGTAACATCAGTGATAGCTTTTATACTGCAGAATGAGGTAATGCTAAATTATCTTGCATTGTCGTTGCCTCTTATTTTAGGGTTTTTATTTTTTCAAAAAGTAATTAGAGAACTATTTAAAGTTTCGAAAAAAAACAATGAAGAACTTATTGTAGGAGGTTTATTTTATGTACTTTCTCCGATTTTGGTAATAAACCAAATGTTTGTTTTCTTGATATCAATATGGCTTATCGGACTTATTCCTATTATTTGCTACTATTTTGTAAAATATCTAAGAACCTCAAGCTTCAAGTATATTTTTATAACTTCTATTTGGTGTTTAGTATTTTCGTTTGCACTGTATGCTATTCCTTGGTTGCTGGGATTCATTTTACCAATTATTTTAGGACTTATGGTTGTAGCCCCATTTTTTGCGATGAAAGAAATTATTTATTTCGCCAAGCATTCGATAAAATTCTTTGGATTTATTGTCCTTTCTCAGGCTTTTTGGTTGACGGGCTTTGTTTCTACATATCTAAATTTAGGGCAAGACAGTTTTGCTTCAAAATTTTTGTCTCAAGGATTTATTGATACGTATACGCCTACAGTCGTATCAACTGCAACAGGCACAGTCATGTATCCATTACTCAATCTATTTCACCGACAAATACCTTTTGATTTTGGTTGGAAATTAAAAAATGTATTTGAAATGTTCTATGATAGAATTTTAATACTGAATATATTTTATGTTCTGATTTTTGCTGTTGGCATATTTAGCTTTAAAAAAGCGCTAAGCAAAGGGCATCGAAGAATATTCTTAATGCTTCTTGTTGCATTCGCCTTTTCATTATATTTCTTTACGGTAAATATTGGGCCATTGAAGCATTTATTCATAGCATTTAAGCATATACCGGGTTTTATAATGTTCCGAAATTTTTATGATAAATTTGCACCAGGGTACGTCATTATTTATGCCAGTCTCTGTACCATTTCACTCATCTTAGTAACGAGAAAGTTTGAGAAGTATCGTTCTTTAGTTTTAACTTCCTTTCTCATATTAATTTTTATTAATTTCATACCAGTTAGAGACACGGTAAATTCACCATTGTGGACAACAGAAAGCATATATAAAACCATTATCATACCTCAAGAGTATCAACAGACAATGGATTATATAAGATCTCACATTTCGCCAACCAACAATATTTTAAGTATTCCATTTGGTTCTGCTATTTATACCGTTATCAAAGATAAGGACTCTAACAATGTATATGTTGGCGCTTCACCAGTAAAGCTCTTCAGTGGGGTTAATGACATTTCAGGGCATTTGTCTTTTAATTTTACAAAAGAAGCAGATATCGTTGATACTCTAATTGCCAATAAAAAATATGCGGAAGTGAATAAGATTATGTACGACCATAATATAAATTATATATTGCATACACGAAACATACCAAAGCAGGTATTAAACTCGTGGGTATTTAGTAAGAATATGCTTGCAGCTCAAGATCAAACATTTCTAGATGCTATTGTTGCTCAAAAAATATACGAAAGTCCTTCCGGTGCATATGCAATTTATAAAGCAAAGAAGAGTAACAGTTTGCTGAATACTAAGAATCTCTATTTCCAGAAAATTAGTCAGGTAAAGTATCGAATATACATAAAAAATATTTCAGAAGATCAAGCAATTACATTTATGGATTCGTATCACGCGGGATGGAATTTGTTCTTGGTAAAACAACCGACATCAAAATTTTGCACAAATCCAGTCAGGAATATGAATACTAATGTTGTGGAATGTCAGGCAAATCATGAATTATTCAATATTGAAGATTTTCGCTTCTTGTTTGTGAAATCTGTTTTTAGAAATACTCACACAATATTTAATGATTACGCTAATTTATGGGAAATTAATGCTAAAGAAGTAAAAAGTACATTTGATAAATCCTTCAAGGATGAGAACGATGACGGCACAGTAAATATTGAACTAATTTTGTATTTTATACCTCAGTTGTACTTTTACATCGGCGTTGGTATTAGTATATGTGTATTATTAGCGGGTTTTGTATACCTTGTTGTACTAAGGGCAAATGAAAAAAAATAATAATTTTTTATCAAACAAATTAGTTAAGTATTTTGTAATCCCATTATTGTTATTGGCATTGTGGTATTTCGGTTCAATAATACTAATTAATAAACTTAGTTATTCTGTACTTGAGTACAAAAATGGTGAAGCAAGCCTGTCTGGAAAAAAGGATGCGAAGTTATTGAAGGATAATACAGTAACTGGGGAGTTTATTGCAAAGGAGAACAATATCGGCATAGTTTTTGTCAAATTTAATAATTTCGTGAAACCTGATTTTAGAGGTGAAGATGTTCTGACATTTAAATTAAAAGAAAAGAATGCGAATGAATGGTATTATGTCAACAATTATAGATCTGGTTCTTTAGAACATCAACTCTCGTATCCTTTTGGTTTCCCACCAATAAGTAGTTCAAAGGGTAAGGTTTATCAGTTTGAGATTATCTCACTATTCGGCAACAAAACGAATGCAGTAGAACTGAGTAAATCAAACCCTGTTATCAGCACAGCATATCAATTCTCAAGGCAAGAAATAGCAGGTAGCAAGAAAAGACTTGTTGTATACATAATCAAGAAATCAATAAATTCTTTTACAAATATTGATTTCCTATTTTCTTCAGTTCTATTTCTTTTACCATTTATTTTTTATGTGGTATGGCAATTAGTAATGAAAAAACATACGACAACAAACAAGCTCATGGTAGCTTTAGTTGCTACATTTGCCGCAGCAGATGTGCTTTTTGTAAAGGTTGTATATTCAGGGGTGATACTAGGGCTACTTGTTGCATGGGTAGTTGCACTTAGAATTTACAAATTAAAGAGTACAACTACTCTTCTTGTGTGTTTCTCCTTAATTGTAGTTTGGGTTATCATATCTTATTTTGGATTTACAATTTTTTCTGAAAAGATAAATATTTGGGTCTATAGTCTCTTTATCATTGGTATTGTACAGTTACTAATAGAAGAGAAGCACATAAAGTGAAAAAAATATACGCAATTTTTGTGAACTACAATTCTGGAAAGCAATTACTGCAAGGTGTAAAAGTGGTGCTTACATCCCCAAGCATACGTGGAATAATTGTTATCGACAATAACTCACAAGACAACAGCCTGCAAATGCTTGAGAAGGTAAATTCCTCAAAATTAATCATAGTAAAAAACAAAAGAAACGTTGGTTTTTACAAAGCACTCAATAAGGCGATAAAAAAAGCTTTCGCTCTTGGTGCTGATGCTGTTATGCCACTGGATTTTGATTTGGATTTTAGTTTTGACTTTATTTCAAAACTTTTAAAAATTGATGCGGATATTGTGGCCCCTATACTAAAATCCAAAATGTACGGAAAGTGGTTTTATGATTACGGTGGAATATTTAATTGGAGAACGGGAGAGTCTACTCATATTCTTAAGCCAAAGCCGCAGAAAGGCGTTGGTGTTATTACAGCATCAAGAAATGAAAACGACCCAAATCGTTTCGATTTTGTTAGCGGTGGTTGTACAATTTTCAGGAAAGAAGTATTTGGAAAAATAGGATATTTTGACGAAGACTATTTTGTGTATTTTGGAGATGCTGATTTTGCGGTTGTTGCTATGGAAAACGGACTGAAGGTTGTTTTGGATGGCAACACAATTGTTCATCATAAGATAGAGGTTGCAAGTGATACAAGGAATTTTCGCAAACTCAAAATTTCATTTTTTGACAATCTCACATTCATTCGTAAAAGAGTCAAGTGGTATTATCGTCCAGTCGCCTATCTTAATATGGTCTTTATTATAGCCAGAGTATTATATAAAACATTTTCCTAGTCTTGTATTACTTGAATAAATAGTTTCCAGTCTGTTAGAATCGTTAGCAATGAATACATCCATTCCTCTTTTTAAGGTACACATGCCAAAAGATGTAGACAAGCCTCTTTTGCAGGTTCTACACTCCGGATATATAGGGCAAGGGGCTCAGGTGGAAATGTTTGAATCAAAACTTGCAAAGTTCTTGGACACCCCGAATGTATTAACGGTAAATTCCGGTACATCAGCACTTCAACTGGCACTCAGACTCGCAAACATTGGTGAGGGAGACGAGGTGATATCAACACCAATGACCTGTTCTGCTACCAATGAACCTATACTTGCAACAGGCGCGGAAATTGTATGGGCAGATGTCTTTCCACAAAATGGTCTATTAAATCCGTCGTCGGTCGAGGAAAAAATTACAAACAAAACAAAGGCGATTATGTGTGTTGATTGGGGTGGGACCGTATGCGATTTGGATAGGCTAATGAAAATAGCCAAAAATAACAATCTAAAGCTGATTGAGGATGCAGCACACGGGTTTGGGGCACGTTATAAAGGAAAGAAAGTCGGTAGCATTGCTGATTTTACATGCTTTTCCTTTCAAGCCATTAAACACATAACTACTGTTGATGGTGGGCTGATTGTTACGAAAGACAGAAAGGATTATAAGCGAGGAAAACTTCTTAGATGGTATGGAATTGATAGGGAAGCAAAAATTGTAGGCGACTCAAGAATTGATATAGACATACCCGAATGGGGCTATAAATTTCACATGAATGATATTGCTGCCACTATTGGAATAACACAAATGGCCTTTGTAGAGAAAATCTTAAAAAAACATCAGCAAAATGCTCAATATTACCTTGCTACAATTAATAATGAATATTATAGTCATCCGGTTACTCCTTGGGAACAAGAAAGTTCTTTCTGGATATATACATTAGTTCTTCCATCTCCTGAAGAAAGGAAAGAATTTGCAGAATACATGAAGAATAATGGTGTGGCTACATCGAGAGTACATAGAAGAAATGATCAGTATAGTAGCTTTAGCAAGAGCAAAGACATTCTTTGTGGTCTTTCATACTTTTATGATAGGGAAGAGTGCATACCTGTTCATTGGGGACTTAGTGTTCTTGAAAGAGAAAAAATAGCAAAGCTTTGCAATGATTTTGCTGCCAAGAATTCATGAAAGTAGAGCTCGTTCCTATAGAAAATCTTCGTCAAGCGTATCAGGTGAGGAAGATCAGAAATGAATGTCGTCTATTCATGACCAACGTCTCTTCAGAACTTAGCCTGTGCGAGCAGTTTTTTTGGTACTACACTATTTATAAGAAAAATAATAAGCGAAATAATATGTATTGTTATTTGTTAAGAGTTGGAAATAAGAATTGCGGGTTTGGATTTGTTAGAAAGTCATCTGGAAAGTATTGGATAACTGGTGGATTACTGTCATGCTTTCGCGGTAAAGGTTATGGAAAGATTCTATTTACTGGTCTCATAAATTCTTTGAAACAGGGCAGTATTTGGTTGGAGGTACTAGAATCGAATACAGTTGCTCTTACCTTATATAAAAGCCTGGGTTTTAAAAAGACCAAAACCATAATTCGTAATAAAAAGAAGATATATGTTATGAATTTAATAAAAAATGAAGAAATTTAACTATGAAAATACAAACTACTTAAAAAAATTGGATGCACTTCCAGATACTTTCTATTCAAAATATGTTCATTTTCTGGAAAGGTACTCTAAAAAAAGAAAAAGTAAAATTTTGGATGTCGGATGCGGTACAGGTTCTGTTCTAAGTAAGCTTGGTAAAATGGGATTTTTAGATCTTAGTGGGGTAGACGTATCAAAGACCTTTATAACGCGTGCTAAAGCAAGTGGAATTCGAAAAAGCTATGTATATGATGGACTCAATCTTCCATTTAAAGACAACTATTTTGATGTGATTGGCTCTTTTAATGTTCTAGAGCACACACAAGAGCCTGAAGAATTTTTAGAGAAGCAAATACTAAAACTTAAAAGGAACGGATATTTAATAGTTGCTTGTCCTAATTTTTATACTCCGATACTTAAAACCAATCATAGGAGAATACATGGTTTAAAAAATAGGTTGACCAATTTAATGCGAATTTTTTATACGTTATTAATTTCTTCGAGCTTTTCATTTGAAAGAATACCTCCTGTCGTTAAGAAAAAATTTGAATATGATGATGATTCAATTGTTGTAACAAATCCAATCGTATTAAAAAACATACTTTTGAAAAATAAGTGTAAGATAATATATGAAAGTGGATTTATAAATCAGGATTCAATGGTGAGTCACTTAATAGATAGATTAACACCGTTAAGATACATGATGCCTTCCTGCTTTATGGTTGCTCAGAAAAAATAATGAACAAATATTGGTCATTTCTTCTTTTCATTATTGTATTTCTTGTTTTCGTTTCCATTTATCATGCGTGGTTTTCTTTAAACCTTATTTCGAGTGGCGATTACTGGCCTTTTTTCAAATCAATGTATGCAAGCCGGTCCTTGCCTCTCCCTGCGTGGGATTTTAATCACGTATACGGAATGGGTGGATTTTCAGGACCCTTTTTGTGGATTCACGCTAATCTAACAACTCCAATAACGTTTTTTGGAAGTATGCTGGGCTTACCTTGGGTGGTTGTGGAAAGACTTGGTCATATGTATCCATTTTTGGTACTGTCTTTTCTCTCACCATTCCTGCTTTCTCGTTACATTTTTAAATCAAATAGATTGGCTCTATTTTCATCAGTGCTATTTGGGCTAAATACGTATAGTTTAATGATTGCCGGTGGCGGGCAATTCGCGGGGGTCGGAATGGGATACGTTTTGATGCCGCTCGTGATTCTTTATTTTCTAAAAATATGTGATGGTGAAAAAGTTTTTTTGAATTCTCTTATTTCAGGTCTTATATTTGGCATCCAGTTTGTATTTGATATTAGATTCGGATACATGACCGCTATTGTTCTTTTTGTACTTGCACTATTTAACTTAAAGAAGGTTTTTACATCAAAAGTCCTTCCCTATTTGATTCTTTCCGGTGTTGTTACCCTTTTTCTTAATGTTTTTTGGGTGGTGCCAAGTTTGATTGTCAGACAAAACCCCTTCGATGTGCTCGGAGCTGAGTACAGTAGCGCGGAAGCCGTTAGGTTTTTTAGTTTTGCAAAACTTGAGAATACTATTGCTCTTCTTCATCCAAATTGGCCGCATAACATTTTTGGAAAAGTCAGCTTTATGAAACCCGAATTTTTACTTGTTCCGGTGCTGGCATTTATAAGTGTATTTTTTGTTTCAAAGAGCAAAAAATATATCAGCTTCTTCTTGTTGATAGGTTTTTTGGGGATTTTTCTTGCAAAAGGGGCAAATGCACCACTGGGCTTTGTTTATACATTTCTTTTTGAAACCATTCTGGGATTTCAACTTTTCAGAGACCCAACAAAATGGTATTCGCTTATTGCGTTAAGCTATTCGATTCTTATTCCATTTAGTGTTTCAAGAGTTTACGAATTAGTAAAAGACAAGAAAGAGTACAACTTCTTTGGGATGATGCACTCAGATAAAAACAAAATCTTGAATCTTCAAAACTTATTTATATTTTCAGTGCTTGTGTATTTAGTCTTGTTGAGCCGACAGGCGATAACAGGAGAACTTACAGGGGCTTTTAGCAAAACCTCAATTCCACCAGACTATATAAGATTTGAAAAACAAACTGAAAGAGATGAAAAATTTTACAGAACACTTTGGATTCCAAGTTATCAACGATACTCATACTATTCGCAAAATCATCCTTCAATCCAATCTGTGGGTTTTTTAAGGGCGAAGGACGCTGCCGATGTTGTAGAGAAGCTGCAGGAAAGGGAAGTACAGGAATTGATTGGGAAAAGTTCCGTAAGGTATATCATTGTGCCGATAGACTCCGAGAGGGAAATATTTTTGACTGAGCGCGAATATGATAACGGAAAAAGATTACATGTAATTAAAGCGTTGGAGGGCACCCCGTGGCTTACAAAAATTGCAGGTTACGAAGAGCTTGCAGTTTTTGAAAACAAAGGCTTTGTAGACCATTTCTGGAGTATGGGGGGGCAGACAAGTATTTCTTCAAAGCAAATTAGCCCGACGAAATATAAAATTAGTGTTACAAATGGAATCAAAAATGACAGAATTGTATTCTCTGAAACCTTTGACAGCAATTGGAGCGCACGTTATAGTAGTGCCAAAATTGTTAGTGAAAGGTACGAAAGATTTAATAGTTTTATCTTGCCGAATGATGGTTCGTATGACATGGTTGTTAGTTATGAACCACAAAAAATTGTCGATATGGCAAGTATCTTCAGTATTTCTACTTTCTTTTTGACGGGTTTCGTAGTAATGTATTCAATATTATCAGCAAAGAAAGAAGTTTAATAATCTGCCTTGCATCTGCCTTTTAACATCATCATGAAAACAGTAATTCTATGTGGCGGGATAGGATACCGCTTAAAGGAAGAAACAGAATTTAAACCGAAGCCAATGGTGCAAATTGGAGGCAAGCCAATTCTTTGGCATATCATGAAAATTTATGCTCATTACGGTTTCAATGAGTTCATTATCGCACTTGGTTACAGGGGTGAGTATATAAAAGACTATTTTCTCAACCAAAACTATTTTGTAAATGATTTCACTATTGATACTTCCAATGGAGAAAAGATTGCCCATCAAAATGGTAACTCTGAAAATGACAATTTTAAAATAACCTTTGTAAATACCGGAGAAGAAACACTTCCGGGGGAGCGAATATTAAAAATTAAGAAATATATTCCCAAGGAAGACAAAAATTTTATGGTAACGTATGGGGATGGAGTGTCAAATGTTGATTTAAGAAAGTTAGTTAAATTTCATGAAAAGCAAAACACAATTGGGACAATAACTGGTGTTCATCCTCGAAGCAAATACGGACTTATTACAACTAATAAAAAAGGAATAGTTGATAACTTTATAGAAAAACCAGTTCTGAAAGAATATGTAAATGGAGGATTTATGATATTTAAGAAAGAATTTTTTACCTACTTAAAGCGCAACGAAATGGATTTTGCAGCATACAGGCGCCTTATAAAGAAAAAGCAACTTTCGCTTTTCATCCATAACGGATTTTGGCATTCGATGGATACCTACCCTGATGTAGAAAATTTAAATACATTTTGGAAAAATGACCCGAAGTGGAAAATATGGCAGAGTTAAATGGCAAAAAAATTTTGGTTACCGGTGGCGCGGGGTTTATTGGTGGACACCTTGTTGAAGAGCTCATTAACCTTGGTGCTGCAGTTACGGTTGTAGACATTGCAATTGACAAGAGCTCCTATTTGATAACCCAAGGACTAGCAAATAAAACTAACTTTGTTCTGTGTGATATTAGGTCCTATGAAAAAGTATACGAAATTATCGAACAAGGAAAGTTTGATTATATTGTGCACTTAGCAGCACAAACGCTTGTGCAAGCAGCCTTAAAAGATCCCAGAGAGACTTTTGATACCAATATTTTAGGCACCGTCAATGTGCTTGAGGCAGCAAGGGTTTTAAAAACAACGGGTGTAATTATTGCTTCTTCAGACAAAGCATATGGAGAAAGTCCTACCGTGTACACTGAGAGTACCCCACTAAATGGCAGAAATGTGTATGACTCGTCAAAAAGCAGCGCTGATATAATTGCTCAAACCTATTACAAAAATTTTCAATTGCCTGTAATTATAACGCGGTGCGGAAATGTATATGGGCAAGGGGATTTAAATAAAGGAAGAATAGTTCCGGATATCTGCAATGCAATAACGTCCAAAAAAACTCTAAAAATACGCAGTAACGGGAAGTACACAAGGGACTATGTGTATGTGAAGGATGT
>CAZHDZ010000016.1:0-21526 GCA_964531275.1 uncultured Gammaproteobacteria bacterium
CTGATAATTACAAAAGGGGTTACAAATTTACGACTTGGAAAAAGGGTTACGAATCACTTCTTGATACAACAGTAATTAAAATAGTTGAGGATCCTACTATCAAGAATAGGATCAACGTAAAACTCTCGACAAAAGATATGGTAGACGGGGAAATTGTATACAAATATTTCGAGGGATACTGGGATGTAAAGGAAGTAGTAAGCCAGTGGCAACTCTGGGATCCAGAGATAAAGGAAGTACTAGAACCTGAATTTATGTGGTTTTATGACTAAAATGGCAAGTTTATTTTAGAAATAATTTACAAAAATTAGCAAACCAACATAATTTCCATTGGATTGTAATACGCCTTAATGAACCTCAAAAAAACAATATACTACTCGAGTTGTGGTAGAATTATCTATGAATTTATTGCCCAAAGAAATATTAAATTACTTCGCCACATTTACTGAGACACGCTTTAATTTCAGAAGGCTCATTAATTATAAATGGACAAATAGTGAGCTAACTCTCGATTTTTCTTTATTTCCGGAGTTTCAAAATCAGCTTCTTGAAAAAATAAAAAATGGGGATTTAACCCCAATAGCTATAACCCAAAATCAGTACTCGATTATCATTCCAAAGGGTCTTATATTAACCGAAATTCAAAAGTTGATTGTTGAGATTCTAAATTTTAGTGCATACGAAAAATTTTTACAGGACGAAGAATCAAACATTACTGATGAGGCAAAAAATAATCCGGAAATTTTAAATCAACAGATAGATGTGGCAAAACAGGAGGCTTTGCGTTTATACAATCTTGATCTACGACGTCAGTTTGAGGCAATCCTGAATAAACTCCAAGAAGATGTAATAGAGCATAAAAGAGAAGAATTGAATATTGAACATACGCCGCCATCTATTTTTGGCACAACTAACTATATTAACCAGCATTTTGAAAAAATTAAGCTTATAGCACAAAATTTTACTGACATAGAGTCATACATTAATTCCATAAATGAATATTTTCAAGAAAATATTGACGATATTGTTATCTACGATCTCTATTACAACCTGCAAAAGTACATTGATTTTGCCCAGCTCGGTACTTTATTTTTATTCTTTCATAATCTAGAAAAAGATACGGAAAGTTACCCAATCTATTTTGTTGAAGTAGAATTAAAAAATAGTACTAATGAAATCTCATTATCTTTTCCAAGAAATTTAATTCTTCTAAATACTCCTGCAATTAATTACTTCAAGTTCGATAGCGTAATAACAATTCCACGGGCTTCTTCGCCCGTGCAGGCAAAGTCCCATCTCGGTAGCATTGAATCTTTCTTTCAAAACCATTACGGTTTTCAAACACCTTTTGTTTTAGAGTCTGTCTTCAATCAGATTACTCATGCTAATGAGGCATTCCCTAAAATAAAGAGTCGTATAGGATTACAAGTAGTTACTAATGAAGATAGAAAGCTTCTTGACTATTCCGAACTGATGACCAGTCTTGAGTTAGGAGGAAGTAGTAAATTTTCTGGTTTCATTGACCAGTACATCAAGGGGACTGTCCCTAATCATCAAGAAGAGGTAGACAAAGTCTTTCGTGATAATTATCCACTAAAATCTCCAAATCGGTATATCTCAGATAGTCCCATTCCTCTTAATAATTCACAAAAGCGTATATTACTGGCTCTTGCTAATAAAAAGAATAATATCATTGTAGTCGATGGACCTCCAGGGACTGGAAAATCCCATACCATAGCCGCTCTAACGTATTGGGCAAACGAACAGAAAAAATCTGTTGTAGTTACTTCACACAAAAAAGAGGCTTTAGATGTTATTGACCGGATGTTAACAGACAAGTTTAAGGATCTACATCCGCAAGCAAAACCCCCTATTGTTCGAATGGACAAAGAAAATGGATCTGCTAATAATTTACCCAACACACTGCAGACAAGTGTTATCAATGCAGCTAATGAAAGAAATCTAAATTTTAATTATGAAGCCTTAAAAAGCGATACTGAGAATCTTGAAAAAAAACTATTTAATGGCATTGAATCAAAACTTAAGCTAAATGATAATTACCAGGAACATATTAAGGATTTGGTTAACCTTAATACTATAGAAGAAGAACTTTCAAACGACTCCGGCATTGCAGCTATTATTTCCTCAATTATCCCACCAACTCGAAATTTTAATTCAAAAAAGATAAATGAATTTATTAGTTCAAGCTCAATACATAATGTCTCCAATATCAGTTTGGAAGAATACCAATTTATTTTAGATCACCAACAGAATATTCCTGATTTTCTTGAAGCTTGTGAAAAACTTAATCAAATTCCATCCGATGCTTTAGATACAAAATTAACCAATACCGAGCTGTCACCTAAATTTATCGAATTAACTAATGAACTCAAGAAATGTTTTAAGGCTGATATTGCTATAGATAAATTGACTATCAAGGATACAAGTGGTGGAATATTTCCCAAATTTTTTGGTCAAGGTCCAAAAGATACTCAACTTAAAGAAATGTTGTCACAATTAAAGTCTCTTGAGTTTAAAAGTAGCCTGAATGATATAGCCCGGCTTACTGGGCATGAATTGAATTCTTTAACAATAGAGGTAATAACTGCGAGCATTGAGAAAATTCAATTTACCTTGTCAGTTAAGCCATATCTCAATTTAATTTCCTCGTATCAAGAGCTTCCGGGTAACAACCAAAAGAATATTGTACAGATTTTTGACACTATGAAAAAATACAGCCAGTTGCCAGAGGTTTTTGACCAAGAACTCTCGGTTTCTCTAAATGAGCTGTATTCAGCTTATGGTGCGCTTTTGGAAAAATTTGGCATTGTTAAAGACGATTTAGAAAGCTTATCTCGTCTTAGTTCAACAGACGAAATTACTGTAAAGACCTGGCAGTGGATTCAAATTCACGCACGTCTATCTTTCCAAGAAGATTCTCTTACCCTCAATAAGAAAGATAATGAAGACTACTTCAGGCTTCAGCAAAAAGAAGTGGAAAATATTAATGATCAGCGACTAAAAGATCTCAACAATCATTTAGGAGAAATTGCTCGTATAAAAGTTTCTTATGAGGGTGGTAAAAGGTTTTCGACTGAGGAGACTCAAGTTCTAATATCTTCAGTTTCTTGTATTATTGCCGAACCATCAACTATTTCTAAATATTTTCCTATGCAGGAAGATTTAATTGATGTTCTCATTATTGATGAAGCATCTCAAGTTTCTATTGCTGACTCTATCTCCCTAATTTTGCGTGCCAAACAGGTAGTTATTTTTGGAGATGAATATCAATATGGAGCCGTTAGTGCTCAAAATGTAAGTTCTAAATATTCAAACAGCTATTTTACAGAAATAATTTCTGCCTACTCTGATGATTACCAAATTGCGGTTTCGGAAGCAGCAAGAAAAGAACTAGTAGATGAAGTGTCAAAAGAGGTAGATCCAGATGAGCAACAGAGTGATACCCTACTCAAGCCACAAGAAGGTACAGTTCTTTGGCTTAAAACATTTAATATTCGTACTTCAACTCTAACTTTTGCCAAGGCTATTGCCAATTACAGCACCTCGCTTAAGGAGCATTTTCGTAGCTTTCCGGAGATTATTGGTTATTCCAATGACACTTTTTACAAAATAGCCCAAATGGAACTTTTGGTTAATCGGATCAGAACCAAACCAATTGGTGAAGTTCTGCAATTTATCGAAGTTAAGTGCCAGGGCAAATCGGGTGCCAATGTTAACTTGGATGAAATTGAGGCCATTGCCAATGATCTGAAAAAACGAATTGATGCGGGCTTCAAAGGCAGCGTTGGCATAATCACATCTTTTAAGGAACAACAAGCAAGAATGGAGCAATATCTCAACGAGCGTTTCAACATGCAAGTTCTTATTCGTGATCATAAAATGGCAGTATGGTTTGTGGGAGATGTTCAGGGCGAGGAAAGAGATTTAGTTTACTATTCTTTTGTCGAAGTCAAAACACTTGGGAATGCTAGTTTAGCAAGTATTTATCCAGTGCTTGGCGGCACTGCAGATAATATCAGGAGTCTTAAGATGCAGCGACTTAATGTAGGGTTTAGTCGTGCCAAAGACACGATGGTCTTTGTCTATAGTCAGCCAATTGAACAATTCAGCAACACTCGTCTAGGCGATGCACTTAAGTATTATCATGATTCACTTCTAGCCAACCAAAAAAATGACTTCTTTATTGAAGACGAATCTGTCTTTGAATCGCCCATGGAAAAGAAAATCTACGCTTTGCTATTACAGACAAAATTCGTGCAAGCCAATCGAGATCATTTAAAAATAGTTCCCCAGTTTGATATTGGCAAATATATAGCACGTGAGTATGCTGTTTCTATTCCTAAATACCGGACTGATTTTTTAGTTTCATTTTCAAATAGTGGAAAAGAACAGGTGTTGATTCTAGAATATGATGGATTAGAATTCCATTTTAAAAACCCAGCTGAAATTGACAGGCTTAATTTTTCTCAGGAATATATTGACTATGATATTTCACGCCAGTTAGAATTGGAAAGTTATGGCTATCATTTTTTACGTCTGAATAAATTCAATCTAAGACCACAAAATCCAGGCGAGACAGAAGTAGATATCCTTAACAAATTACTCGAAGAGAGGTTACAATAGCGCTATGGCACAAACAAACCTAACACCGGAAGAAAAAGCACAAATCATCGACGCTCTAAACAAAGACCTTGAGCCGTCGGCTGACCTTGTCCCCAAGCTGTTTCCGGGAACAGCCGAAAAGTTTGATGTGGCGGCACTTGATAGAGCTAAAATACCGACTCTTGAATACGCAGGTAAAAGAACTAAAGCAACTATTCTAGCGGAGGCTATTGCCGGAATAGGAGCAGCACCTCTTCAAACAGTGCGGTGTTTTGGAGAATCTGCAGAAAACGATCGGAAGAACTTAATTGTTCAGGGAGATAATCTTCAATTCTTAAAAACCTGCTATAAAAACGTTGATCCGCTAATTAAAGATAAAGTTAAAGGCCAGATTAAACTTATCTACATTGATCCACCTTTCGCCACCAAGAGTGATTTTAGTGGTAAGGATGGAGAATATAGCTATGCAGACAAAGTTGACCGGGCTCATTTTCTAGAAACACTTCGTGAGCGCCTTATCTACCTTCGTGAACTTCTCGCTGATGATGGTTCAATCTATGTACACCTCGATCAGAAAATGAGTCATTATGTCAAGATAATCCTCGATGAGATTTTTGGTAAAGATAATTTTATCAATCAAATTACATGGAAAAGAACATTTGCACATGGCGATTCTGGACAAGGTGCACAACACCTTGGAAGAATTAGTGACGTAATTTATTTATATACAAAGAGTCAAAATTTTACTCTTAATACAATCTATACTCCATATGATCCAGAGTATATAAAGAAGACATTTACTTATTTGGATTCTGATGGAAGAAAGTGGCAATCTGTTTCAATGACCGGTCCTGGTGGTGCCAACAATGGAAATCCTTTCTATGAATTTTTAGGTGTAAAAAGATACTGGCAATTCACAAAGGAAAACATGGAAAAAATGTATAAAGCTGGAAAAATTTATCAATCAAAACCTGGAACAGTTCCAAGAAAGAAAATGTATCTGGATGAAAGCAACGGGATACCACTACAAGATATATGGACAGATATCTCACCTGTACAGGGTGTCTCTCTTGAAAACAGTAATTATCCTACCCAAAAGCCTGAAGCTCTATTAGAAAGAATACTACTCATTTCAACAAATGAAGGTGATTTGGTAATGGACTGTTTTGCCGGAAGTGGGACAACTGCTACTGTTTCTGAAAAGTTAGGTAGGACTTGGGTTGCTTGCGATTTTGGAAAACATGCAATTTATACTATGCAAAAGAGAATATTAAACATCGCTGAGAGTAAAAAGCTGGGTAAAGATGTTAAAAATGGCGGAAAATATGGCCAGGCGCCAAAGCCATTTTGCGTCGTATCATCCGGAGCTTATGACTTTACTCATGTGATGGATTTGCGAAAAAACAAAAATACTTATATCGATTTTGTCCTCGGTTTATTCCAGTTAGTACGTGATGATGAGAAGGCATCTAAATTCCGTCTATCAAATATATACTCTCTGAAAGACAACAATCCTGTCGAAGTTTATCCTGTTTGGGATGATAAATATCTTAAAGATGTGCGTATTGATGAAATTTATCTTCAAAGCATTGTTAATCAAGCTGGTGGTCGACTTCGTGGTGATTATTACGTTATTACTCCAGAATCTTGTGCCAATATTGGTGATACTACCCTTAAAAATCAAGAAGGTAAAGATGTAGTCTTTCATATTCTGTCTTTCCCTTATAAAATTTTGGAAGACATTTCCCAAAAACTAACACTATCAGAGCAACCTAGCTCATCACAGAACATAAATGATTTAGTCACTTCAACCTCTTTTTACTTTAATGAAGATGTAGATGTAAAAATTGAAAGAGTAGATGGAGGTCTAAAAATAACTGAATTTGATACTAAAATTTTAGATAGTAATGGTAATCGTTTTGAGGGAATTTCTGGACTCGCGATGCTACTCATTGACCTTGATTATATTGCAGATAAACCATTTGACATGGATGTAGCTGTCTATGCTAAAGAAATTGGCGAAGATGGAGTTTGTAAAGTTGACGATTTAACACCTAATGTTGGCATAATTGCGATAGATAAACACGGCAATGAAAGTAAGCCCTACAATGTAAAATAATATGCCACCAACATTCACACGACCTCGAGGTCGAAGATTCCAAACTGTAGACAGAATTAACCTCTCAGAGCATGTTCTAAAGATTAATCTAAAAAAACATTCTCGCCAATTCCATTTTGAAGAGATTGAAGATTATATACGAGCCGTTGCTGATGGTCGACAATATCAATATGATGCCATCAGAGATATTATGACTTATCTGTGGGGTGGCAGTTACAAGAATGTTGCTGAATTAGCGAAAGAGAATTATGCCTTCAATGAACACCTACAAGAACGTTTTGGAAATGAAGAATTAATGCTTGGTCACTTGCCTCTTCCAGATCGTCTATCAGGAGTAGTCCATATGGCTACAGGAACTGGAAAATCATATGTTATTTTTGCAGTGGCCTATCTGTCACTGGTTATGGGATTTACAAAAAGAGTGCTGGTTCTTGGCCCATCATCTACCATTATTGAGGAAGGGTTACGAGATAAATTTCAAAATTTCATGGCTCGTGATGATTGGAATAAAAAGCTTCCCAAAGAATATCAGGATAAAGCCATAGAACTTCTTAAGAATAATGATGTAATTGAAGATAATAGTATTACTATTGAAAATATTAATGCTATTTATACTGTAGGTGGTATTCGCGACACACTATTTAAAGGAGTGAGTGAAGTGTTGGTATTGGGAGATGAGATACATCACGCGTATTCCCATCTGAATTTTAATCAGACTCAAAAGTCGCTTGAATTAGACCAAAATGTTGATCCTAGTGCCGGTAAAGACAGCGAGGAAAAGTCCGAAAGATTGTGGATGAAGTTTTTGCGCCAATATCCGGAAATTACCCGTCACATTGGATTTACTGGAACTCCATATAACAAAGATGACTATTTTGCCGATGTTATTCATGATTACAATATCCGCGTAGCTATCGATGAGAAATATATCAAAGATATTAATCCGATTATCGGTACTGAATCTGACCAAGGCGATGTTCAGTGGACTACCGAGAAGCGATTTGCTGTAATTTATAAAAATCATTTAGATAATTCTGAAAAATATTCATACTCAAAAAATGGTGCTCGTAGAGTAAAACCCATTACTGTTTTTTATTGTCCAACTCAAAACAACGCTAAAGACAGAAGTGAAGAGTTCATTAGGTTTTTGATAAAGCAAGAACGTGAAATTAATCATCCTAATCTTTCAGATGCAGAATTAGACCAAAAGATGAGACTAAAAGTCATCTGTGTAACATCGAAAATTTCTGAATCTGAATATAAAAAACAGCTGGACAATATTGAAGAAACTGATTCGTCTAAAATTGGCGGAGCAGTAGAATTTATTTTTTCTGTTGGAAAACTACTTGAGGGTTGGGATGTTGATAATGTTTTTCAAATAGTTCCAATGGAAGAAAGAATTTTTAATTCAAAACTATTAATTTCACAAGTATTGGGACGAGGACTTAGAATTCCCCGTTGTCTAAAACAAATTGATATTGCCACTAAAGAGAGTTATCCAATGCTGACAGTTACTAATCACGAAAAATTTGCTGACAAAATAAAAGAAATTCTTAATGCCGTTATAAATTCTGACATGTTTATAGTCTCCGAGCCATTGGTTGTTAATGATGACCCTGATTGGAGAGGTAAATACCACTTTACTCTTTTTAATCTTAATTATCTTTCCGGGGAGAAGTTTGAAGATGCGCCAGAACAATCTGCACAATTACAAAACAGACAATTAATTTTGGAAAAAATTGATTTAAAGGAAAACTTAATGATTTTTTTCGATCAAGGAAACAAAAAATACCAATTAAAAAAGCAGACCGTTACCCTAGATTCAATTGTTGACTCGTTGTGTAGAAGATTTAAAAGCAGAGAATACGAAGAAATTAGATTTGATTTTGGGAATGGAGAAGAAAAGCGTTGCCCTACCGAAGATGAAATCAGAAACACAATTCTATCTGCAATGGAAAAAGCAGGAATATCCAATGATAATTTGGCTGATGAAAATAAAAAACAGATTGATTTGTATTTTAACCAATTCTTGCCGAAAGGAACAAAAATTCGAATCCCAGTAAATATTACGGGTAATATTTTTGGCACTATTACCCGAAAAGTAGAACGAGGTAGTATCCGGGTAGGAGAATTAGAACGAGATGCAAGCGCGTTCATGGGGGAAAATTATCAACAGGAAATTGACGAAAAGACTAAAGCCTTAATTAAATATATTAAAGAAGAAAGGGAACGAAAAAAGAAAACCGGTCAACAACGATTGTGGGATATGGATACCAATAACCTATTAAGCAAATATCAAAATTATATTAAGCCGTTAGTAGACGGTGATCCCCATCCACCATATATTGTGGCAAATTCGTCTTTCAAAACGCCTCAAAGTACTATTCTAGTTTCCTATTATCCAGAAAAGGAATTTGTATTTCGTTTAATTGAAAACAGTCAGTATATTGATTCATGGATTAAGTCTCCAGACAAGGGTTTTTATTCAATTGAATATGAATATTGGAAAGGCGGAAAAGATCGAATATTAAGAAGTTTTAACCCTGATTTTTTCATTAAAATTGATTTGGATAGATACATTAAAATTCTGAAAGCAAAAGGAGAAAGAGATAATCTGGATAAACTAGTTGAAATGCAGGAAAAAGGAATAGAAACAATTATTAAAGTTGTAGAAATAAAGTCCGATGAAGATGAGGATGAGATGACACCGGCCAAAGCAGAAAAAGCTAAAATTCACTTCGAGTTACTAAACCAACAGTTAGAAGAAAGTAATCCTATAAATATAGCTGCAGAGTATAGATCTGATATTAAACAATATTATACTTTTGATTTATTAAAGCCAGCAGGATTTGTTTCTTGGTTTTCTAAATTAGCTAGTGGTGATTTAGACTAAGGATATAAAGTAGATTCGCGTTTTAGCCTCAGTAGCTTTTTATAAAATGTCAAGCGGTGTATGATTTACCTCAATTGAAAAGTTGTTTTAGTAATAGCCCTGGATTTAGCTTAAATCCCACGTATCAATAATAATTATTTCTTCATCATCGAGTTCGTTTAGACTTTTCAAATCAATTCTGGGATCGCCAATCCAACCGGTAGTTCCTGCTTCCTCCGCGAATCCTTCTTCTTCATGAATGATTGTAGTTCCTGTAGTATATTTTACCGGTCCGTTTCTGAGCATTTTCTTAATAAACTGTCCGTTTGTTTTGTATTGTATGGGGTAGCCTGAATTTTCAGCAATCATTTCACAGTTTTCCCTGATCCAATGATCTCCGCCCATTCCTACGTCCCAAGTGGCAATGCTGGCACTTGCCCTACTTGTTTCAGGTTCATTTTCCTTATATATAATGATTCCCCAGCCTAACATATTTCTTATTATACATCTACTTTCAAATGAAAATTATTCAAATGATGTAAAGTTGACTTAAAGTTAATCTATTTTAAACCTCGTAGGTTGAACTGTCCCAATTTGTTATCTTAAACCTCGCAGGTTGAATAGCTTCGCGACCTTAAATCAATTCGCAATTTAGCCTCAAGAAGTGTATAATTTTCATCATTATTAAATTGCTTCGATAAAAAAGATCCAAGCAATCTTAATGGTCAAATGGTATTATCCAAAACTGATTATCTTGTCTATCGAGAATGCAAAAAAAATGCATGGCTTCGGAAAAATAATCCCGAAATTTATTTCCAATTTGAATTATCTGCTTTTGAAAAAATGATAATTCAAGCAGGTAACACGGTAGAAATCGTTGCCCGTGGGCTTTTTTCCTCAGGAGTTCTTATTGAAGGGAGGGACAAGGAAGCTCAAGCGCAGACTCTTGAACACATTAAAAAAGGACAATCGGTACTTTTTCAAGCCATATTTGAAAAGGACGGTTTTCTTGCGGCCATTGATATATTAGAATTTAATCCCGAAACAAATGGTTATTCTATATATGAAGTGAAGTCAACCAATGAAATTGATGAAAAAATACATTATTATGATCTTGCATTTCAGGTAAATTTGCTAAGGAAATGTGGTTTAAATGTTGAAAAAATAAACCTACTGCATCTCAACAAGGAATATGTGCGTATCGGTTCTTTAGATACTGAAAGTTTGTTTGTAATTGAAGACATTACTGAAATTATAGAGAGTCTACTGGAAGAGGTTGAGATAGAAATGGAAGGTGCGCTTAATTATATTTCTCAAGAATCTCTTCCCGAGGGATTTTGTATATGCGTCTATAAAGGGAGGTCAAATCATTGTACATGTTTTGCTATCCTTAACCCCGAAATTCCTGAATATAGCGTTCATGACATCGCAAGAATAGGTTCCAGTAAAAAGAAACTGGAAGAATTAGTTGATTCAAGAATTTTTAATGTTCACGAAGTGCCACCCCACATAAAGTTATCTACGATTCAGCAAAATCAGGTTGATGCTCATAAATCAGAACAAGTGCTTCTTAATAAAGAAATGATTACTAAAGAATTACAAAGTCTCCAGTTCCCCCTTCATTTTATCGATTACGAAACTCTTTTATGTGCCATTCCTCGTTTTAATAGATTTTCACCTAATCAACAAGTTCCATTTCAATACTCTCTTCACATTTTAAATACACCTGACGATGACCCACAGCAATTCGATTTCCTGCATACAGAGTTAGATGATCCTAGTAACCCGTTTGTTGCATCATTACGAGAGAATATTGGCGATAAGGGGAGTGTTATAGTGTGGAATAAACCATTTGAATGCGGAAGAAATAAAGAATTGGCAACTAGAGTACCAGAAATGAGGGAATTCCTCGACTCATTGAACGACAGAGTATATGATTTAATGGATATTTTCAAAAAACAATATTATGTTCATAAGGGATTTAGAGGAAGCACGTCAATAAAAAAGGTGTTACCCGTATTGGTACCATCTTTAACGTATAAAGAATTAGGAATTCAGGATGGTGGGAGTGCATCTGAAATATGGAATAAATATACGACCGAAGATTTAAATGAAAATGAAAGAATGAAGATTGTCCAAGACTTAAAGGAATATTGTGGTATGGATACGTATGCAATGTATGCAATATGGAAAGAATTACTAAAGCTAGTTAATGCAATTTGAGTAGTAGTTTATGGTGTATTTGAAAGATGATCAATATTACATAGACCTCTATGACCTTCTCACAATTAAAGAATGCTTAGATTGGGAAAAGAATATCCAGGAAAAAGATTTGTCGGATTATAATAAAAAGAAAATTACCAAAAAACAACAAGAACCCCTAAAAGAATTTCTTACAGATCTTCCTCTTTATTTCATAAAGGGTGAAAAATATATTAATAAGACTGAACGGATAAGGGAATGGATAGATAATGATCGGTTAAAACAAGAAAAATACGATAATTCTTCTGAACCTACAGATATCTATTGCTTATCCTGTGGAAATATAATGCAGTCTACAGGAAAGGATTTGTATGATTTTACAAATGAACCATTGAGGGTACTTTTTTTCTTTGAATGCTCAAACTGTAAAAAACGAAGAGGAGTTTTTAACACAGGAGAAGACTATAAATCACGCGTACAAACCTGTCCAAAATGCCAATCAATAGTTAAGGTTTCTATCTCCAAAAAAGACGAGAAAACCGTGTGGACAACAAAATGTGCAAATTGTGATTATAAGGATATTGAAATTGACGATTATGATGAATGGAAGAAACAACATGATGATTTGGAAAGAGAAAACGAGAAATTACTACTAGAATTCAGAACAAAATATTGTCTCTCTGAAAAAGAAGGACAAGAATATATTCTATCCAAAGATTCAATTAATAGGATGCACGAGATTATTGAAAAAAGTAAGAAGGAAGAAACAGATCCTGCTTATCAGCATGCAAAAAAACTTAAAAAAATTAGTATTGTTGAACTTGAAAAACTACTTAATGAGGTTCTAGAGAAAGAAATGTATACTAAGCTCACTCTTGATAAACCCGAGATGGGACAATATGTTATCGTACCATTCACCGTACAAGATGCGGAATCTTCACGAAAAGAATACGACAGTAAACACAAGCTTCAAAAAATCATTAAGAATACATTAGAAGAAACAAACTGGAGACTCATGTCAGAAGGCACTTCTTTCCGTCTAGGATACGTATATGGACGACTTAAGGGGTATGAGAGGGAAGATGACATGGCTAATCTATTTAGAACTAAATCTTCAGAAAAAACTTCAAATGCTATGCACTCTTTTGGTAAAGGGCAATGAGGCGGATGAGCAAAACGAATTTTTTGACTTCTATATTAGCCTCAAGTAGAATTTAATTACATGACTGTAGGAGAAATATTCACTTGGATACAATTTCTTATACGTTTCAGAAATCCAATCGTTCTGATTTCAGTCTTTTTTATTACTATTTTTGAACTTTTGGGAAGTATTCTGAATTCGCAGGTATGGAATGTCATCTCTCTCCTTTCTTTAATACCATTTCTTCTTTTAACTTTTTATTGCGGCCTATTGGTATTTTACCTACATTCTCAAAATAAGAAATGGTTGATAATTGCGATGTTAATATTTTCAATGGTGCTTGTGTTTACAATGCAAACGGAAGATACAACTATTTTCCTTGGACTTATTCAGACATTACTATTTATACCTATTATTGTCGGATGGATATATTTATTTGGTATAGCAATTGCATCACAACCGGATGAGTCATACCCAACTTTTAAAAAATTTATTAAGAAATTTAAGGTATGAAAATTTAAGAAGCTTCTTGGTTTTTGGAGGATTTAGTTTTTTGTATTATTTTTCAACTTCGAATAGTAGAGGAGTCGGGCGAAGTTAACGACTTTGGCAACTGAGGAGTTGTCATTCTTTTTGACGAATAACTTTTTTATCGCGCGAATGAGTCTTTTGTGTAAAGAATACTCCTTATAGATTTCCTTATGGACTAGTGTTCTATCTCTTCTGCTTAAATTTTCAAATAACATACGATTGTAATTACTGTTGCTCGTTAGGTTTTTGCCAAAGGACGTGGGATTATTATTCTTTTTTTAGTTTTTCTAAAAATTCATTAGCATTTCTCACCAATACTTCTCTGGGTTTTGAACCATCTGCTGCACCTACAACTCCTACTTCTTCTAATTGTTCGAGAAGCCTGGCTGCTCTATTAAATCCTATTTGAAGTCTTCTTTGAATTAGGGACGCAGATGCTCTATCATGCTGGCTTATCATTCTTACCGCTTGTTCGAAAAGCTCATCTCTTTCTCCTGGTTCTAAGTCATGCTCATACAAATATTCTGCGGGATCAGGAAATGCATTATAAAAATCCTCAAGCCTTTTTATTCGAATTCTTAGACTGATAACTTCTGTTTTTAATTCCTCAAGTTGCTTTTTTGTTTCGTCATCCATATTTTAAAAGTATACTCTTTGAGATTATCTGAAGCAATAAACCGATTTGTATATTTTGATATACTTTTTTTATGGACAACAAGAAAGATTCTTTTACAAAAAGAGAGTATAAGCGAAACAAGGGAATTTTTCTTATTATAAAACTGATAATTATTGCAGGGTGTTTAATGTTAATTTCATATCTTCTCTATGCGATTATAAAAGTCCCACTAACTCCTCTTGTTATCGTAACTTTAGCAATTATGTTTTTTATCGCTTTTAGATTTATGAATTCTTTTCTAAATCAAAATAAGAGTGATGTGGCAAGAAATGATAAAACTTGGGGGAAGGGTCTTGAGGCTGAAGAGACAGTTGGAAAATCTTTACTTGCTCTACCCCCGGAATACAAGATTATTGAAGACTTTAATACAGGTAAAGGGAATATTGACGTTATTGTAATTGGACCAACAGGGTTATTTGTAATTGAGGTGAAGGCAATTAAAGGAATGGTGAGCTATACAGATAGACAACTAATGATAGATGGTAGAAATGCTTATGGAAATTACGTTGCTCAAACTGAAGCTGAAAGATTTTGGCTTTCAAATACATTGAAACAATATTTGAATATAGATTACAAAATAACAGGATTATTGCTATTTCCGTTTGGAAAGATCGATAAAGCGACAATTAATGGGCCAATTAAAGACAGTATTTGGATTGGTGAGGGAAATTTCCATAGATATCTTATAGATAAATCAAGAAATTACTTAACAACCAATGAAGTAGAACGAATTTATACTTTATTAAATAATCTTAAGAATAAATCCTCATAGAAAGGGTTGCACCCCCTCTTTTGGCAAGGGCAATTATAATTTAATTTAGTTTTAAGTCCTATAGAGTTTTTAATTGTCTAAAATTTTTGCTATAATCCTGTTCATGCCTAGAGAAACATCAGGTAGTTCGGAAGAACTTTTGCGACGAGAAAGCCAAGCGAAAGCGAACAAGCTCATGAAATTAGGAGTATATACTCTTGCACTAGATTTTGCTCCTAATATATTCCGAGGAGACCCTCTTCCAAATGAACCTGGAGATTCAAATACATTTAGTATTAGCCCTGACTTTAGAGGAGATACAGACGCACATCTTATAGCATCTCTTTTGCGTGTTAGAAGAGAGCTAGTGACAGAAGAAATTGTAACCGTGGACTGGGATGGAAAAGTTATAGCAATAAGTGGCGCTCAAGAAACATTCAAGGGAAAAATTCCAACAAGAATTGAGGACTTAAGACCTGCATTTTCTGAAGCATTTTCAGACCCAGTAATAAAAATTATAAACGATTATCAACCTCCCCAGATAACCTATCTCTTCTAATTATCTAAAAAGGAAAAATTAGGTTTTAAATGTTAGCCTTTAAATATTACTTTCCAGCTACGCTACAAGGTGTTGCACCCCTCTTTTGGCAAGGGTTTTCGTTTCACTCCAATAAACTGCGCTTCGCTTGCCCTTGCAAAATTCACCCTGCTTAAGTGCCCTTAATATCTGAAAGCATGAGCATGCTTTCAGAAAAACAATTTTTAAGAAATCTTTTGAGAGGAGGTGATAGAAAAGTGATACTACTTACTCAAGAGATAAAATCAAAACTTCCTGTTTTGTACACTCAGGAAAATGAAGAAGATCCGATGGTAATTTGTAAATTCTTTGCTGTTTTTACGAACTGGACGTGGTATGGAATTGAGTTTGACGGAAATGATACTTTCTTTGGATATGTTGCGGGTGATTTCCCGGAATTGGGATATTTCACCCTTTCAGAGTTACAAGAACTCAAGGGCCCAATGGGTTTAACTATTGAACGGGATATGTATTTTAAACCGTGCAGACTTTCAGAAATTAAAAAGCTACACGAACGAAAGGTTTAGTTTTTACAGCTTGCCCCGACTTCGGTCGGGGTAAGTAGTAAGTACTAAAAATTTAGAAAGGAGGTGACACAATTATGATAAACACATTGCTAACATCAAAATACGAAGATGAGATTCTAAATCTTATTGACAATCAAGATGAGTACACGAGAAGTGATTTACAGGGAATAGTTACAGTACTTGTTAATAAAATCATGGAAGATGGTTATAAGATAATCAGCGAACAGAAAAATACAGAATAAAAGATAATGAAAGTTTTACGCAACCTTATATAGGGTATCTTTCCTTAAACCATTTAATTTTATTTGTTCCCATGAAGTTAGGGAAAAGGATATATTCTCAAATTCATCCAGCTTTCTTTTTATAAATTTCTCCAATTCTTTTTTTGTGTCTAAATCACAATACACAAATAATATTTCAGGGAATGGATTTTTGTTGTGGTCTTGCCAATAGTTTTCTTCATAATAATGAAAAAAATGTTGCACTCTTTTGTATAACCATTTATTTGAAGTCTGTTCATCAAAAACTTCAAGAAAATATCGCTTTTTTACTTTTTCTTGTTCAATTGAAAAGAATGCATGGGGATGAGGGAGAGGAAGATATTTCATTCCAGTCATATCTGTTTCAGTGAGAAAAGTGAGTTTTGCTTTATTTTTTTCTACTAAATCTAGAAGAGAAATGTATATATCAGCAGTAATCATTGAGCGAACTTTAAATTGAGGTGAAGCTTTTTTCTCCTGGTACACCCTTTCAAGCAAATGGTTTTTGATGTTTTCTTTTCCAAGAAGTTCTTTCCTTCCCGCAGTACCGAGACAATACACAGACGGTTTGTTTCCTATTGTTCTATTAAATTCACAATTAATGTATTTGTATTCTGTTAAGTCATTAAGCCAGGTTGTTATTCTGCTGTAGTATTTATGTTTAAGTAATGTTTGGATTTGTATTCTGTTGAGGAAGCGGAATTTATAGAGTAGATAGAGTATGTCTGTTTGTTTGGGTTTTAGTGTGTGTGGTGGTTGTTGGTTCATGGTTGTGTTGTAACCGTCGTTGCGGGTGTAGTTTTATTCCCCTTATATTTATATAAGGAGATAGATATAGAATATTTTTACTAATTAGCCTCTAAAATTCCTTAAATCAGTGTTAACTAGCTAACACTATTACAAGAGCGCAATATCCGATACCTCGTTACTTTTTATATCTGCCTTTTGAACTTTTGTGATACTACTTTTTGTGGATACTGGCTTTATATATTCAATAGCGTATTTATCTCTGGATGACTGGATGAGCGTTTCGACTGCCACTTTGTTGTAGGTAATATCCAATGGAATAGTAGTTCCTGAGAATGACTCTTCTGGTTCTACTGCTGAAATTTTAATATAGAAGTTATACCGGGGAAGGTTTGATATATCTCCACTTTCTATATATGGTGCAAATTGGGGAAGCATAAGCCGTTCATCATCTGGATTGGCACTTCTAAATGAGACCACTGTTCCTACATTTGCAAGAATAACATTTACTAAGTTTTTGTCCTTTTGTTGAGAAGTAGATTGTTCTGCCATGACTAAATATGTTTTGTATTTTCTGGCTTCTGACAACATTTGGATAAATGAAGGGGTTGCAAAGTTTTGAAACTCATCTACATACATATAAAATGGGGTTCTTGTTTTTGCTTCTTTTCTCGCACGCCTTAATGATGCTAATTGAATCTTTGCTACAATCATAATTCCCAATACTTCAGATGTGTCTTCTCCTAACTTTCCTTTAGCCAGATTACAAATCAGAATCTTTTTTTGGTCTAAAATCTCATCAAAATTTATTGTAGATTTCTTCTGCTCTAGCATGCGCTTTGCACTTGGAGAAAAGAGAAATCTTCCAATACGTGCTGCAACAGGTGAAATCATTTTCACCTTCTGGTAGTCTCCTGCTTTCCCGTATTCAAATTTCCAAAAATTCTTTAAGTTCTCATCCTCTAAGTTAGCTGTCACTCGCTTTTGAAAGGGAGGATTATTTAAGAGCTCATAGATTGTAAAAAGCGTTGGGTCTTCCAAAGTTAATGCTGTCTGAATTGTGTTTCTGAGAATGTACTCAATTCTGTGAGCATGTCCTCCCATTGATTCTGAAAATACTTTTCTAAAAAGAGAGATAACACTCTCAGTTATAAATTCCTTTTCTCTAAGTAAATCGTCTTCATCAAGATTTGGTGAGATCTCAAGTAAATTAATTCCAATCGGATATTTTAAATCATCTGGATTTACATAAATTAAGTCATCAGTTCGCCCTTTTGGGATACAGGTTAGTAAAGTTTCAGCTAGGTCTCCATGTGGGTCAATCACAGCTACTCCTTTGCCATTTAATATATCTTGGGACACCATGGAAGTTATCATCGTCGTCTTTCCTGATCCAGTTGCTCCGATTATATACATGTGCTTTTCCCTTTCTTCGTGCGTTAGTCCAATTTGGGTAGTTGACCCTCCATATGTGTTCTTGGCAAATATGACGTCTAGGGCGTTTCCCTTCTTTAAAGACAGGGGCGCTGGAAGAACTTTACTGTGTGACTTAACAATATTTTCTGTCTTTGTCACTTTCGTGTATGGGAAATGATAAATACTTGATAGTTCAGAAACTGAAAGTAAGGATTTGCTGAATGGAAACGGAAGCCTCTTTTGAAATGCAAAGACTTGCAGTCTGTTCATCAAGCTTAACCTAAGTCTTTTGACCTGTCGAATGGATTGACCTTCATGCCCTGAAAATGATGCAAGAGATGATCGAAAACCTCTCAAGCGTTCACTTGCTTCTGTTTTGTTACTAACCTTTACCAATAACCGAATGGAACTTTCAAATAGTGGCTGTTCAACTTTATTTTTAATTGAAGAAATTAATTCTTCTTCAAAAGATGAAGCATTCTTTATGTTTCTTTTATTTCCAAACGGGAGATTAACATAAGATGTGTTTCCATTATTTAAAAGTGCTGAGAGTAACCAAAACGGAAATAATATGGCTGTTGCGATGAGTTTAGATATCGATCCTAAAGGCGTGAAATATGAAGAGCTAAATATATGCTGCAATGCATCGCTGTTATACAAAATGAGCTGTGAGATTTTTCGTGCTTCTTTTACTTTCGCAGGAGACACAATTAGCTGAAGAGATATGAGTTCATTTTCTGTAAGCTTTGTCATCATTCCAGTAACATATGCAATCGGGTCATGCTCACTTAACTCACTTTGTTGTTTTAAAGGAAGTGCAAAATGTTTTGATAATTTAAATTCAGAAACACTCAAGATACTACTTTCTCTTTCATTAGTATTCGGTAAATAATCTTTCACAATATTTACACGAATCTGAGGCAGATATGACAACAAACTTCTTTTAAGCGTATTTGCTTCCCTTGAGTTGGTTCTTATCAAATACCGTATTCCTTCTTTCTGAGTTGACACAATCTCAAGTGAAAAAAATGTCTTTATGCCAAGTAGCCTTTCAAATAACGTTCTATGACTTCCTAGTGAGTTTATGAGGACAAATAATTGCTCAGTGGAGTAAGCGCTTTGTTCAGTTCTTGCAGGTGGAATAATTTCGAGAAAGACTGATTTTTCTGACAACAAGTATTTGAAAAGAAAAATTGATCTCACTAACAATGCAAACATAAAGGTTAACAAAAGAAAGGAGGCTATTGGCCAATAATTAAGAATCCAAGAAAAGTGAGTAAGCGAAGTGGAAATAAGTGCAAAAATCTTTGAAGCTATAGGTCCTGCCTCTAGTTGTTGAATATTGCTCATAGGTATTTTGAGCAGTTTTGAAGCAGAAATTTATCAACTCGAGTATATCACAATGAAACCACCAATTCACCGTGAAATTGTTAGTTTCTTACTTGACATAAAGTATTAATTAGCCTTATACTATCCGTATAGCGGATATACAAAAGACTTGATATATGGGATCACATCAGCAACTTTTAATAACAGAAAACGCCTACATTCAACCCCTTAAAGAAGTTTTACAAAGTGTCAATCCAAGCCCAACTGAAACTCCAAAATCACCCTTAGTTAACTATCCTTCCTTTAGAGAATCACTTGATACTCTTTTCCCTGAGCAGCAACGTGATGAAAAAAATATAAAAAGAGCAAAAGAAGTTTTAGGAACACTTACTGACGAAATTACTTCAGAGGAATTGAAAGATATTGTTGCAGAAGTACAATATCTAACAGGTACCTGGCTCGATGATTTTGAGAGGAAAATATTTAAAGGCGTTACGTTACAAGTATTACTTCACGATAAAGGGGGGCATACATGAATTACCCCAAAAACATAATTGCAGATGAAGGAAAGCGAGCGATTATTTACTTACGGGTGTCAACAGAAGAACAAGTAGATAACTTTTCCTTGGGAACACAAGAAGAGATTTGTAGAAAAGAGGCAGAGAAACGTGGGTACGAAATTGTTGAAGTATTTCGTGAGGAAGGAAAATCTGCAAAAACAATTGTTGGAAGGCCGATTCTTATAAGTCTTCTTGAGTATGCGAGAAGAAATAAAAAGAGAATACAAGCAGTGTTTGTGTATAGGATTGACAGAATATCCCGCCAAACTTCGGATTATTTGGCAATTAGAAAAAAGTTAACAGAAAATGGGGTAACCATAATTTCAGCGTCCGAGCCAACTGGGGATAGCCCTACAGAGAAATTGGTCGAAACAATATTGGCGGGATTTGCACAATTAGATAATGATATTCGAAGTGAAAGAACACGGAATGGTATGAGAGCACGATTCTTAGCAGGATATATTAACTCAAGGCCAGCACTTGGATATAAATTGGAAGCGGGGTTTGCCGTCAAGGATCCTGAAGCATGGGATAAAGTAAAAGAGGCTTGGGACTTAATGGCAACCGGTACGAAAAGCTTGTCTGAGATGGCAAATATCATGAATGCTTGGGGTCTTAGAAAGGTTGCGAATGGAAAGGTGAATAGACTTAGGGCACAAACGACTAATAGGATTTTTAGACAGAAATTTTACATGGGAATCCTTACTTCTGAGGCATATCCTGACGAAGTAAAAGGACAACATGTCCCAATGATAACCGAGCAACAATTCTATAAGGTTCAGGCTATTCTAGATGGAAGAAACGTAAACAAATTGCCACTTACCCAAAGAGACCATCAGAGCGATAAATTTCCCCTACGCAGAATCATAAAATGCGGCAAATGTGGAATAGGGCTAACTGGTGGATTTAGTAGAGGAAGAAATGCAAAGTATCCCTATTACCGTTGCAGCAATAAAACATGTAATACCATCTCTGTTAAAAAGAATGACCTAGAAATGGCTGTAGTAAAACTCTTAAAAGAGATAACACCAAAAGAAGAATGCCTGAAGCTTTTTATGGTGTTTATGTACAAGGCTTTCCATGAAAGATTGTCCAGAGTTGATAAAATAAAAAGCGAGGCAGATGAGGAAATAAGAAGGCTGCAAGAAACAAGAAAGCTCTTAATTGAAAAGAATCTATCCGGAACCTATTCTGA
>CAZHDZ010000017.1:0-21512 GCA_964531275.1 uncultured Gammaproteobacteria bacterium
AGACCCCTATTCTACCGGTAAACTACGGCCCTAAATTTTCTGTCTTCAAGTGCGAGTAGTGTAGCGGGTAGAGTATTATTCTACCGGGAAGCAAAGCTTGGTTTTCGCTTCGCTCAAACTAAACTACGGCCCTTCGTACTGTCTAAAGTTCACCCATTATACTTGTTTTGAGACAGTATTTGAAGTGAGGAGGAAATTATACCAAATAGACCCATAGTTTGTAAATATCTAGCTATTGCTATTAGTACTGTGCCCTGGAATACTTTAAGTATGGCTAAAAAGAAAAATGCATTTAATACCATAACTCCAGTTACTAAAGCAGTTGCATTGATTTTATTTGTAGTACTGCCTTTTTTGGGACTATATATAGGGGTTCAATACGGTCAAAAAACCGCTTCAAATGATGTTTCAGAAGTGGACATAATTGCCAATACGCAACTTCCCGGTTGGAAAACATATAGTGGGGAAGGTTTTAATTTCAAGTATCCGCCTGATTTTGAGATTGCCAAAGAGCTCACTGATGAGGTAATTTTTGATGCTGATAGAAAGCTTGCTGATTCATCACCTATCTCATTGAAATCAAGCACAGTACCTTTCAAGGTCCCTGCAGTTGGAGATACGTTTGCTTCTCCAACTGGGCAATCTATCAAAATCCAATATGTAAGTAAAGAGCATGTTGAGGACGGTGGAAAAATAAGAACACGCTATGATTTTTCATGCAATACCGATTGTGGTCATCAAGTTGTCTATTTTAAAGTAGGGGATACTTATTATCAGCTTACGATGTATGTAAGTGGAGGAGGCTTAGAGGAAATTTTTAGTAAAATTATTGCCTCTTTAGAATACTGATTTTAGTCAAAAACTATAAACCTATAGTTTGATTTTCGCCCTTTTTTTGCTACAATACGTGATGTTATGTCAGAACATTCACGAGTTAACGTAACTGAAATTAAAAGATTCAACTCAAAAATCCTTGCATTGCAGGGACAAGGACCCCGCGAGCACTGGGCATTTAATGCTAAAGATGCACACCATGTAGTAGAAAATACAACCGTAGCGGAATCCGAAATTACCCTTCCTCCCCACATCGGTCGACTTATGGCTGGCCTTCTGGAAGCTGGTGGCCATATGGGTATAAATGTGTCGTATGGAACGGAAGAAGCTGGGATGGATGACAGAAGAAAAGCTCGTACTAGAGTTAGACCAGTAGTTTCACATTCTGATACTAGGCCTGAAAAACTACGTATGCTGCAAAGCCTTTTTGGTGGATCTTTCTTGCCAGAAAGAAGACCCAATAAGAAGAATTCGATAAATTGGCAAGTAAGGGACAATGGAGCATTGGAAATTGCAGATCTTATTGAGCCTTATGCAATTTCAAGGACAAATATAATTGCTGCTTTTAGGAATTATGAGGCTGCAGCAACCCTCGAAGAGCAAATAGATATTGCAAATGCCGCCAGGGGACGCCATGAATTTGCTGGCGTGACTATAGATGATTATGCAGAGGCAGCCAGTGAACCTGCTTTTTTGGCTGGTGTTTTTGAATCGCGCGCCGCCATCAATTATTCCGAATTCGGAAGTGAACTTGTTAGATTTGGTTCAAAAAATGAATCGTTACTTAAAGCTGTGCAGAGAGAGAATGGTGGTTCAGATGTGAGAAAAGCAGAACAAAATCGATATATTCTTGATCTTGCCGTGAATGACAGTGCGCGATTTTTAGCAAAAGTAGAGCCATACCTCATAACACCCCTTAGTGCATACAGGAAGCTCTAATTATAAGCAAAATCTCTCATTCACTTCTTACATTTTTATTAAAATATCGTTAAGCTCTATGTATTAGAATTTTTCAAATGGGAAAAATCGTTATCATCGTCATTCTATTAGTCATTATTGCAGGAGGCTATTTTATATACGATAAAAGTATTCGCCCAAATCTTCCTGTTTCGGTCGTAACAAATTCACCAACCATTTCTCCTGAATCAGGTCCTGTTGTAGATGAAGCTCAGGTAGAAGCTCTTAAAAAGGGCGGACTTAGTTATTCTGACAAGAAGGGTATTTTTACTTTTCTTTACCCCTTAGGTTACACGATAGATGAAATGAATGGCGGTGAATATATTAGGATTTTTAAGAAAGGTGATACGCAGACAGGGCAGACAGAAATGTATGATGGTGCGATTGTGACATTTCAGCCATTACAATTTACCGGAAGTCTTGAAAGCTACGTAGATAGCCAAATAGAATTAGCAACTAAAGATCAAATGGGGGAACTCCTTACTGGTAAAAAAGCAGTTATAGTAAATGGCTATCCAGGATTTACCTACACAATAAGAACTCTTGGAGCGTCAACGTATTATGTTCTTCGGAAAGATGCGAAATCTCAGTACGGAGTGAGTATTAGTTATTTAGTTGCAGATCCTCAGAATGTTGGATTTCAGAAAGAAGTCGATGGAGTTATTTCCTCAATCGAGTTTTTAAAGTAGCTTAAAAGAGGTTTTGGAAAAAATCTTTAATCAATTCTTCTAATTTCTGGAAAAAGTCTTTTTGTTTTTCCTTGATATCTTTGATCTTCGTCTCTACCTTCTTTGCTTCCTCTGTCGCTACATGACGATCAATATCTGTAGGCTTTGGTGACACTGTAATAGTCGTTCCATTATTTTTTACAACAACTTTAGACTTGCCGTTTTTTGATTCGATATTAACATCTTCACCGTTATTTGACTCATATTCTTTAACTTCGCCATCTGATTCAATCCTAATTTTCGTATTTGTGGTATTACTATTTGTCGTAGTATTTGTGGAGTTGAAATTGCTCTGAACATTTACTGAAGTAGAAGAGTCACCTTCGCTTGTTACATGTATAGAGGATGTATTTGCGCTAACATTCTGAGCTGAAAATGCGAAAGAAAAAAGGGCGAGAGTAAGTATTGAGCCTGCCTGCTTCATAGTGTAAAGATAACATATTTACTCTATGATTGCCACTTTGCTATAGTAAGAATATGGCTAAGAAAGGAAATCCTTTTACAACAGTTACAACTCTTTCAAAAATTATTGCGGTTATATTATTCGTAATGTTGCCCGTTATAGCTTTTTACATGGGGGTAGCTTATCAGGAGCGGATTGATAAACCACTATTGCAAGAATTGCATAAAACCCCTACCAACAAGCCTTCGCAAATACAGGGCGGTGTCGCATGCACAATGGATGCGCGTCTTTGTCCTGACGGATCAGCTGTTGGGCGTGAAGGACCAAATTGTGAATTTAAAAAGTGTCCGGGAGAAAAATAGATTGTGAGATCCCGGCGCTCTTCCTTTTAGCATCTGCCAAAAGTGTCCCTAGTCTGGAACAAGCGCCGGGTCGTTGCTGTTCGCAACAAAATCTCAACTGAGTGACGAACCGTATGGTTAGCCGGGGTGGAGTCTTACAATTCTCACCTCCATATCCTCAAGCATCGGCAGATGAGCCGAGCCGAAAGCATCCAGAAGATCGATGAGCGCGTCTGCCTTGAGGCATTTTGCGTGGCGGTCGGCTTCTGCACGCATAAGCGCGTGAGTCGGAATGTGCTGAGCCGTAAAGATCTGGAAGCCTGTCCGGATGATGGGTAGGCAGCCTGTAGTTAGAGCAATTGCGCTCCCCTTGTAGTAGAGGGAGACGTGGATATTGGCTCCGCGCTTGACCCTGATCGTCGCTTTCGCAACGAGCATGCCGTCTTTATCTGGAAAGAACAAGACTTACCTCTTTAGATATGATCTGCGTCGATCAGTTGAGCTTTTAAAGTGCCGCAGATGGGGACGAGCCCACCAATGCAATACTTCAGCGGCTCAGCCTCAACGCGAAGTTACTATTATACCATTTACACGCAAAATAATTGTATATACTTATATATATGAGGCAGTTCCCGGACTTTACATTCGAGTCTCCCCTTATAGACGAAGGATATTATCCAATTGGTATTGACGAGGTGGGCAGAGGCGCATTTGCAGGACCCGTCTGCGTAGGCGGAGCAGCATTTCCTGCACTTTCCAAAAATGAGCAAAATGATCTTCTAAAGCTAGGGATAAATGATAGTAAGAAATTGAGTCCCAGGAAGAGGGAAGAGCTTTCAAAAATTCTTAAGGAAATGTGTGAATTTGAGCTTAGTTTTATAGATGTTGAGACTATTAACGAAATTGGAATTGGCAAAGCAACATATATAGGAATGCAGGATGTAGCAGATAAATTGAGTAAAAAGCTCAATAATCCTTACTTTCTCATCGATGCATTTAAGATGCCTGGAAGTTATAACCAAAAAGGAATAATAAGAGGAGATTGCTTAAGTATTTCAATAGCTTCAGCCTCAATTATTGCTAAGGTAGAGCGCGATAGGTTGATGGTATCTCTTTCTGAAAAGTATCCAAATTATGGACTCGACGCCCATAAAGGATACGGTACTGCAAAACACCGTGAGAATATTATAAAATTTGGTATATCAGAAATTCATAGAAAAGATTTCTGCGAAAGTACTATGCGAAAAGTAAGTTAGTTTGTGGTTTTATTATTCCTTTAGTACAATATAGTCTGCCTAAACTAAAAAAATATGTTCTTAAATTCAAAGTCTGGAAAAAGCGTATGGGAAAAATTTCCAGAGCTTAAAAAGATCTCCGAGGAAAAATTTCCGACTCATTTACTTCTGATTCCTGACGGAAACGGTCGTTGGGCAAAACTAGCTCACAAAAATATTACAGAGGGACACAAAAAAGGAGCAGAAGTTATTACAAATATTTACAATGACCTCTGGCAGCTGCCCATAAAATATATCAGCATATGGGGGTTTTCAGCTGACAATTGGTCTAGGACTAAAGAAGAAGCTGATGGCATAATGCATGTTATTGACGAAACCTTAAAGGTGTTATTGCCTCAGGCTTTGGCACGAAACGAGAGGATTATTCATATCGGTCGAAAAGACAGAATTCCTGCCTATCTTAAGAAGGCATTTGAGAATGCTGAAAAAAAAACAGAGAAAAATACCGGCACTGTACTATCGTTATTAGTTGATTATGCTGGCCAAGACCAAGAAGTTAGAATGTTCCGCAAGATGATTGAGGATAAAGTTAAAAAAATTAGCTCAGAAATACTTGAAAAATATAGAGATGGTGGTGGTGTTGTCCCCCCAGCTGACTTAGTAGTAAGAACTTCGGGTGAGAAAAGGACATCAGATCTAGGTTGGCTTACAATAAATTCTGAACTCGCATTTATATCAAAACTTCTCCCAAATACAGGTTCAAAAGATATCGTAGAGGCGATTATTGAATTCACAAAACGTGAGAGAAGATTTGGTGGAAGACCCGCACAGGTAACCGTGTAACACAACGCATTAATATCCCATTAATTGATAAATAGCGATTCTAGGATGAGTACATCCTATAATATACATTTAATGGTTTTTTCTGGTATAATATCTTCTTGGCAAAAATATGGATAACGATTATCTTAGGCACACTACAGACTATCCAGAGGAAATGCATTTTTCTATGGATACAGCGCATCCGCAGTTATATAGAATGGATTTGGACGGAGAATTTCCACAAATGGTCGAGTCCAATAGTCTTGTCGAAACATCAGCAGCTTTAGGACAAAAGGAATCACCTTTTGGCGGTATTGAATATGAACGTGTTTTTGATAAAGATGGTAATTTAGTCGATTGGAGTATTTGTCTTTATCCTATGGTGGATCAAGACTCGTTAGCCTATATGAAAGAAGTTGCCGATACTCAACCTACACTTGAGGATCGCGAGAGAATTCTATCGATATATAACCAAGGTATGCCATCGACAGAAATTTCCCCAAATGGAGGAATCGTCATGTCATATCCGAATAGCGAGCTTCATATCGAAAACGACAAAAAATACGTCGTTTGGAATAATGGAATAACGTATGATTTTGGAGGTCATAAAACGCCAGATCCTGAAATCCACTATGTAACTGGAGATGGTTTGACTGTGAAAGCCAAAAATATCCCTGGACCACGAGGTACAACTGTAAGCGAGTTGTATTTTGATGCTAATCTTAAGTATCTATCAATTGGTGCAGGTGAAATTCTCTCAAAAATAGATGGTCTGATGAGAAATAATAACGTTGAGGAATCAACAATAAGAAGTCTTGTTGACGTAAGAGTTAGTATCTCCCAGCAAACTTCAGGCGGAGAATTGGTGAAAGTATAAAATAAACTATGAAACAAAAAGAAGCGGTAAAAAGTTACAAATCAGGAGTTGTTGCCCTTTTGGGAAGGCCAAATGCTGGTAAATCTACCCTACTTAATGCAATTTTGGACAAGAAGGTTTCGATAACTTCACCAAAGCCCCAGACTACTCAGTTCTCAGTGCAAGCTGTGTATGAGGATGAGCGCGGGCAAATTATATTTAGTGACACTCCTGGCATATTTGCAAAAACAGATAATCCTAAGGCGCATGACATAAATTACACGGCGGAGCATGCATTGCAAGATGGTGTTGATGTAGCTGTATACGTGGTGGATAAAACTCGTGAGCGTGGCATAGAGGAGAATAAAGTGCTTGGAATAGTTCGCAAAGTTGATGTGCCAAAAATTCTTGTAATTAACAAAACCGATAAAAGATATCCTGATTTTCTAGAGCAATATAAATTTATGGAAGAAGAATTTGATGCAACAATTGAGCTTTCGGCACGGACAAGAACAAACCTAAATATTCTTGTGGATACAATTTTTGCTTTTCTAAAAGATGGTGAAAAAATTGTTGAGACAAAGGATATGGTTACTCCTCTTCTTAACATGGATTCTAAGCTTTTCCTGGAAGAAATGATCCGTGAGAAAGCATTTTTAAGACTTCGTCGCGAGTTGCCATATTCAATACGAGTAACAGTAGATAGTATTATTGAAAAACCCCAAAAAGATATGACAGTAATAAAAGCTCGAATTTTAGCCCCAAATCGCTATAAGAAGATGATAATAGGAGCAGGAGGATCAAAAATAAAAGAAATCGGAATGATGGCAAGACGAGAACTCGAGCTTGCCACCAACCGAAAAATTTATCTTGAATTAACTGTCGAGGAAGAATAACTAAATAACGTGCATTAATCGTAGTACTAAAAGTATTACAAGTATAAGCACGATTACTCCTCCTGCAGTTCTTGGGATAGGTACAAGTGCCCAAAAAAGATTCACTAAGAACAAGAAAATAAGTACCCCAAATATTAATTCTAGAATTCCCATATTTTTGTCACCTCCTTTCTTTGTCTATATTCATGCTAGTGAGAATTTGTGAGAATTTAATAAGAGTCATGCGAAAATACAACAATAAACGACTTGCATTTTCAAAAGGGCTGGTTGTGTATCGCCAGATACTCATCAGCATCTTGCATTTTCAAAAGGGCTGATGGTATACTTGCCGCATGGCAACAACAAAAACAGCAAAAAAGGCTCCAGCAAAATCTACAAAGACAACTGCCAAAGCACCAGTAAAAGTAGTAGCGCGTACCTCCGCAAAATCACAGCCAGCGGCAAAAACTCAACCTACTGTTAAGTCTCAGAATTTCACAATTAATGATATAAAGAAAAAAGCTCTTGATCCAGCAAATCGACGTTCATTGATTTTGGCAGGAATTATTGTAGCTCTTGCGATTGTTATTTATTTTGGAAAGAGTCTTCTTATCGCAGCAACTGTTAATGGCCAGCCAGTATCACGAATTTCAATAATAAAGGATTTGGAAAAGCAATCCGGAAAAGCAGCTTTAGATGCAGTTGTTACCAGACTGCTAGTTATGCAAGAAGCTAAAAAGAAAAACGTAGAAGTAACAAGCAAAGAAATTGATGGCGAGATTGCGAAAATTAGAAAGCAATTTTCAGATCAAGGTCAAAATCTTGACGCATTATTATCCACTCAAGGACTTACTCAAGAAAAATTCAAAGAAGAAGTAAAGATTCAGCTATTAGTAACTAAAATACTCGGCAATCAAGCAAAAGTAACTGATAAGGAATTTAGTGATTTCATGAGTAAGAATGCTGATCTTATAAAAGATGAGAAAGACCAGAATGCAGCAAAAACAAATTTAAGAGCTCAAATGGAGCAACAAAAGTTGGCTCAGAAATACCAAGAGTGGATGACAACTATTAAGAAGAATGCAAAAATTACCACCTTCGTCAACTATTAAATCAGTGACGGAGGCAAGCTTTGCTTAGCGTAGCCAAGCTTTTGCTTAGCGTAGCCAAGCTTTTGCTTAGCGTAGCCAAGCTTTGCTTAGCGTAGCCAAGCTTTGCTTAGCGTAGCCAAGCTTTGCTTACCTTCGTTAATTATTAGGCTTTTTCCACTTGACTAATTTTTCAGATATCCAGTACACTTAGTTACAATAACTTACTGTCCATGATATTTCAGAGCGTTTCAGAGCTTGATAATAATTTAAATGATATAGTCACAATGTCTGATGAAGACATTCAGATTAAAGACGAGCAAAAACTTCGAGAATACGGAATCGACTATTTGATATATTCAGGCGTACTTTCAGACGATGCACAGGTAAGACATTTATGCCGTGTATATATAAGAAAACTTGCAAAGATCCTCCATGTGTATTCTGCTTCAATTCATCCTCTTTATAAAGCTTTTGGAGAGGGAAAGGTAAATGGTTTTACTGTCCCGGCGATGAATATGAGAACAATTACTTATGATGTTGCCAGGGAAGTATTTAAGAAGGCATTAGAGCATGAAGCCTCTACATTTATATTTGAAATTTCCAGAAGTGAACATAAATATACTCTTCAGAATCAGGATGAGATTACGGTTTGTATACTGGCGGCCGCAATGAAAGAAGGATATGAAGGCCCGGTATTCTTACAGGGAGATCACTATCAATTCGATGCAAAGAAGTATAAAGAATATCCACAAGGTCAAATTGACGAAATAGAGCTTGCTATAAAAGATGCGTTATCTGCAGGCTTTTGCAATATAGATATCGATGCGTCAACGCTGGTAGACCTTTCTTTGCCAACCAAAGATGAACAACAGAAAGATAATTACGAAATGACGGCACTTCTTACAAAATTTATTAGAAGTATGCAGCCAGCAGGAGTCACAGTTGCGATTGGAGGGGAAATCGGTCACATAGGTGACACAAATTCTGACGTTGAAGATTTTGAGGCATTTATGAAGGGCTACATGGAGCGTGTGGGGGATGCTCAAATAATATCAAAAGTAAGCGTTCAGACAGGAACTACTCATGGTGGACTTCCAAATCCTGATGGGACTTTAAAAGAGGTAAATGTTGATTTTGAGGTATTAAGAAGTATTGGGGCGGTTGCAAGGGAAAAATTTGGAATGGGTGGACCAGTGCAGCATGGCGCATCAACTTTGCCAAATGAATTATTTGATAAATTCCCGGAAGCTGGAACAGTCGAGATCCATCTTGCAACAGGTTTTCAAAATATCATTTACGATGCAATGCCAGTACATCTACGCGAAAAACTTTACCAATATTGTCGAGATAATTTTGAGAATGAGCGAGAGGAAGGCTGGACAGATGAGCAGTTGTTATATAAGACAAGGAAAAAAGCATTTGGTCCGCACAAGAAAGAGATGTGGCTTATGAGTGAAGACGAGAAAAATGTAGTAAGACAAGCCTTAGCTGCTGAATTTGAGATATTAATTCAAAAACTTAACCTCAAGGGCAATGCCCATACAGTAAGACAATACATTGAAAGTCCTTCAAATCTTGATTAAGTGATTAATTGATTTTTGAATTACTTCATTTAATCATCTTAATCGTTTAATCAATTAATCGATGATAATATACATAGATAAAGCGCACATTCGCAATAAGAAGGTACTACTTCGTGTAGATTTTAACGTCAGTATGAAGGGGAATAAGATTACTGATGACGCCAGAATTCGTGCTGCACTTCCTACTATCAAGAAATTACTCAAAGATGACAATAAACTTATTATTGTATCTCACTTGGGGAGACCAAAAGGTTGGGATGAAAAACTTATTTTACGTCCAATCGCAAAAAGACTCCACTCATATTTATCCGATTACAATCTGACAGTTGTTGATGATTTTGAGTCTGAAGGTGCAAGAAAACTCTTCGAAAATCAAAAGACCCGAGACATATTATTTTTAGAAAATATACGCTTTTATAAAGAAGAAGAGGAGGCAGACTCTAATTTTGCAAAAAAGTTAGCTTCCCTTGCTGATGTATATGTAAATGATGCTTTTGGAGTCAGCCACAGGGATTGCGCATCTATTACCGAGGTGCCAAAACATCTTCCGCATTATGGGGGGCTACTGATGGAAAGAGAGGTAGAGACGATCGGGCATGCAATGAAGCATCCAAATCACCCATTTGCCGCAATCATTGGAGGAGCAAAAGTCAGTACGAAATTAAAATTACTGGATAAGCTAACAGAGCGAGCGGATTATCTAATTCTAGGAGGAGGGCTTGCAAACACTTTGCTTTTTGCACTTGGATACCCAGTAGGAAAAAGTCTTTGCGAAAAAGATATGGTGGATGAGGTGAAAAAGATTGTGAGGCATGCTAAAGAAAAAGATACAAAAATTCTTTTACCAAGGGACGTTATCGTTGGTACGATGGAGGGAAATGATAGTGTGGTTAAAAAGATTTCAGAAGTAGGGGCACATGATATTATCTTAGACATCGGGCCAGAAGCACAATCAGATTATGCAAAGGCTATTCTTGCTTCAAAAACCTTAATTTGGAATGGACCTGTAGGGTATATGGAAAATCCTGAATATGCTCGTGGGACGCAATTTTTATACTACACAATAGCGCAAAATCCGCATCTTGTATCAATAGTAGGCGGAGGAGACACATTGGCAGCAATCGACAAGATGGAATATTTAGATACAATTACCCACATTTCTACAGGTGGAGGTGCAATGCTTGAATATATTGAAAATGGAACCCTCCCCGGAATAGAAGCATTAAAATAATTCCAAATGTTTGGAAAGGTCCCCGAGCGCGCAAAAGCGCACCCGAGGACGAGAACAGAAGCCGCTAGGACTTGTAGATGATCCGATCGTCGGTCACATGATCGACGTTATTGATCCCACGGATCGCGTCGAGAAGCTCGACATATTCGAGTTCCGTCTTGGACTCGACCTCAACATGGAGGTCGTAGGTGCCTTGCGTGCGGATGGCCTTGATGACTCCATTTTCGGTCATCTCCATGAGAGCCGAATAGATTTCGTCACGATGGCCTCCTTTCGCTTGAATGAGGACAATTGCCCGAACTGGGATTTCCACGGAATTAGCTCCTCTCCTGCAATTGCAGGGTTTTTGGGCCCGATATTTCTAACGGACAAGTCTGAAATATGCTTCTGTTGTTCAAGAGCAGGCTTTTGCCTAGAATCTCCCCAGAAGGGAGGCCAGGCTGAGCCCACAAGACGCCATTATATCCTATAATACGTTAAAAGTAAAATTTTAGAGTAGGGTGAAATATTCTTCTTTGGGGAGATTTTGAAGTATTTTTATTATCTTATCGCCATCATGTTTTTGTGAGGCATGGGCATGCAAAGCTGCAACGCGGGCTTCCCAAACATCAGAAATATCAACTATTTTTTCTGCTTGTTCTTTCTTAATTCCTTGGGGAAAGTGTACAAAATAATTTTTTCCAATAGCTTCATATTCTTCTTGTAATATATGGTAATACCATAATTCTGGCTTGAAGTGAAGATTTTTTACGACAAACGTAGTTATGAAGGATATTGCTATGTGGTCTAGATGGCCTGAGATCCCATGATGTTCATAGGTAATGACAATTTCAGGTCGATATTCTTTTAATTTTCCCTCTATATGACGTGCTATATTGTGATATTCATTGTTACATAAAGACCCATCAGCAAAACCTAAGAAAAATACCTCTTTTATGCCTAAAATCTCTGATGCGGCATTGAGTTCTCTTTTTCTGATATCTGAAAGTTTCTCTTCGTGCTTTTCTACACTGCAGTATCCAGCTCCACCATCAGTTGCTATCAAGAGATATATGTCATGTGTCTTAGAAAGATGAGCAAGTGTGCCCGCAGGACCAAAAGACTCATCATCTGGATGGGCAAACACAGCGATTGCTGTAGGTCTCATAAGTTAATTGTATGACTTATTCGTTGGGATTGTAAGCTGAGGGTTCTGGTGTTGTAAAGAATTCTGGATGTCTACGCATGCTTGCATAGTAACTAACTTTTCTCCTTGCCACAAGGCCTGTCATATATTGTGTCATCTCTTCTTTGGAAAATCTCCAAAAAGCACGATCGGTTGCTTTCCCCTCCATTTTTGCAAGTTTGAGGTCGCTTCTTACTTGTCTTGCAGCGTGACTATCATCAACACCGACAAGAGGAGAAATGCCATGCAACTCAGCAACAATTCCTTCTTCTGGAAATTCTTCAAAAAGGGAAGCTATGGATGGCCCATATTCAGGTGTTTGACTTAATGCGCGCAGATCGTTGACCGCAAGTTTCCAGTTCAATTGGTATGTATTAATCGCTGAACGAGTATGCTTGGCGCCTTTGGGATAAGGTATTGGCCCCTGTAGGGCTTCAGGAATTTCTAAAGGTTGGGGTAATAGTTGCGCTTCTAAAGGAGCAACTATTCTTGATGCATCTTCTATAGACATAGGACGCTTTGAGTTAGAGTGATAGATAGTCCAACCTGACGGCTGGGCTCATTGTGGACTTGAGGGTAACGTTAACTATTTTGTCATTTCCAACACTAGCAACAAAAGTTTTTATATTTTCTTTGAGCTTCTGGTCATCAAAGCTTACTTTTCCAACTCTTGCATGGATAATAGGAGCTTCAGATTCTGTTTTGAAGTTGATTTGTCCTCCAGCAAGCTTTTTAACCGCGCCAGCTGTGTCTTCAGTTATCGTACCATTTTTTGGATTTGGCATAAGGCCTCTTGGGCCTAGGATTTTTGCAACACGTGCTAGTTGAGGCATCATTGATGGTGTGGCAACAAGAACGTCAAAATTAATTTTTCCCTTAGCAACCTCGGCAATAATTGTGTCATCTGCAACTTTAATAACTAAAGTTTTTCCAGTTCCATGAGGTAATACAACCTGGCCGCTTATGCCTTTTTCTTTTGTGTTGATATGAAGCTCTACAGTCTCATCGAAGCTTGATTTTTTGAACTTTTTAAGTGCTTCTAGGGCCTGGTCGATGCTATATGTTTGGGTTTTTGAAACGAGAGTAAGATTTGACTTATGTCTTTTTGAATCTGTCTTTCCTTTTGCCTTTGCGAATTTTTCCTTTTTCGTTTTTTTAGCTGGTTTTTCTTCCTCAGATGCTTTAACAACGACAGTATCCTCAATAGCTGCTTCCTGCTTCGAATCGTCTTCAGCGAGGCGAGCTGATTTTGGTTCTTCTGGAGTTTCTGAAGTGATTGCTGCGATCATTTCTTCGCTTTGCGGGTTAACCTTTTTTCCTTCTGAGGCTCTTTGGGCATTTTTAGCTGCCATCTTCTCTGCCTTTTTAGCTTCTTTTTTTGCTTTTAATTTAGCTTCCTCTTCTGGAGTAGCCTCATCAAATCCTTTAACTCTAATTTTTCCCATATATATTTAGTTTTTGGGTTTAGTTTTTAGGGTTTAGGGTATAGTTCTTTTGATTTATAACTAAACGCTAAACGTTTTAAAACTAAACGCTTGTTTTATTCACTTACTTTTATTCCCATTGATCGAGCAGTGCCCATAACTACGCGGGCTGCCATTTGTTCATCTTTGGTATTAAGATCGTCCATTTTCTTTTTTCCGATTTCGATTACCTGTTCTTTAGTAAGGGTTGCTGCAACTTCTCGTCCTGGCTTCATAGATCCCTTTTGAATCTTAAGTTCCATTTTAATAAGCTCTGACATCGGTGGTTTTTTAACGATAAAAGAGAAAGTTCTATCTTCATATACAGAAATAACAACTGGAAGAAGAATTCCTTTTTGCTCTGCTGTTTTGTCATTGAATGCCTTCACGAAATCCATAATTGGAAGTCCGTGTGGACCTAGAGCTGTACCAACAGGTGGTGCAGGAGTTGCTTCGCCACCTTTGATGGCTAACTTTATGTATGTCTTAACTTTTTTTGCCATATTTTTTTCCTTCGGGGATTATATCTTTGCTACCTGAAGGAAGTCAAGCTCAACGGGTGTTTCTCTCCCGAAAATGCTTACAAGTACCTTAATCTTTCCTTTAGCTTCATCAATTGACTCAACAGTTCCCAAGAAATCTGAGAAAGGACCGTCTGTGATCTTGACTGCTTCTCCAACTGAGAATTGAGCTTTGTAGACAGGATCTTTTTGACCTACGAATGCAACAATTGCTTGGACCTCATCGTCTCTGATTGGAGTTGGCTTGTTCTGTGCACCTACGAATGATGTTACACCTGGAGTTGTTCTAACTAATACCCATGCTTCATCAGATAGATCCATGTTAACCAGGATGTATCCTGGGAAAATCTTTTCTTTTATTGTTTCTTTCTTTCCACCTCTTACTCGGATAGTGTCTCGAGTGGGAACGAGTGCATCATAAATTCTTTCTTCAAATCCCATTGCCTGAACTCTTTGCATCAGTGTGCGTGCAACTTTATTTTCGTGACCTGAATATGTGTGAACAATATACCATTTACCTTTGTAGTCTTTTCTTGCTGGAAGTGGGTTGGCAACTGGAGTTGTTTCTTCTGCTTTTGTTTCTTCGGTATTTTCTTCAACAACTTCATCAACCACTTCAGAATCAGTTGTTTCTTCTGCTTTTGTTTCTTCGGTATTTTCTTCAGAAGAGGTTTCTTCTTTTTTTTCAGGCTCAGCTGGGGCATCTGATGATTCTTCTTCATTAGAATTGTCCTCAACAGCTGCAGCCATCATGTCGTCAAGAGATGTGTCTGATGCGTCAGCATTAGTTGTATCCATTTCTTCTTCTTTTATTAGATCGTCTGTGTTTGCCATATTTTATATTTTTATGAAACCAAAAATTTGAGCATTTCTGTAAACAAGAAATCAAGTGCACCTAGATAAATTCCAACAATAAGTGAGATTCCTACAACAATTAAAGTTAGCTTTATTGTCTCGGCTCTTGTAGGCCAGGTCACTTTTAAAAGTTCTGTTCTTACTTCTGTTATGAACTTGATCATATGATCAATTTTCTTATTTTTTAATCCAAAATAATATAGGGACCTTAGTCTCTATCGGATAAGTTATGATTATATCAGATGTGAGTTCAATTTGTAAAGACATGACTCTGATAAAGACCGATAAGGCTCATACCAGAGCTGAGCACATTTTGTAAAGCGATAACGAGGGTAGAGACTGTTAAGGCTCATACCGGAGCTGAGCACATTTTATAAAGCAAGATCTCTCTTTGCTTATAGACATTATGTATCAGACGTTTGACAATTTTGACTATTCATTTTAGACTTATTCCAGAACATAAAGAAAGCGTTTAGTTAGGGAGCGTTTAGCGTTTAGATAAATTAAAAAAACTATACCCTAAACCCTAAAGACTAAACCCTAGACAAAAATATGTCAAAAATTCGCAAAGCAGTAATTCCCGCCGCCGGTTTTGGAACCCGGTTTCTTCCCCAAACAAAAGCAATGCCGAAAGAAATGCTTCCTGTGGTTGATAAGCCCGTTATCCAATATGTAGTAGAAGAGGCTGTGGAAGCAGGGGTAGAGGACATAGTCATTGTTACCGGTGCATTAAAGCGTGCAATCGAAGATCATTTTGACGTACTCAATCAAGATCTTGTTAAGAATTTGCAGGATGGTGGAAAAGAGGATCTCCTGGATATGACCAAGAGAATCGCAAATATGGCTAACTTTATTTACGTAAGGCAAAAAGGTCCTTATGGTAATGGAACGCCCGTTCTTGCAGCAGAACCAATAATAGAAAATGAACCATTTGCAGTGTTATGGGGAGATGAATTCATATATTCAAAGCCTGCGCGTCTTGCACAGATGACGATGGTTTATGAAAAGTATGGTGGGGTTGTCATATCAGGTGTAAGAATCGAAAAGAAAGAAGATCTAAAGCGATATGGAATTGCGGATATCGAGCCAGTTGAGGGAAATGTATTTAAGATCAAGAATATCGTCGAAAAACCAAACCCTGACGAAGCTCCAAGCCAGATTGCCACACATGGCGCATATATTTTGCCGCCAGAAATATTCCCAGCCCTTAAAAGTCTTGAGCCGGGAAAGAGTGGAGAAATTTGGCTGACAGATGCTATCAATAAGTTGCGTGATGAAGGTGTACCTATTTATGGTGTCGAAATCGAAAATGGAAAGTACTATGACACAGGCTCTAAATTAGAATATATGAAAACCGTTGTTGAATTTGCCCTCCAACACCCAGGTATTAATGGGGAATTTAAGAAATTCCTTCAAGAACTGGATCTCTCGTAAAGAAAAAAATGGCAGGTGAATTAGAAAATCCTCAATTACTTGAGCGAGAAACCCCTCAAGGTCCCGATATTTATTTATTTCCAGGTCAAGGTGGTCTTACAGTGGGGATTGGCAGGCGGGAATATGAAGAATCCGAAAGGGCAAGAGCTGTATTTAATATCGCTGATAACTTCATGGGGGGAGACAAGTCAATCTCAAGCCTTTGTTTTGAAGGACCCGTAGAAGATCTCTCAAGATCGGAAAATGCTCATGTCGCGCTTGTTACAGTGGGAATAGCAAAGCTTGTTGCGGGAATAGAAGCGGGAAGAATTACAACGAGGCCCAAATATGTTGTTGGATGTAGTGCTGGAGTAATTCCCTCATTAGTTGCCAATGGCGTAATTTCTTTTAGAGAGGGCTTGGAGATTGCCAAAGAACGTGGAATTTTGACTCAAGAAGCAAGTAATGGGTTGGATGCAGGAATGGAAACCATAATAGCGGTAAGATCTGCAGCTGGTCAGATAGAGCGGCTCGCGCTGGAGGCATGCCAGCAAGAGACAGACGAATATGGCGGCGTTATTGCCGTATCTGGAATGTATTCTCCAACCTCGGTTGGATTGACAGGAGATAGGGAGAGAATGGTAGGAGTAAATGCAAGGCTTAAGGAGCACGTTAAGACCTTCGCACCCCAAACGGGTATAACAATTGTTTCACATAGTCCTTATATGGAGCCGGCAGCGAGAGAATTTGGAAAATTTCTGGGAAAATATGAAGGTAAAGATCCGTGGTCACCACAAGTTATGAATGGAGACATCGTTAGGTCGGGTAGAACAATCCTTTCACGGCTACCCCAAGAGTTGCTAGATCCAGTTATGTTAACGGCATCTACAAATCGAATTATTGCTGAGGGTGGAGTAAATAACGTAACAGAATTTGCGAATGGATTAGATGAAAAGCCACGCTGGGCAAGATTCGTTGGTGAAACAGTAGGCCAACAAATAGACGGATTCACCCAAACTGTCCTTTAGGCTCTCTTCTTGAGTTCAAGTTGTACTTCAGGTACACTACATGTATGCAAAATCCAAGAGAATTAATTGCGGTGAATATTAAAAAATGGCTTGACAGCCAGGGGATAGCTGTTGAATTTGAAGTATCGTTATCCCAAAATCCTGATTTTGGTGATTTTGCTTCCAATATAGCACTTATTGCATCAAAGAAAATTGAAAATTCAAATCCAAAAATGCTTGCTGTAGAAATAATTTCTTATTTACAAGAAAACCCCGAAATAAAAGATATTTTTGAAAAAATTGAGTCTGCTGGTCCCGGTTTTATTAACTTCTATTTATCCAAAAAATGGCTTTTTCAGGAGTTAAAAGAAGTTGTTCAGAAGGAAAAGGCATATGGCACTTCGAATAAAAGAAATGCACAAAAAATAATTGTTGAATATTCATCACCAAATATTGCAAAGCCCTTTACGATTGGGCATTTGAGGTCGACGATCATTGGTAATGCTGTTGCAAATTTACTTGAAGCAGAAGGAGCTCGTATTGCTCGCGATAACCATATTGGAGATTGGGGTACCCAGTTTGGTAAGCAGATTTATGCAATTAAGGCTTGGGGAAATGAGGAGAAAATTGATCAAGCCGAGAATCCGGTCAAGGAATTGGTAGCTTTATATGTGAAATTTCACGAAGAAGCAGAAAAAGACGCAGCTTTAGATGATGAGGCACGAGCATGGTTTGTGAAGTTAGAAAAAGGAGATTCTGAAGCAAAGAGATTGTGGCAAAAGTGTATAGATTGGTCATTTAAAGAATTTGACAGGCTTTACCAGCTTTTAGGAGTGTCTTTCACTGAGAATAATGGCATGGGTTATGGAGAGTCTTTCTTTGAAGATAAAATGCAAGTAGTGATAGAAGAATTAAGAGAGAAAAAGTTGTTGAAAGAAAGTGAGGGAGCAGAACTTGTTTTTTTCCCTGAAGAAAAATATCCTCCTCTTATGATATTGAAGAAGGATGGATCAACCCTGTATGCTACACGAGATCTTGCAACAGACAAATTTCGACTGGCCCAACACGGAAATGATGTCATTATCATCAATGAAGTAGGAATAGAGCAGTCTTTATATTTTAACCAGCTTTACGAGACAGAAAAATTATTGGGATGGGTAAAGCCTGGCCAGAGAATTCATATAAAACACGGACATTTTAGATTTAGCGAGGGTAAAATGTCCACTCGAAAAGGGAATGTAATTTGGCTTGAAGATGTATTGGAAGAAGCAAAAAAACGTGCATTTGCTTTGTCAGAACAAAAAACAGAATTTGAAGGCAATGAAGCAGTTACTAGTAGCTTAAAGGTCTCAAGTTCAGCGCAGAAGCATAATCCAGGTGCAGCTACTCGGATAAATAATTCTGAAACGATAGCAATAAGTGCCATGAAATGGAATGACTTGAAGCGTTCTTCAGAGCAGGATGTGACTTTTGATTGGGATGATGTTCTTAACATGCACGGCAATTCAGGTCCATATCTGCAATACACGTACGTGAGGACGCAAAGTGTATTACAAAAAGCTGTACAAGCAGTTCATGAAATTCCACAAGGTGATCATTATGAAAAAGAGGAATTAGAACTTTTGAGATTTGTTACTCAGTATCCATATGTAGTAGAGATTTCGGCGCAGGATTTTGCTCCAAATTTATTGTGTAACTATTTGTTCGAGCTTTCTCAAAAATATAATTTGTTCTATCAGAAATGTAAAATTATTGGAGGAGAAAACGAAGCGTATAGGCTTATGCTTACAAAAGCAGTAGGGGTGGTACTAAAAAATGGCCTTACGATACTTGGGATTGAGACTGTTGAGAAGATGTAGTGATTATTTCTCTTTTTGTTCCTGAAGTCTTTGCCTTATTGTCTCCATAAGAGTGTCCATGTATTCAGGCTTAAATCTCCCATAGACTCTTTTTATAACACCAACTGCAATTGCCTGCTCTGGAGTAAGAACAGCATGATAGTCTTTACCAGGACCTTTCTCTGCAAAGAGATATCTATCTTTTACACGGTTGAATGCTGAGTGTTTCATTCCAAAAGTTCGTAATACAGGATCAATATCATATGATTTAAAGTGACTTCTTAGGTGTCTTTCGATCATGTCGTTAAGAACGGAATCTATACCTGGGACTTTTTTATTTAGATCGATTTTAGCTTTTACAAAAGGTTCCGGGGTATATTTTATTCGTTGGTAGGGTTGCGCCACTTGTGGTGAACGATCCGGAATATTAAGATCCGCTTCTGTTTTTTCTGCAAGCTTTTTATGTAGTAGTTCTTCCGACTTAATAAATTCAACAACAGACACTTTATATTCACCTGTTGACGGGTCATGAAGCCGATTTAAGAGACCATGCATTCTGTTGTCTACGGACTCAGCATATTTAAGCAAGAAATCCTTATCTTGGCTGTTACCAAGCACAGCTTCGACCTTCTTTTTTAACTCACCTTCAAGAAATATTTCGGGTTTGCCTCTTTCGAGGTCTTGAAGGTACATCAGAACTAGTTGTCCTGGGTTCTGAGAAAAATAATAAAGAACTTTTTGAGAGAGACGGTCATGGCCCTCAAAAAAAGTAAGAGTATCATCTTCGTTCTGTAATTTTTCCATGACAGTCGTAAGTGCAGTTCTTCGTGCACTGGAATTATCAGCTGTAATATTTAATCCTTCCTCCATGCCCCGATCTATTAACTGGATACAGGAATTGTGTACATTTGACTGATCTTCAGGTTCACTGCGGTCGTCATTGCGGAGTATAAGCCGGGCAAGAGAAGTGATTTCGTGTAGGTTAAGTCTATCTTTTTTGACACCTTCGGCGCGAGCATCGGGAAGGAATGTCTCAATATCATCTTGTGGAAGTGCCACGCGAATATCGGCTTTGGCTTTGGCTATTGCTTCGCTAGGGTCATCTATGCCTGTAGTGTCCATGACTCTTGAGAGAGTTTCGGTTTCTTCTTGGCCTGATTTTCCTTCAGCATCTCGAATCGCTAAATAATTAAGAGTAGTTTGGAGGGTAAATCTTAGATCTAGTGGATCAAATGCATCTCCTGATAAATATTCTAAGGGGGCTGTTGTATTTGTCGAATCCATCAGAAAGTTATCAGCAGCAAGTAAATAGTTATATGGTATTCCGTTTTTGGAAGGACCTCTTTCTTGTCTCCAATTTGCTTCATCTCTTGCGACCCCTCTTTGTACTACAGCATCAAATCTTTCTTGAGGATTTTCATGGGGAATCTCTGAATGACCGTTTACCTCTTGCATATTATTACTATATCAAAGCCTTTGTCTTGGTTGCACTAGGTTACATCCTGTGAGAGAATTATCTCCAAATGCATTACCACAGGAGCGTTCTTCCAAATGGAGTAAGAGTTATTATCGTCCCCGTTCTTGGTGTTGAATCAGCGACAACTCTCGTAATGTATGGAGCTGGAAGTAGATACGAAGAACACAGAAATAATGGAGTATCGCACTTTTTAGAGCACATGGCTTTTAAAGGCACGACAAATAGGCCTTCAGCGCGTGAAATTTCAGGACTTATTGATGGAATTGGTGGAGAATTTAACGCTTTTACCGGTAAAGAATACACAGGTTATTACATAAAATCAGCAACAACTCACGTAGGGCTTTGTCTTGATGTGCTTTCAGACATGCTCAAGAATTTGCTCATGGACCCAGCAGAAATTGAAAAAGAGAAAGGCGCAATTTTAGGGGAAATTGGAATAAGTGAAGACAACCCAATGCGAAATATAGGAGACGTATATGAAATGCTTCTCTATGGAGATACCCCTCTTGGATGGGATACCGCCGGAACTCCAGAAATAATCAATTCAATGAAGCGTGAAGATTTCGTGCAGTATATGGAAGAGCATTACAGTGCTCATAATATGACCGTTGTTGTTGCCGGAAATATTCATGTCGAGCAAATACATGAAAAGATAGAAAAGTATTTTGGGGACGTGGACAGATTCAAGGTAAAAGATTTTATCCCAGCGCACGAAAAGCAGATACACCCAATTGTTAGAGTTAAGCACAAAAAGACAGAGCAGGCACATTTTGCTTTGGGTGTTAGGACTGTAGGCCTTGATAATAAGAAAGATAGA
>CAZHDZ010000018.1:0-21366 GCA_964531275.1 uncultured Gammaproteobacteria bacterium
CGGTCTAGAACCTTCTTATCCTTATAACGATTGTCTCACATCAAGGCTAAACGAGACAAATGAGACACTATAAAAAGGGAGCGTCTCACAAGTATTAGTCCTATAGCTATTTCGGAAGAAATCTGAGCAGTTTTGTGATAAAATACAGCCTATATTATTATTGTTGAGCTTTTCTCAACTTTTTATATGATTTTATCAAAGACAGATTATCTCGAATACCGTGAGTGCAAGAAAAACGCATGGGTGAAAGTGCACAAACCGGAAGTTTACAGACAATTTCCTCCTTCGGACTTTGACCAGTTAATAATGAGGAGCGGTGGCGAAGTGGAAAAGATAGCACGGGGTCTATTTCCTAACGGAGTGCTTATTAACGGTCGTGATGCAATTGCACAGGCAACAACGATGTCCTATGTTCATGACAAGCAACCAGTCATTTTCCAGGCAGTTTTTCAGCATGAGGGATTTCTTGCTGCTACTGATGTTCTAGAATATGATTCAAAAACAGATGCATATAACATATACGAAATAAAGTCGAAGAGTGATATTGATAAGAAAACACACTATCACGATGCTACATTTCAAGCTAACTTATTAAAAAAATGTGGCTTAAAGATAAATAAAGTATTTATTATTCATCTTAATAAGGAATACAAAAGGTATAACTCTCTAAATATAGAGAATCTTTTTACTATTGTTGATGTAACGGAAAAGGTTGAGGAATATTCTGAGGAAGTGTCTCTTGAAATGGAACTTGCTCGAGAATATCTCTCCCAAGATGAACTACCTGAAGGATACTGTGGTTGTATCTACAAAGGCCGTAGTGGCCACTGTACAACTTTTACGTATATTAACAACGATATTCCCAAGTACAGTGTTCATGATCTTTCACGAATTTCAACCAAGAAACTACTAGACCTTATTGATAGTGGTATTTATGCCATTGAAGACATTTCAGATGACAGTAAGTACTCTGATATTCAGCAAAATCAAATAAAAGTTCAAAAAACAGGCATAACAGCTATTGATAAAGAAGCAATTGCCAAGGAAATAAATAGCCTACATTTCCCTATTTATTTTATCGACTATGAAACTTATGCTGCTGCAATTCCACGTCATGATGGGCACTCACCTTATACGCAGATTCCCTTTCAATTCGCGCTATATGTTCTTGATTCACCAGGGGCAGAACCAAAGCTTCTTGAATTTATTTATACGGATGCAGAGAGTCCTGACTTACATTTTGTAAATGCTATGCGCGAGCATATTGGAGACGAGGGAAGTATTATTGTGTGGTATGAGCCATTTGAAGCAACAAGAAACAAGGAATTAGCAGAAAGACTTCCTGAGATGAGAGACTTTCTAGAATCTATAAATAACAGAATATATGATCTTATGGATATTTTTGCTCATCAGCACTACGTAGATAAAGGCTTTCTTGGTAAATCTTCAATTAAAAATATATTACCTGTTATTAGACCGGACCTGTCTTATAAAGAACTGGATATTCAAAACGGAGGAAGTGCATCAGAAATGTGGAATAGATTATATGTTGAGAACTTGTCTGAAAACGAGAGAGCAAAAATTATCTCAAGCTTAAAAGAGTATTGTAGCTTGGATGCATATGCGATGTACGCCATTTGGCACGTTATGTATAAACTTGCTAATTAACTGTTGAGTATATAAATCCTTTTGCAGTTGCGGTTTCAAAAAGCTTTTTTCCATAGGTCTCCTGTTTTGCTGTCAATTTATTATTTTTTGCAATATATAAACCCAATGAGTAGCATGCTCTGTTTTGAAAGCCATTAAAGTTGCCTGTTTCTTTACCCCAGTGTGAGAGTTTAAACCATAGATCTTTACTTGTTGATATATCGCCAATACTTTGTGAAAAAAGAGATGATTGTTGATTACTACCATTTTTTGATTTGTTTTTTTTAGTACTTATTATACTTTTACTCTGGGGGGCTTTTTCTACTCCTGCAATCGTGTCTTCCGCTTCGTCTTCTTCGTCAGAAGTACGCTCCGTAGTAAAACCCGTTACGATATTGTCTTGATCTATGTCAGTTTGAATTAGCTTCCTTATTTCGCTATTAATTTCTGGCTCATCCTCTATAATATTAGCTTTGTAAAATTTACTACCTTCTGTAGGTTTTTGATCATATTCTGAAAGAAGATCTTTCAAGGTTTTTAGTTCATTAAGATACTCTTCCTCATCCCACCAGTTTGAGCTCCATATTTTATGCACCACATAACCGTTATCTTCTAGTTGTTTCATGCGGAAGTAATCATAAGCATAAGCCTCTGTTGAACCATGATATGTTGCTCCATCGCATTCAATAATTAATGGCTTACGATCGTCATTTTTAGGAAGAATTAAAAAATCAACTCGGAAAGAACCAATCCAAAATTGAGAAGTAATTCTTTCTGGGTTATTAACAATTCTTGTTAATTCATCATACACTTCTTCTTCAAAGGGTGACTCTGTTTCAAGAAATCTTGGTTGGGACACTTTTTCTTCTGTTGAAAGATTTTTCAATACATCTAGTATATGAGCTGCGTCCTTTTTATTGCCTTCACTAATTGATTTAGCGTATGCTAAGTAGGCTAGGACTATAGAAGAGCCATCGTTTTTGCCAATTCGTTTTAACTCACTTTCATACTTAATTATTTCATCTTCAGGAATAGAGGTACATATATAGAGTTTGTCTTTTGCGCGGGTAACTATAACATTTAATAATCTATAACCATTTCTATTATTAAGTGGTCCAAAACGTTTTTTAAACTTTCCTTCTGCATCTTTACCAAACGTAGTTGTAATTATAATAACATCACGTTCGTCTCCTTGAATATTTTCAAGGTTTTTTACAAATAATGGTTTACGATTGCTATTGAGCATATTTAACTTTTCTGCAAAATTGGCATCTTTAGCAGCTTTTTGACTTAACTTTTCATTTATCAGATCTCTTTGAAATAAATTAAATGTTGCTATTCCAACAGAAGGACAAATACCTCTTTCTAAATCCACTAACCCATCAAGAATTTCTATTGCCTTATCTGCTTCTTCTGGGTTTGTTCTCTCTGTATACAATCCATTAACACGGTAAAAAATAATCGGAGTATAATTTTCATTCTTAATAATTGGCAATAGATTGCCACTATAAAATGCATTATTTGAGAATTCTATAAGCGCTGAATGATTTGATCGATAGTGAACTAAGAGAGGAGTTTTCTTATATCCTTTCGTGATGGCGTAATCTAATAAAGATTCACTATTCGCTAGGCTTTTAATTATGTTTCTTTCTACGAGCTTTTCCTCATCATCTTTTGGTTCGTCCTCATCTTCTTCGTTATCATCTCCTGAATCAGATGGTTCATAAGCTCGAGGAGGAGGCATTTGATGTTGATCTCCTGAAACAACCTTTATTTTTCCACGTAGTAATGCGCTATACGTATCCTCCAATCGTAATTGGCTCGCTTCATCAAATATGACAATATTAAATATGTCTTGAGAAAGTGGGAACAATGTAGCGCAGGCTGTAGGATTAGTTAACACAACAGGGAAAAAGTTAGTAAAGAATTCAAAGTTATGATTAACTATCTGTCGAAGAGAATTGCGACGTTGCCCACCTCCACCTCTAAGGTTATACAATGATTTATATTGAGGATATGAGCTTATGCTATCCCACTGTTTTTTACTAAAAGTACTCATAGTTTTGTTTACAAGTATTTTCTTTAACTCCTCAATTTTTCCATAAAGATTCTCTAGTTTCTTTGTATCTTTCGGCAAAGTAACCTTCTCGTTATAAAGTAGAATTTTCTCGAGATAAAAATGGTTAAAAATGTCAGCATAATGAAGTGTGCTCTTGTTTTCCTTATCTACGAAAATATTTACAACCTTTTTCTCTCTTTCATCTAATTTAAGGATAAAACTTTGATAATCATAATATGGTGAAAAGAACTTCAGTCCATTACTGATATTTTCAAGTCTTACCATTATCCCCTTAAGATTTTTTTGATGATCATAGAAATTTGCCTTTTCTTCATAAGATAGCTTTCTTTTAAAGAGTTTACTTTCATTTAGTTTTTCGACAAACTGTTTGCACTCGTTATCAAGATCCTCGAGTCTGGCTAGGTTTGCACCAACAGTTACTTTATTCTCTTCAAGTAAGTCTTCGATTCCTTTTTCAACTAATTTATCAGAGCTTGCTATAAACTTCTTAAAATCATCATTAAATTTATCAACATTTTGTTTTAAAGAATCTAGGGGCATAAATTCAGGGTCTGAAAGAAAGCTGAATTTTAAATCTAGTAACGTTTCAGAAGCTTTATGAATATCATTGTAGGTTTTTAGAATATTAGCTCTATATTCTAAAGCCTTTTTTGTTTTGGGAGAGAAGAAAGCTGTAACTTTAGTTACATTCTCTTTTAAAGAGGCAGGAGCCATTTGGATCATTTGAGGTGCAATTTTTTCAATCTGACTATAAAGATTATTAAAATTCTGTACCAAATCGTCAATCTCATTATTGATAGATTTGAAATAATAAGTTATATCACTTTTATACTGCGCAGGAATTTCATCAAACCTTTTTTTGAGTTCATTTGCTTTATCAATTTGATCTTTGTAAATATCATTTATAGCTTCCTTAACATAAGCTTTTCGTTCATCCGTAAAAAATTGATCATGCAATTCTTCATCTACGGAGAAATTAGGTTGTGTTACTAGTCCTTCTAATTTATTAAGGATAGATACGTAATGATGGTATTCTTCTGGTGTTAGCTCCCAAGTAATTGATTTTAACTTATCCTTTAATGGGTTATTCTTTACAATTTTTTTGGCCTTTAAAAACGTTCCAAGTGTATCCGACCATTTTTGGTCTTCCCAGATAACTGTTGCCAATGCCTCGTATCCTTTAGATAACTCTGCAATCTGTTTTTGTAAATCATCAGTCATTTGATTGAACTTTACATCAAAGAATCTTGGATAATTAATTAAAGGTGTTGATCGTACTTTTTCGACAATTTTTCTTCTATCCGCTATGGGGTCGTTAATAAAACCACAGAGATCTCCCAATCCTAGATTATTTAAGTTATCATAAATAACTTCAAGTGCTGTTGTTTTCTCACAAACAATTAAGCATTTTGCTCCATTACTAAGTGCGTTGGTAATTAACGCGGTCAATGTCTGGCTTTTACCAGTTCCAGGTGGACCTTGAATAATAAACTTATTTCCTCTATTAAGCTGATCTATGACTGCTTGCTGGCTATGATCTGTGTCAGTTGCTGTAAATCCGTGAGCAAAAGTACTAGAAGAGACATCTTCAGGCGCACTATCTTCGTCTATTGAAAATTCTTCCTTCCTTTCAATCAGTTGGTCAATTTCGTTAATAAGGCTTTGCTTTTGTTTGCTATAGAGACTGAAGACTCCGGACCACTCAATAAATCCGTTAATTGCTGCTTTTTCTTTTAATTGTTCTTTTGTGTGTAGCGGGAAAATATATTCATTTGGTACCAAAATATCTTTTGTGGTTTTCTCATACGTATTAACTGCGCGTACAATATCACTTATTTTTCTTTCGAGGATTGGATATGATATTGCCTCTTCATTATCATTCCCTAACGTTTTAATAAGGTCAACCTGTCTTTTTTGTTTAATAAATGAAACAAATGTATCATTTAAGAAAGGTGCGGCATCTGGTGATTTTCTAATGCTCCATGTCCTATTCTGTTTATAGGATTTTTGAATTTCCAACGGCCAGATAAAAAGAGGTGCACATATCAATCTTTTTTCTTTATCTTTCGCTCCTACTTTTTTCTTGACCCAACTATCTTCCACCTCCATGACAAAAAGTGGATAACCAAATCCAAATGTTCTGTGACCCTTCTCTTGAAAAGACAGTTCATTATCGTTAAATATTCGGTTTAATCTTTTGCTAAGAAGTTCAAGCTTTAACTTCTTTTCTTCATCTAACCCTTCCTCTCGAATATCTTGGTAACTGGTATTGAATATAAAACTTTCTTCTGTGAGTAATTTTCCTACAAAAGCACCAGCCAATCCTTCTTGAATTAAGTTTAGGTCAAAGGCATCGACTTTTGAGAGGCTAGTTCCAGGAATGCAATTAAGTAGAGCGCTATTTGTGCTCCCAAAAGCTAATTTGTCTCTGAGTATTTTAAGAAATTGTGTATCAAGCATAACTTTATTATAAATCGATTACTGATATTAAGTACACAGGAATTGTGATGGGAATTATATCACAACTATAGGTTATTATGCGAGAGATTTTATGAGGATTTTTGGATAATATCGGACTACAATTCAATAAGTTTGCCATCTTTACCTACAATTGTTTCTCTAGTCTTCTTATCTTTTCTTGGATATTTATTCAGAAACTCTTGGTTTTCAGAGACTAGATAAATAGTGTAGTAAACCTGGCCTTTTTCATTCTTCAGCTCACGGCCTTTTAGCAAACCTTCTCTTTTCAACTTACCTCTTGTAGCAGGATGTACCCCAAAGTCAGATTCTACCTGCCAATCTTGGAAGTAAATATTATCCTTGTCGTATCTATGCTTTAGTGGTGGAATAACACCCGCTTTGATATTGTTCCAGCAATTTCTGCACCATAAGCCATTTAATGTCCACCAAATATCTTTCCCATAATAATGTTCTCCGCAAATTCCACAAGTATATGGACCTTTACCATCATCAAGGAAGAATCCTTCTGGTTCTTTCTCAAGCCTTCTCTTTCGTGTTGCTTCGATACCATCAAACTCGCCAGACATTTTTGCGAGTTGCACAAGATTATGACTCATATACTTAGTTCGTTTTTCTGGATCATTTTTTGATTTCAGAGTTTTTATCTCTTTTTTGGCTCCCGCTAACTCAAGTAAATCTTCTTCTTGCTCATATGCTTTCAGAGTGCCGGAGAGATATCCAAGGCGATAACGTATTCCATCACTCATCAGTCTCCAGTTGGTATCTTCCAACGTGTCTTTAAGAAGTTTTTTAAGTGTTGATTCACTTATGTTAGGATTTCTTGTTGAATTGGCATCCAAAACGTTGAAGGGAATCGTAACAAACCTTCCCATGTCTGGCTTATCTAGTGTGAACTTAACGTATTTCTCTTTTTCTAGTTTTTCAGTAAGCAGTTTCTCAATCTCAAGAACAGTTAGTCTTTTTAGATTGACTGCGGTTTGGTAGGCTTTGTCATCGTATTTCTGTTTTTCTTCTTCATAAACCTCGTGACCTACTTCCATTGCTTCAAGCGTTTCGACATATTCTATTCCATCCTTTTCATTTAGGCAGAACTTTTCTCTATATTTCTCAAGTAGCTTTTGGTCTTCTTCTTCCTTTTTCTTTTGCTCTGCCTTCCACTTCTTATGTTCCTCATCATGTTTGGAAAAGTCCTCAATTTCAGTTTTTGTATAACCACATGTTTTGCATTTGTGTTTCCAAATAATGACTTTACCTTTTCGAGTAACCTTTATATCTATTTCTTCTTTGCATTTCGGACAAAGATCAGGTTTTGACACACGAATTTCACCATCGTCATATACCCACTGTCGTTTCTCGCATTTACTACACTTAAAAAGAAACATCATGCGTATGATTGGACTGTCGTATAAATAGTCAAGGTGTTTTGAGGAACTGAAAGACATTGAACCTCCACAGAGGGGGCAAGCAATTCCTTCTGGGGTTGGAGTGTAATCTTGTTTATCCTGTTTTAGTTTGTCTTCTTCCATCCACTTCTGGATAGTTTCTGATTTTTTCTCATATCTTTTACCTTTTACAACAAAAAGAGTTCGACCTAACATAAGATTTACATTTCTTAGCTTCTCTTCTTCAGAAAGATCTTTGAGCTCATCGCTTGCTAAACTTTTTTTATAAACTTCCTGGAACATTTTTACCGTATCAAGGCATTCTTCAATTGTATGAAGGTCGTAACGGTTAATATAGTGTTGCTCGTCATTTAAATATTGCATCATTTCCCTTTCCTTCTTTCTAAACTAAAAATCTGTTGTTTTATATGTGATCCCCCGAAGGTTTTATTCCAAGCTTCTTTATCGTGTATGGAGAAGCTCGAAATCTCTTTACCTTTTACCTTCTCCTTATAAGAAAGCAAAACTGTTGCCCGCATATTGTTCAATAAAGAGCATACAAAAAGACATTTTCCGAACACTCTCCCAACTTTAAAGTTTAATGAATGTTCAATAATTACAGAAACACCATTTATGTTCTCTTTTGAAAAATATGAAATGGTACTATCTGACTCGTCTAATTTAACATTTACATTATTATCTACGACTAAAGAGAGGATACTGCTATTAAAATTAGCACTTACTCGATATCCATGTTTATATGCGTTTAACAAATCATAGTTTTCTAAATAGTCATGTGATACTTCTCTAAGTAAATTGGAATACATGTTATGCGTATTGACATACTCTTCATTTTTTATTTTAGTAGCAAAAATCACTTTACTTAGAAACCATGAAGATAGTTTTGTGGTTTTCATAAATTCATTTTCGATAAACTTACGGAGGTTAGCAGAGTCAATAAATAGTGAGGAGGGAAAATAGTTACTTTTTACGGAGAGAGCATGTGCATTAATAAATAATATCTCTACTGCTTGCAAATATGAGGTATAAAGTTCCAGAACAATTTCCCTCTGCTTCTTTTGGTCTTTAACCTTATTAAATCTATTAAAAAGCTTTATTGTTTTATTATGAAAATTATCAAAATCTGCATTTTTGTAGTGATTTAGCTTAAAAGCTTGAATATTTTCTTCTAGTGTTTGTTTCCTTTTTAGCATGCTGTTTTTATACCAAAAATTATATACAATAGGCGCTATCAAGCCAAGAGTGATTATATGAAAGATACATATTTTGCAGAAAAGACAAAACGTTTGAAGCAGGCGATAAAGGTGCTTGTCAGTAGGCCAGCGTTTCAAAGAGAGATTGCCGGTCTACGGGTAGAATGGCACATTCCTCCTGAAGGAATAAAAAATGAGGACGATAACCAAAACTGGAATAGACAGTTAGATATTGATACAGATAAGTATTATAAAACCGAATGGCCAAAATGTAGAGCAGAGATTGATAGCTTAAATAAAGAGAAAAAATTCCGAGAGGCAGAAGAAAAAAGAAAAGAATGCAACGCTAAAGCTCCCCTGAATGCATTTCGAGACGATATATGGAGTGTTGTTAGGAAATATCGCCTCTCTCCCCGATGGCACAATGCTATCCGTCGTTACCTTTTATTTAACGATCCTGACAATCTCAACTTAACGGCAGGAGTAACGATTGTTAATACTTGGGAAAATGGCATGAAGTTAATTTCTCTTGAAATTGATGGCGATACAACACTCAAAGATATTAAGCATATATGGCCATGGGTCAAGCGTATGCAGAAAGATTTAATGTATAGGCAGGCCGATAAATTTCAACCAATAAAGAACTTTGAGAGAGATACAAGAATTTATACTCTTGATAAAGAAGGAAAAACCTTAAGTGAAATTGCAGAGACAATTAACCTGGAGTTTGACAACGCACTTCTTGAAGGAGAACTTAAGCAAATTATAAAAAGATACAAAAAACGCCTCAACATCAATTGAGCTTAATTGATGTTTATACAACCCCTTTTTTCTTCCATATACTCTTCTTATGCTCACAGAAACAACAAACCAAAATTTAAATGTAGTCTATGTTCCAATAGTTGAATTACTTCCAGCAACATACAATCCTCGCAAATGGAATGATGAAGCCATAGCTCAACTTACGGAGAGTATGAAACGCTTCGGATTAGTAGACCCAATAGTCGTGAATGGTGCTCCTGAAAGAAAGAATATAGTGATAGGAGGTCATTTTAGACTTAAGGTTGCAAAAGATTTAGGGTACAAAGAAATCCCAGTTGTATATATAAATATCCCAGATTTAGAAAAGGAAAAAGAATTAAATCTCCGTCTTAACAAAAATGTTGGAGATTGGGATTGGAATCTTCTTGCAGAATTTGGGGAAACAGTACTTGCTGATATTGGATTTTCAAGTGAACAATTAGATGATATTTTTGACATAGAAGATACTCCAGAACAATTTAATCTTGAAAAAGAACTAGCAAAACTAGATATAACTCAAATAGAAATTCAAAAAGGTGATGTATGGCAACTTGGTGAAAGCAAATTAATGTGTGGAGACTCTACAGTTGAAGATGACGTCCTTAAGTTAATGGACGGCGAGAGAGCAAGTATGTGCTTTACAGACCCACCCTACATCTTGGATTATCTCAACGGTAAGAAAAAACACGGTAAGGCAACAGAAGGATTTGGAGCAAAAAGAGACAGAAGATACCTTGAAACTGACGTATTACCTCCTGACTTTACAGAAAAGTGGATGGCAAATATATCAAAGATTCAAGAAGAAAGTTTCTCAATAATAGTATATGAAAATTGGAAGAACTTAAGAACCATATGGGGTGAGATGGAAAAGTATTGGAAATTGAAAAACATGATTGTTTGGCATCTGCCAAACAGGAATCAAGGATTTGCTGCAAAATATAAGTTCTTTAGTAAACACGATATAGCAATGGTTGGTGCTTCTCCTAATGCAGACATCGAATACAATAACGAGCTAGAAGAAGACGGGCTTCAGGAAGAATATGAAACAGCTCTTTACGCAATCTCTGGCAAACCCCAATGGGAAGGATATCAGAAAGGTAAAAAGGTACAACCCACTGACTTTATTGAATATGTTGCATCAGATGAAAAACATTCAGGACAAGGAGTAATCTTTGGAACAAAACCAATAGAAATCCTTATCCCGTACATTAAAGTCCTAACAAAACGTGGAGACTTAATAATAGAACCGTTCGGAGGTTCGGGAAGCACTCTCATTGCCGCAACCAAAATGAAACGACGATGCAACATTATGGAAAAGTCTCCTGTCTATGCTGAAGTTATTAAAAAACGTTGGGAAAAGTTAACAGGACAGAAGGGAGTCAAAATATGAAGACTGACAGGAATAAAGACTTATTAATTGAACAGCTCAAAAAAACTCCAATAGTTCAAGTGTCTTGTGAGAAAGTCGGAATAGGTCGTGCAACGTTTTATAGATGGAAGCAAGAAGACCAAGAATTTGCAACAAGAGCTGATGAAGCACTTGCTGAAGGCTCATCTCTTGTAAATGATGTTGCAGAATCACAACTGATGTCGGCAATTAGGGATAAGAACTTAACCGCCATAATTTTCTGGCTCAAGCATCATCACCCGACCTATGCTACCAAGGTTGAAGTCACAGCAAGACTCAAAGCAGACAATGAAGTGTTAACTCCAGAGCAAGAAGCGCTTGTAACCAAGGCACTAAAGCTTGCATCGCTAATACCAAACATACAGGAAGGAGGAAGTGATGCTAACTAATACTGAACTTGACCTGATAAAAAAGAAAAGATCAGTGCGTAAGATGTTAGCTCGAGATAGCCATAAGCTATTCTTCTCTATCTATTTAAGTCACTATATGGGATATCCCTTTGCTCCATTTCACTCTGAAATGTTTCAAATAACCGAGGACGCAGAAAATAAGTTTGTAGTTCTTGTAGCATTCAGAGGTTCTGGAAAATCAACTCTCATAACTCTCTCCTATGTAATTTGGTCGATTATTGGAGTGCAACAGAAAAAGTTTGTTTTAATTTTAAGCCAAACACAAAGCCAGGGAAGACAATTAATGATAAATATTAGAAACGAGCTTGAAGGTAATGATTTATTAAAATCAGACATTGGACCTTTTCAAGAAACGGGAGATGAGAAAGGGCTTGGCACTTTTGAGCTTTCAAATTTCGGAGCAAGGATAACAGTTGCCTCAACTGAGCAAAGCATAAGAGGACTTAGACATAAAGAACACAGACCGGATCTTGTAATTTGTGATGATGTTGAAGATTTAAATAGTGTCAAAACTCGGGAAGGAAGAGATAAAACATATAATTGGTTAACAGGAGAGGTTTTACCAATCGGAGATCAAAACACAAAGTACATGATTATTGGAAACCTATTACATGAAGACAGTCTACTCATGAGACTTAGACAAAACATTGAGGTTAATGCGATGAAGGGGAAGTATTATTCTTATCCTCTTGTTGATTCTGACAAGAAGATTGCCTGGCCTGAGAAATTCCCCACAGAGGAATCTATAAATGAGGTGAAGTCAAAGATTGGAAGTGATGCAGCTTGGTATAGGGAGTATCTACTTCGAATAATTTCTGATGCGGATAGGTTAGTTCACCCTGACTGGATTCAATATTATGATGTAGTTCCGGCAGAAGACTCTGGAGATTTTCTATATACGGCAACCGGAGTTGACCTTGCGATATCTCAAAAAGAGTCGGCTGATTATACCGCAATGGTCTCGGCCAAGGTTTTTGGATATAACGATAAGCTTGCTGTGTATATCTTGCCTTTCCCTGTTAATAAAAGGTTGAGTTTCCCTGAAACGTATGAGCTTGCCAAAGACTTATCAAGGGAATTAGGAAATGGACAATATACTAAACTTTTTATTGAAGAGGTAGGATACCAAACAGCACTTATCCATCATTTGGAAAACAATAATGTTCCGGCAGAAGGAGTAAAAGTTGCAGGACAAGATAAGCGTTCGCGTCTGGCAATGGTTACTCATCTTATAAAGCATGGTAAGATACGTTTCCCAAGAAAAGGAGCAGAAGAGCTTCTTATGCAGTTAACCGGATTTGGAATTGAAAAGCATGATGATTTAGCAGATGCATTTTCGCTACTACTCATAAAGATTCTTGAAGATGACCGAGGAGATCCAGGAGTCTATATTATAGATATGGGAGGCAGTATGTATGACAGGTATTCACCGCTAGGGAGTTTAAGTGAAGATAGGTTCACGCTAGACACCGTGTTCTAAAACAGATCTGACATATCAACTTTCAAGGCTTTTGCTATTTTGTTAACAGTTTGAACTGGAGGATTACTAATTCCTCTTTCGATTCTACTTATAGTTGTGTAGTGAAGATCAACTCTGTCCGCCAACTCTTCTTGAGTGATTTTCCTCTCTTTCCTAGCTCTTCTTATCCTTTTTCCTAGTTTTTCATTTACCTTATAAGTTCTCATCAATATTAAAGGTAGTCAAAATGGGAGAATAATTGTATAGCGTCTGACGCTTTATTTAGCCTTGACTTTGTGCTCAAATATCAGTAATATGTCATTAATAGCCATAAGAAGGGAGGTGGAATATGAAAAAATTCTTAAAATGGGGAGCAATTGTATTTATAGGTCTTATCGTAATTGGAGTAATCGCAAGCATGGGTAAGTCTGGAAACACTACTCCAACATCAGGATCAGGTAATACAACACAAAACCAAGAACAACAAGCACCAGCAAAAGAACCAGAACAAGTAACTGCAACAGCAATCGCTGATGACTTTGATGGTAACCAAGTAGCTGCTGAAAGTAAATGGAACGGTAAATACGTTCAATTTACTGCTGTGGTATCAAATATTACAGACAGTGGACTATCATTCACAAATGTTGGGACAAAACAGTTCTCTCTTGCACAAATAAGCTGTAGGGTAAGTGATAAGCAATCATTACTATCTCTTAAAAACGGAGAGTCGGTAACTGTTAAGGGAACTATTGGAAAACAAACAATTGGAGTCATAGATATGACTGATTGTGAGGTTGTAAAGTAACAGTGAAAGTAGTTAAAAAACATTTCGGGTTAGAGTGCCTATCCTCCGAGATGTTTTTTGTGGCTACTTATCCATTCTTTTACTGACCCCTTGACATCATATAGTTCATGTGTTAAACTATTCATCAGTTAAACCTATAATTTATGAATACAAATTCTGACTTCGAACAACTCTTTAGTACTATGATGCAGCTCGGGAAGCTGATGTCAAAACATACCCAGGAAACTCATGAAGAGCAATCAGCAACTATGTTACAGCTCATAGCACTACAATTTTTGAAAGAGCAACCAAACGGTACTGTTAGTGACCTTGCTAACTTCTTAAAACTTTCAAAGTCATCAACAACGCAACTCGTGGAAAGATTAGTAAAAGCAGGATCAGCAGAGAGAGTAAATGACACTGAAGACAGACGTATTATTAGACTTAATATAACTGAAAACGGCGAAAAAGAGTTTGTTATGCTCAAAAATAAGATGATGGAGAAGATGCAAAGGATTTTCTCCAAAGTTCCTGCAAAAGATATAAGAGAGTTAATCAGAATTCATACAAACCTTATTGAGACATTAAAGAAAGAATAAAATGGATAAGTTAAAACAATTCCTCAAGCCTGCTCAAAAACCAATTAATTGGTTTCGCAAAACAAGACTCAGAAATAAAATCTTTGTCATTATTGCAATTCTTGTGATTGGTTTCTTTATAAATAGAAATATTCAAAGTGCAAATGCAAAGCCTCAATATTTGACGCAGGCTGTTGAAAAATCCAACGTAGCTCAAATTGTCTCTGAAACAGGAAATATAGAAACTGCCGGGCGAGTTGATGTGTACTCTACCTCAACAGGGATTATTGAAGAAATTTATGCTGATGATGGTACTCCTGTTGAAATAAATCAAAACTTATTTAAGGTACGAAGCACCGCAACTGATCAAGAAAAAGCTGGTGCTTATGCTGATTATATAAATGCACAAAATACGCTTAATGCCGCAAAGTCAAAAATGAATTCATTAAAAGCCGCTCTCTTTAATGCGAATGAAGAATTCGTGAATAGTCGAGGAATAGATAATCCATCAGATGACCAGAAAGCCGATCCAGTATATATTCAGCAGGAGTCAACTTGGTTACAAGCAGAAGCAGATTATAATAACCAGGCTGGAGTTATATCTGCTGCCCAGGCTTCTTTTAACAAAGCGTCATTTGCCTATCAAGCAACTCAAAATCTTATTGTCAAAGCACCTAGCTCAGGTACAGCTACTAATCTTTCTTTTAAAGTAGGAGATAAGGTATCTGCAGGTGGTGCATCAGGGGGTGGTGCAGTTGCAACTACTGCAACAGGCGGAACACCAGTGCTTACTATTGCAAATCTTACTGACTATACAGTGAAACTTGCGCTCAACGAAGTAGACGTTCCAAAAGTGGAAAATGGACAAACCGCACAACTTACTCTTGATGCTTTTCCTGGTAAAAAATTTAAAGGAAAAGTAACACATGTTGACTCATTGGGAACAAATACCGCAGGAGTTATTACCTACAACATCGTTGTTGAAATAACTAATCCTCAGAACTCTATTCGTCCGGCCATGACTGCAAATGTTGATATAGAAGTAGATAAAGCTAATGATGTCTTGACTGTTCCTAACAGTGCAATCAAACCATACGAGGGTAAAAAGGCGGTACAAGTGATTGATCCAAAGACTAAAACTGCAAAGTACATTCCAGTTGAAGTTGGAATAAAAAGTCCTGAGAGAACAGAAATTAAGAGTGGAGTTAGTGAAGGCACACAGGTAATAACAGGTAGTAAAAACGGGGCAGTAGAAACATCAGGCGGCGGACCATTTGGTAGATAACAATATGTATGAAAAACGGCACAAGTATTATTTCGCTTCAGAATATAACAAAAGCTTATAAGGTAGGCGAAGACACCTATCAAGCTCTCAAGGGAATATCTCTTGAGATCCACAAGGGTGAGTTTGTTGCAATCATGGGACCTTCAGGTAGTGGTAAATCAACCACAATGCATATTGTCGGTGCTCTTGACTCCCCTACAAGCGGTGAATACCTCCTCAAAGGGAAAAATATCAGCACTTATAATAGTGATGAGTTAGCCTACATTAGAAATCGTGAAATCGGATTTGTATTTCAGGCTTTTAATTTACTCCCCCGTACTACTGTTTATAAAAATGTTGAACGTCCAATGATGTACGCAGGTGTTCCCCCAGAAGAACGAGAAAAAAGAGTTATGGAATGTTTAAAGCTAGTTGGGATTGAGGCAAAAGCAAATAATATGTCAAATGCTATTTCAGGTGGACAAATTCAAAGAGTTGCTATTGCCCGTTCACTTGTTATGAACCCAGCAATTATCCTTGCTGATGAACCAACGGGAAACTTAGATAGTAAGACAGCACATGAAATTATGACTTTTTTCCAGCAATTAAATCGTGAAGGTCACACGATAGTTCTCATTACTCACGAAGACGACATTGCGGCCTTTGCGAAGCGGGTTATTAGATTAAGAGATGGAGAAATTGTTTCAGATAAGAAAAATTAAATATGAATTACAGTGAATTAGTAACATCTGCTATTACAGCTTTAAGAGGAAACCTTTTAAGGACACTTCTTACCATGCTTGGAATTATCATTGGTATTGCTTCTGTCATTCTTATAATCTCACTTGGAGAAGGTGCAACTGCAAGTATTAGCGGCCAATTGTCCTCATTTGGGACAAATACTATTTTTATCTCTCCAGGGTCAAGCGAAGGTCAACAAGGACCGCAACAAAGCCAAACAGATACTCTAAAGCTCGAAGACGCAGAAGCCCTCGCTGATAAAACAAGAGTTCAAAATATCGCAGCAGTTTCTGCAGTTGTATCCAAGCCTACTCAGGCATCAGCAAACGGACAAACTATTAATACGAATGTGCAGGGAGTTGGTGCAGATTATGCTGCAATTCAGTCTTTGACAATTCATCAAGGTGAGTTTTTTACTAAGGACGACGAGCTAGGCCTTTCTCGCGTTGCAGTAATTGGTTCCGAAATAGTAACAGATTTATTCGGCGAAGGAGCAGAACCTGTAGGTGAAACTATAAAGATTGATAACAGGTCATTTAGAGTTGTTGGTGTATTACAGGAAAAAGATAGCAGTGCATTTTCAAATCCTAATACTGCTGTATATATCCCCGTAAATACTGCAATGAAAGTTTTATTAGGACAAGACTATGTTTCCTCAATCATGATCCAAGCCGAAAACGGAGAGCTTGTAAATCAAACGGTCAATGACATAACAAGTATTCTTGTTGATGAACATGATATAGGTGACGGCGAAGTGAAAGATTTCTCAGTTAATAGCGCACAGCAAGCCTTAGAAACTGTTGGATCAGTTACAGGGCTTTTAACTTCCTTACTTGCAGGAATTGCAGGAATTTCTTTAGTTGTTGGTGGGATTGGAATTATGAATATCATGCTTGTAACAGTTACAGAACGCACAAAAGAAATTGGGCTTCTTAAATCAATCGGTGCACGGGATAAAGATATATTGACTCAATTCTTGATTGAAGCGATTGTTTTAACACTTGTTGGTGGGGCTATTGGAATGACGCTTGGAATTACTCTTTCTTTCGTTATTTCAAGCTTTATTGGAATCCCTTTTGTCATCTCCTTCTCAGCAATTGCGCTTGCTGTTGGAGTATCTTCAGGAGTCGGAGTGGTGTTTGGATACTACCCAGCGCAAAGAGCCGCAAAACTTTCACCAATTGAAGCATTAAGATATGAATAGACGGGATTTAGTAGTTTTACATACAGATAAAAGTCTGCTTTTTAGATTACGTTTGTTTTTAGTAATCTCTTTAGTGTTATTGGGAATAATAATCTATGATCTCATTCTCGGGGAAATTAATTTACCTTTAGCAGTTCTTGGTATGGGGATAGGAATTGCAGTAGGTTTAATTGCTGGTCGAATGTTTAAGATTCACTGGCATGAAGAAAAGAAGAAAATAGCCTCTAGAATTGATCTGTGGGGAATAGTAATTATAGTTTTATATATAGGTTTTGAACTGTTAAGAGAAAGGTTGTTTAGTAATTGGGTAAATGGTTCCGTTCTGACAGCTTTTACATTTGCCTTTTTTTCAGGGACTATGTTTGGAAGATTTATAACAATGGGCTTTGGTATCAGGAGTATTCTTTATAGTCGCGGACTTTTTAAATAGAACAAGATTGGGCTGTTAAAATCCCAGATCTTTTTCAACCAGTATAAACTTAATTTTACGGCCCATCATAGGGCTTTCGCCTTTAAAAATAACAATTTTATTCAAGGTTGTTCCCATATTGTATTTCTCCATCATGTGTTGATTCTCAAGGGGGACAACATGTTCTTCAAGTCGCTTTAATGCCGATTCCAAATTTGGAACAATTTTTTTGGTGCTTACAACAAATATAAGATTAGGTGAAGAAAATACTACGTGAGACAATTGACTACCGGTATTGCTTGCTACCACAAATTCTCCTGTTTCAGAAAGTGCATGAACACTTCCAAGATAGTAGTCCGATGATAATGCTTGTTTGCGAAGTAAAGCTTGTTTTTCAGGGTCTTTTTCTGCAAATATTGCCCCGTGAAGATTGTTCCATTTATGCTCACCAGACTTTAAATAATCAACAAATCCTATTTGCTCAAGAGTTACAGATGAGCCATTCATAATGGAGGAGTCACTAGGTATGGTATTTTTAATCTCCTCAAGTGCTGCTTTTCCATCTTTTACGACTGTCACTAAATAGCCACGTTTCTCTAACGTAGTCGTAGTTTTTTCTAAAGAGTCTTTATTTGCCAAATCGTTGTATTGCATGTAGTATAATATACTATATAGTTTATAGTGGTACAGAAATTATAGTACTACAATATTTATAGCATGTCAACGCCTAAGAAATACATTCACGAAGAAGAAAAATGTTCTACAGAGGAATTGAAAATGCTTGGGGATTTTTGGACTCTTGCCATAATTCAAGTAATTGACGGTGGAGAAAAAAGATTTGCCCAGCTCGAACGCGAGCTTCCACAGGTAAATCCTACAACTCTTTCAAACAGACTTAAAAAACTTGAAGAACAAGGAATTATTAAAAGACAAGAAGAAACAGTAGACAAATTATCTGTCGTATATTCCTTGACTGAGAAAGGAAATGGGATAATGCCTATACTTGCCGAAATTCGAGTCTTTGCAGATAAATTTCTAAAAAATAGAAAACAATCAAAATGAGAAAACTAGTAGTTATACAAACTATTCTCCTCGTCGGTACTATCGTTTTGGGTGCCTTGATTAAGAACGGAATTGTACCGGAGATAAGTCAGTACCATGGACTAGTTGGAAGATTGTCTGGTCTTGTAGGACTAGTTATTCTAATAATGGCTTTTGTAAAAAAACAATTAACAATTGTTAAAACATTATCTGTCCTAAATCTTTTTCTTGTCATTATCGCAGCCTTTGGAGGAGCATCTTTCAGCCAGACAAATTCCAGTTTATCTTTTTCTCTGATGATATTATCTGGAACTCTAGCCCTTATCGTTAGTATAATTCTTGCTTTTAAACTAAGAAATACCTTAATTGCACCTGGTAAATCCCCCACAACTTAACCTATTTCCCTACTAGACTTTACACTCTTTCTGCGGTACCTTGTACTCAAATATGGATAAATTCAGTGAGTCTTCAAAGACAACTCTATCAATACAAAATCCCCTTATTGAATACTGTTTGTATGCACGTAAATCGACAGAGGACGACGAAAGACAGGCGATGTCTATCGACTCTCAAATTAAAGAAATGACTGAGCTGGCGGAGAGAGAGGGATTCTTTATCAAAGAAGTTCGCCGAGAAAGTCACTCCGCCAAAGAATCAGGACAACGACAAGTTTTTAAGAAACTTCTTGAAGATATTCGGGATGGAATGTTTACTGGCATTCTTTCATGGGCTCCTGATCGACTCAGTCGAAATGCCGGTGATTTGGGAATGGTTGTTGACCTTATGGACCAAGGCAAATTACAACAAATTAAGACTTTCTCACAAAGCTTCTCAAATAATCCAAATGAGAAATTTCTTCTCATGATTCTCTGTTCTCAAGCAAAACTAGAAAATGATCAAAAAGGAATTAATGTAAAAAGAGGCATTAGAGCCAAGTGTAATATGGGATGGCGACCGGGCATGCCCCCAATCGGTTATTACAATAGAGCGATGGCTGGAGTGAAGGACATTGTAGTAGATCCTGACAGAGGTCATATGGTAACAAAGATGTTTGAGCGAGTGGCAAAAAATGGTGATAGCGGAAGAACTCTCAAGAAATGGCTCGATACTTGTCTTACAACTAGGGCAGGCAAGAAGGTAACTTTAAGTCAGATCTACCTCATGCTTAAGAATCCGTTTTATTACGGTGAGTTTGAATATCCCATAGGAGGCGGTAATTGGTATAAGGGAGCACACAAACCTTTGATTACCAAAGAACTATTTGATCAAGTCCAAAAGCAGCTCGTCATTCCTTTCAAGAAAGCAAAATGGGGCAGCAAAACTTTTACCTTTAAGGAGCTATTCAAATGTGCAAGTTGTGGATCGCTGGTTATTGGAGAAGACAGATATAGAAAACGCAAATATGGAGAGGCAAGATACCATATTTACTATCATTGTACCCGACAGAAGAAATATGGATGCCCCGAGCCCTACTTAACTGAAGAAAAGCTAATGAAGCAAATATTAAGGTATTTAAATTTCATGTATATGGCACATCCTCAGATATTTACTTTTAAGGAGTTTGTAAAGCAAAGTATGGAAGCCTACCAGAAAATGCGCGACGAAATACTTTTGACACAGGACATAAATCCTGAAAACAAACCCGTACATTTCATGGATTATGCCAATTATATTTTTAGAAATGGAACGATGCAAGAAAAACGAGAAGTAACAGGCATCCTAAATAGGCCGCTTTATATTCATAACGAAACAGTAACCTCTGTACCACTTATCTAGCCGGTCTTTCTGATGAACCTGTTTCTGGCCCACTTGGCATAAAGAGATAATTATAGTTGTTGAAGTTTTTAGAGAATCTAGGTTTATTTAAGAGAGTATCTGCTACTTCCTTATCTGTCATATTTTTGTTTACATAGTAACTAGCGCTTATGTCTATAGTGTTATTTCCTATTTTAATGGCTGCTTCTTCTCCTGGTGCTGTGTCTTGTGTTTGCTTAAGAAGCTCAATGAAAGCATTCTCATTACTATCAATAAAGCCATAGTAGTAAAGGTTACCAACAATACCTTGAAGGGTAGTATCTTTACTCACTCGTAAATCTACACCGTCTCTTGCCATCTCCTGAGCTTCTTCAGCATTAACATGCATTGTCTCAACAAAATATTGTTCTATGCTTTTTCGAGATTCTGGAGGGTTCTTGGGGGCTTGTGAGGCATCCTTACTCATAAAAAGACGGTATCCACCAAGCAAAAGAAGTAGTCCAAAAATAACGCTCAGTAAGAGTTTATGAGAGGATTTTCTGAACATATTTTAAGTTAATTTTACGGTCCGAATGTTTCCCGTCTTGATGAGGCTTTTAGCAAGCCCCATCAAGCTAAATAGGGAATACGGTCACCTAGGGGTGCCCGTCTCAGCTGGGACGCTTGGATTCGAACCAAAATACACAGCTCCAAAGGCTGCGGTCCTAC
>CAZHDZ010000019.1:0-20434 GCA_964531275.1 uncultured Gammaproteobacteria bacterium
ACTTGAGCCAAATATAACAAAACTTGAAGGTTCTGGTTTTGAAAATAAAAATCTTCAGAAGTCATTTCACCCACTGTTTACGAAATTCACGTTCGTTTTAGATCTTTCAAAAGATGAAGGCGAATTGCTAAAGAGTTTTCATCCAAAGACACGATACAACATAAAGGTCGCAAAAAAGCATAACGTAATAGTTACAGAGGACGATTCAGACAAAGCCTTTAAAGAATATTTGAGATTAACTCAAGAAACCACTACGAGACAAAAGTTCTATGCCCACACCCCCTCTTATCACAAAACCATGTGGCAAACCCTGAGACAAACTGAAAAAAAGGACCAATTCTCTAACAAATTATCCGCTCATTTATTTACCGGGACTTTCGAAGACAAAGTGCTAACTGCTTGGGTCCTATTTGTATTCAAAGATACTCTCTACTATCCCTATGGCGCCTCTTCTTCTATGAATAGAAATACCATGTCTTCAAACCTTGTCATGTGGGAAGCAATTTTATTTGGAAAAAGACTGGGTTTAAAAAAATTCGACATGTGGGGAGCATTGGGAAAAGAACCAAATGTAAAAGATCCGTGGTATGGCTTTCATAAATTCAAGGAAGGTTATGGAGCTGTTCACACTGAATTTCTAGGAAGCTATGACCTAATTATCAATCCAATTATGTATAACGTTTACAAAGCTGCTGACAAAGCACGATGGCTCTACTTAAGAATTAAAAAGCTTCGTTAAATTTTATAAAGATAAATAGCATCTTTCTCCTTTAGGAGTTTCAATGGAACCTCATAGCGATAACTTATAATTTTAGTGCCTGGTTTTAGCTCTTTTTTTAGTTTTGGCATAATCCTCTTAATTACTGCTGGCACTAAATAAAAATAAACTACAGTAGCATCCGACAAATTTACCTTCTTAAAGTCTCTTCTCATAAAAGAAATGTTTTTACTAGGAGAAATTAGTAATCTAATTTTTGACATAAAATACCTTGAGTAATCTATTTCTATACCCACAGCTTTTTTAACATTGAAATCTTTACCAGCTGTTAATATGAATTCTCCATCACCGCTTCCCAATTCATATACAACATCTTTTTCGGAAAGACCCGCAAGACTACATGCAATTTTGGCAATATTTTTATTTGTCCTCCACCAGGGACTCCAAGGGCTGTCGGGTGGCCAAACAAAAGTTAGAAAAACAATCAAAAAAATAAGAACTAATAAAAGAAATAGAAGCATTAGATTTTAAGAATAACTTTTCCAATAATATTCTTTTTTTCAACATAACCAAATTTTCGACTATCAATACTAACCTTTCTATTCTCGCCTTCTACCCACACCTCGTCCCCAGCGATCTTCGTTATTCTTTTACAAAATACAAAAGGAGGAACTACATGTTTAAAAACAATGACATCCCCTATTCTTGGTTGGAATAAAAAGTATGACATGGTAATTACTTCGTCATGCTCATGAAGATAAGGAGTCATGCTCTGATTTTTTATTTTAAAACGTCTTATTGGGAATTTTACGAGAAGATTCACGAGGATGCTTTAGATTCTTTAAAGATATCTGCAATATGATTGACTGAATCTACCAAGTCTTGAGCAAGCTTTTCATCAACATGTTGCTTGTTTTGAGAACACAACTTTGCAGTTTTCCAAAAAATGTCATGTAGATCAGGCCACTTCTCAAGATGTTCTTGCTTGAAATAATCAGTCCATAAAATCAGAATTTCTTCCTTACATTTTCTGGCATGCTCTTCTTTGGTCCAGATCATACGAGTCAGAGTATTCATATAGTCGTCGTGTTGATGATGATCGGTTTTTTCTGGGTGCTCTAGCTCTTTGATTTTTTTAACCATCGTCTGAACAGTTAAGGCTGCTGTTTGGGCTGCATGAGGCTCGTAGATTCCACAAGGAACATCGCAATGAGCGTTGGCGTAACTAAGAGGAAGAATGCCGAGTAGCTTTTTTATGAAACGCATTGTATTTACTATAGCAAATTTTCACGGAACATCAAACAGTAACAATTGAACTAAAAATTCTTTTCTGTTACACTTTGCTCAATGGCTCAAATACCATTTTACGATCCTCTTTTAAGCTACGAAGATAACTACGACAAAGGCCCTTTTGGAAAATTTTCTGACGGAAATGTTTATGAAGAAAAAGATGAGCCACAATATAATTTCATGGGGCAAAAAGTATATCTTCCCTTTGGCATTGCAAACGGGCCCCTCATAAATGGGAACTTCGTGAAAGCAGCCTTAGATAAGGGTTTTGATCTTGTTGAGTATAAAGACGTAAGAAGTCACAAGGTTAAATGCAATCCGTTCCCAAATGTCATCCCATTAGACGTAAATGGCGATATCACACCTGAAGATGCTGCTGTGGGATTTACCCAAGCAAATGATTATGGAGAACCCCTTACTATTACAAATTCTTTTGGTATTCCATCCATGGATCCTGATTTTTGGCAAAAAGATATTACAGATTGCATAACCTATGCTAAAAAGGGCCAGGTTGTTATTGGTGGAATTCAAGGGACAATACCCGAGTCTGGTGGATTTGAAGCATATCTAGAAGACTTTAAAACAGTTGCGAAACTCTTAAAAGAAACAGGGGTTAAGATTATAGAGCTAAATTTAAGCTGTCCAAACGAAGGCGTTGCAAACTTACTATGCTTTGACTATAAACGCTCAATAGTTGTTGCTGAGGCGGTAAAAAACGAACTTGGGAATATTCCACTAATCATAAAGGTTGCATATTTTTCAGACAAAACACTGCTGGAAAATTTGGTTAAAGGATTAGGCAAAACTGTACAAGGAATTTCAGCAATAAATACTATACCTGCAAAAATTTATAAAGATAAAAACCATAAAATTCAAGCGTTGCCCGGAGAAAATAGGCTTTGGAGCGGTACATGCGGACATGGCATTAAATGGGCAGGACTCGAAATGGTAAAGGATCTTCAAAGAATAAGAGAAGAAAATAATTTCACTTTTTCAATTGATGGAGTCGGAGGAGTAATAACTCCAGAAGACTATCATGAATATAAAAAGGCAGGCGCAGACGCTGTATTTTCGGCAACGGGGGCCATGTGGAATCCTTTATTGGCTGAGGAAATTAAAAAATCTTCAAACTAATTTTCTAATTACATTTCGAATATTTCTCCATAGTGGTTGGAATATTCCTCTTGCCAGGCCGTAGCAGTGCCACCATGCGCATCTCCTGAGTTGATGTATCCCCTCAAAATTTGAGCTTCAATTTCTGCCGGATGTTCTGCAAAAAGTCCTTCGCCATCATAATCGAAAAAAGTTTCAGGAAACGATGGTTTATATGTAGGATCTAAACGATTCTGGCCTGGCGAACCAGTTAAGCCTTCGTCCAAACCCCTCGCCATCTCTTTTAGACCGTAGGTTACAACATGTCCAGTGCCATTGGCGTGCTTGAGAAGTTCGGCTGCATAATTAATTTCCGTAATATTACCAATAAAGACCTCTTCCCCTCTATATAAAGTCCTAGGGATACTATTGAGCATTAATTCTAACGTTGATTGTCTCTCTCGAGGAGTCATTACCTCGTATGGCCAACTCACTATTTCGCTATTTGACATAGTGGTTGCATTATAGAACTGGAGTTATTATTTTTCCACTACCCTGTGTGCCGATAATTTCTTGTCCGCGAATTACAACTTTTGAAACCTTACCAATTACTTTTCTTCCTGTAAAAGGAGACCACCCACATTTTGTTTTAAGATGCTTTTTTGCCAAAGTGTATTCATCCATTTTTACATCAATAAATGTCTTGGTACTTGTCGGTACATTAAATATTTTTGCCGGATTTGTATGACAGAGTTGAATTATCTCATCAGTAGTAAGCTTACCCTCCTCAGAAGCCGTCAGCAGTAAGGGTAGGGTAGTGTCCAACCCTGGCACACCAAACGGTCCATCACTCTCCTTCTCTTTTATTGTATGGGGTGCATGATCTGACTCTACTATATCTATAAATGCTAAATTATCCCACATAAATTTGACGTCCTTTTTACTTTTAAGATAAGGCTTCATTTTTCCATATACCCCCAACTCTTTTTCGTCATCTCTTGTTAAAAATAAATGATGTGGCGTTATGCCGCACGTTACTGGTAGTCCTTTCTCTTTTGCTTTTGCAATTTTGGTTAATTCTTCTTCCGATGACACGTGACATATATGCGTCCTCTTCTTGGTCTTCTTAACTATTTCAAAAACCATATCCAAGACATCCTCTTCAGCATGGAGAAGAATTGGCTGATCTGATTCCCAGGCGCTATAGATCGCAATCAATTCTTTCTTTCCAATAATAAATCCACCCGTTGTCTGATTAAGGTACAGCTTAAGACCCATTACTTTATTTTTCACTTTTTCAAATTCAGAAAGGTTATCTCCTAATGACCCAAAATGAAATCCAATATCACACACGGACTGCTCTCGGGCTAATTTTATTTTTTCATCTAAGAGCTTTTTTGTAGTTATTGGGACAGCATTATTTGGCATATCAATAACTGTCGTAAAGCCTCCATTAATAGCAGCTAAGGTTCCTGAGTAAAAATCTTCTTTTTGTGTTTGGCCGGGAGTCCGCATGTGCGTGTGGACATCTATAAGCCCCGGTAGCGTAATAGTTCTTGCCATTTATTTTACGGGCAGAGGACAGACTAATTGTGCATCTTCTTTTGCTCTTTGTAAACTATCATTCCGAAGTAATGGATCTGCTAACTCTTGAGTGCTTTTGCTTAAAAGGTCTGTGCAGAGAACTATATTTTTTTCAATTAGTCTTCTCTTCTCCTGTTCAGAAAGTGAGTTGAGAAGTGTAATCGGATACATAGACGGCTCCTCTACTAAGTCTTGTAAGTTGCCTTTTTCTGGATAATTCCATGCGATAACAGGCATCCCCTTACAGTTAGCGTAAGAGATTGCATCCGTTGTTAATTTGGTATTTGTTACCAACCAGACGTTATCTATTTTATTCTTTTCCTTAACGTCTAAAAATCTTGCGTATGTGTAGAGAGCAACCTGGACATCGGTCTTGACCACATGATGGTTATGAAATTTTACCTCCACTATTTCTCGGTGCCCATCCTTCTCAAGTAAAAGATCTACCTCGTGTCGCACGCAGTCTCCTGTCATTATATTATCCGTCGACACCTTGTAACCCATCGTTCTAAAAATATTAGCCAAGTATTGCTCGAAGGGAAAACCTGTTGGGCCTAGTTGAAATATTGCCTCTCGAAGATTAAATCTAAGCGATGACTTCCTGTCTCTGGGTTCTAGATATTCTAGAATGTGGCGAAATATATCGTCAGTTGAGATCTCGCTATTTTGGAATTTTTGACGTATATGGGCAAGAACTTCAGGCTTAAGATTCTCTGGCACCCCAACCCTATTCATTGAGCGTCTTACTTTTTCCTCATTGTACTCCTCCCGCTCACCTGATTGCTTTACCACCATCAATTTTTCCATGATATTAGTATGACAAAAAGGTGGTACCTCAATCAAGGAAATTAAATAGTAGATTTCAAGACTTTTATTTCTACGATTAGCTCCTGGCCAAAAATCTTATCTATTCTTTTGTCTTTACTAATAGTCGTTATCATAATATCTAATATCGCCTTTTTCACAACTTTTGAATTAGCTTTTCTAGAAAGCTCAAGCTCAGTGAGTAAGGCAAGATAGGTGATCACATCTTTAATTTTCTTTGCCTTATATCCTTCGATAATTTTTGCCTTTACAGACGTATAGGATACTTGATTAAGTTTTATAGATTTATTATTTGCAGCATTATTTTTATCAAAACTTATATTATATGTGTCAACTTTTCCTGCCGTAATTGTTCCCGCTGCTGATATCTTTTTTACTTGACCATTTAAATCATAAAAATATTGGTCTAGTTGATAAGGCCCAGGAGTCGATGATGAGATATTTAGTTCGTATGGTCCTGAACCTGGTTTTTTAAGATAAAATATCTTAAGTGGACCTTTTGGATTTATCACATTACCTACCGCGTCATCTATTGGGTTTTCGATTTCCTCTTCCCCAACCACATCTCCAAAAGAATTAGTAAGCTCTATATTTACGTGGGGATTAGTTACTATCATTATGTAAGACAGGTCAGTATTCGAAGGTGTATATATTCCCATCCGTTGATAGCTATTGCCATAGAAGGGATCCGAAAGCTTCGCAATATCATAGAATGGATCGTTAACAACAAATGTAGAATTCGCACTGTCTACTCCTTTTGCAACGATAAAATGTCCCGGGACAGCAAGTATCGCGGGGATGCTTTTATTTTCTACTGAATCAGAAAGATAAGCATTGTCAGGATCCCGTCTTTCATATTCCAATGCATCAAAAGTTACACCGTTAATCATCCGTACCTGCTTTGAAAGTCTTGAAAGTGCGAGCCAATTTAATAATCCATTGCCCACATACCCATCAGGTTGAGATTTTAACCACTGGTTAGCGGTCCCTGGAGTAATATCTGTTCCATCTGCCATTTTCTTCAGACCGTTATAATGGAATACCATAACAGCAGACGTTAGAGCACATCCCCACCTGGAAAGACCGGGAGAGCCAGGTGCCCATACATCAGCCGAATCATATATATCATTTCCCCATGCGGGATCTGTCTGCTTTATTAAGGGAACCGACAATCCTATTTCTGGCTCCTGATCAACATGGTCTAGAGTAGTAACTCTGACATTGTCAAAAGAGGTTTCGGTAGATCCACCCCCTCCAGAACCTATCCTTAATGCGATTTTTCCGGCAGGAATTACATTATTACTCTCGACTTCACGAACCAAAACTCCATCGATATAGATTTTTATATTTTTGTCTTCTACCTTTGCTTTGAGATGGTAATTCTTGTTAAAAATATAAGGAAGTGCAACTGAGTTAAGCACTGCACCATCAGGGTGACTGAACGAAAAATCAGTTCCCGGCACGATAAAATGCACTTCATACAATAAGTTATCTACCATTCTATAACCTAGATTGTGGTCTACGCCGGAAACAAAAATCATATCTACATCAAGAATGTAGTCACTTACACCATCACTAGGCCATTCACTACTATTAGGAACTAAGTTGTTTACGCATCCACCAGAATTAATTATTGAACGCAATCGACCAGCATCGACACGCCATTCGATGCCAGGACAGGGAGTATCCCCTAAGTTTTCTTCTATCCATCTTGAAGGAAACGCACCCTCAGAATAACTATTAAAATCATCCTCAAACAAAACAGCAGCCTCCACCTTTAGGGCACATGTTGAAAGTAACGCAAGAGATATGATTAAAGAAAATATAATTCTTTTCATTCTTAAACCTTAAAAATTATCGTAAACTACGTAGATTAGATTTTTCTTAACTTTTTTGAAGGAGAGTTGATATGTCCAGAAACGACTTTCTGAGCTTAAGAATGATTAGCTCACCTGATAACAATAAATAAAGACCCCAAGAGTGGATTAGGTTGTTATATTTTTTGTGATACAAGAACATATCTCTATAGAAAATTTCAATTCTTTTCCATCCAAGCTGCATAGTGCTCTTAGCATCTTCGTGCACAACATGAGCTTCTCCACAGTGAAAAATCTTGAAACCACTTTTTTTTATTCTCTTAGATAAATCGTCCTCAGTGTAATATAGAGTAAAGTCCTCATCATATGCTCCAATTTTTATTAATAATTCAGTTGAAATACAGAAAAATGCATTGCAACCCACGTCGACTTCGAAATTTTTTGCTCGGTTAAAATTCTTCATTCTTATTTTTTTCAAGTAACTTTCCTCTCTTAAAATACGCCCTAGCAAGCTTAACTCGTAAAAATCAGAACGTACTGACCTAAACATTGATCCGGTGGGTATGATTTTCCCATTTGGCCTCACTTCTAATCCTTCGCATGCATTAATTTTATTTTTAATCATGAAATCGATTATTTTTTTGCATGCATTATCCTCCAGGCGAGTATCCGAATTAAGCATGATGAAATATTTTCCTCTGGCTTTCTGAATTATCTGGTTGTAGCCTCTTGCGAAAAAGCGATTTTTCTTATTTTTTATTAATATTATCTCTGGGAACTCTCTTTCAATCATTTGAGCACTCCCATCTTTAGATCCATTTTCAACAACAATTATTTCGTACTTTAAATTCTTTGTAAATTTACCAATTGAATTCAAACATTCTCTAAGAAGATCCTTAGTGTTATACGATAATATTCCAATGGTTGCATCCATAAGCGAATCTTAACATAGGCTTTTTGGGGAGTCCAACTATATTATTGTTGCTAAAAAGATTGGCAAGAAAAAGAAAAAAGTTGGGTGATATAATTTCTTTATGAAAATAACTCTCCTACTCGTCAGCTCTCTTGACGGTGTGACCAACCAAGGAGGCAATGAAGACCATCATTCTTGGACTTCAGAAGAAGACAGACATATCTTTGATAAAGAACGCGACAAAGCCAGACTTATCATCATGGGTTCCAATACCTACAAGGGGGCAAAGCCTTTCATGGAGCATGTGGATGGAAGACTCCGAATCGTAATGACAAGAACCCCAGAAGAATATAAAGATCAAAGAATCCCAGGAAAATTAGAATTTACAAAAGAACAACCTTCGGAATTGTTAAAAAGATTAGAAGAAGAAAAAAATATTAAAGAAGGAATTTTGGTGGGTGGTGCAAATATTATCAATGAATTTTTAAAGGCAGATCTTATAACTGAGATTTGGATAACTATAGAGCCGTGGCTCAAGGGACAGGGTCTGCATACGGCAATTTCAAAAATAGATATTCCTCTTAAATTAATGTCATTTGAAAGATTAAATGAGAAAGGCACTCTGCATCTAAAATATTCTGTCATCAAAAACTAAAATTCGTAGAGTTAATTCCAAAAGAGGGGAGTGTGGTAATTTTTTTTAGATTCTTTTCATCTCTCAAAAAGCTTTGGAGAATTTTATAAACATCAAAGTCTGATAATGCCACCAGGTCATTTGATTGTGATGCCTCGTATTCATCGAATTTTCCAAGATAGCACCACTTATCAAAAACCATTGCCGCTCCCACATCATCTCTTTTTTCCTTTACCAAGATTGGTCCTGCAAATGGCCATGCCCGTAATTTAGTTTTGGCAAAAGCCATCACAAAACGTGCATTGAAAAGTATGGGATTTTCTTTTCCAACACATGCACCTTTGCATTTTTCTAAATGATAAGCAAAACATGGACCACTCACCTTTTGAAGTCCAAGCATCTTTTGGCATAGCTGATATTCATTAACAAGTTTTGCCAGGTGTTCTTTTGCAGACTTTACACTTTTAAAAATTCCCAAAACTTGATCCACCTCTTCGCTTTTTATTTCCTCCCCATTAATTATAGAAAGCGTACTATACCCATCCTTGTTAGTAAGCTGTCTTATAGTTATCATTCTTCGCGCATTGCGAAGTTTTCTATTATATAAAGGTTGTAACTTTTTTATTAATTCAGATTCTAAAAGTAAAGCACTTAATTCTCCTCCGGTTTCTATAGTCTCGATCCGCTCTACTTGTTGGCTTATTTCAAGCTCTGTTGAAGAATCTACATCATTTATAAAATGTGAAAGCACCCTATCTTTAATATTTATACTCTTTCCTATATAGAGAGGTATTTCAGATTTACCAAAAAATAAATACACTCCTGTCTTTTCGGGAAGCGCTGCCACATCTTTAGCTTTTAATAATGGTGGAAGCGATGGTTTTTTTAAAATTGCATCAAATGCTTTTTGTAACTTTTCAGGAGATGTAGTGCTTCCCACCTTCTGTAAAAAATCCCACAGAACCATTGCATCATCAAGAGCTCTATGTCTTCTTTCACATGTAATCTCAAATCTCTCAATAATACTATCCAAATTGTGATGAGAAAAATTTGGAAATAAAAGACGAGATAACTTTACAGTACATAATTGCCTGGCAGAGTAGGGTATCCCAATTCTTTTGTATTCATTCTTGATGAACGAATAATCAAACCGTGCGTTATGCGCAACAAGAGTACAACCATCTAATAATTCTGCAAGGTCACTTTTTATTTCAGAGAACAATGGAGCACTCTCAAGTTGACGGCCGACAATTCCTGTCAAATTTTCAATGAATGGAGATATTGTAACTTCGGGATTAATTAGGGTTTCAAATTTTCTGACGATTTTATTCTTTTCAATTCTTATAACTCCTATCTCGATAATACGATCATATGGGGCACTTGCTCCTGTAGTTTCTACATCTAAAATTGCGAGGTTATCAAAATTCATCGAGGGTATCTAAGATAGATGAATTTGAGAAAAATTGCAAATCCCCTATCTTACCTCCCTATTCTTCTTGCATATAAAAGCTTATTAACTAAACTTTTCCGGAAATACCAAACAACAATTAACCCCACTATTGGAATAATAATTTTTGGGTGATAGTCTTGCATTTGACTAACGATAATCATTGGAATACTTATTAGTGCAATTAATTTTTCATGTCCATATCTCTTTGCTATTAAAAAGACACAAATCATAATTAAAAAAATCATCGGAAGAGTGTATCGCATAGTCCCCACCAATTGGTAATAAAAAGCTCTATATGGAAAGGCGAAAGAAATAAGAAGGATTATAAAAGCACTTGTGAATAGCTTTGCTATCAATAAATTCGTATTGTCTTTTATCTCTTTTCTTTTGATGAAAATATATAGCGGCACAAGAGTAATCCCCAAACTCCACAACATAAATTCTGAGAGATATGCGTTAGCCATCGCTACAGGCTGAAAAATATATGCTCTTAATGTGTAATTGAAAAGCGATCCTTCGGATACAATATTACTATAGTCTGGGAAATAAAAAGGGTCACCAGTCACGATAATATTTCTAATATACCAAGAGCACCCTATTGTCAAAAAAGGGATTAAGAAATAAATGGTTTTCTTAATAGAAAATTCTTTTACAAAAACTTTATAGAATGGAATAAGAATTACTAACAAATAAATTGGTCCATTAAATTTGGCTCCAACGAATACAGCACAAAAAAGCCCTAACAATAAATAGTCCAGGATTTCCCGTTTCTTTTTAAGCATTATCCATAGGGTAAAAGCGAGTGAGGCAGTCATTAATATATCTGGCTTTTGTGTTAGTGACCATCTAATAATTCCGTGCAAAAGTGCGACGCTTGTTGCAAAAACTGCAGCATAGTTCTTGTCATTAAATAACTCTTTTCCCAATAGATAAGACCCAGTAAATAATGCACCGACGCTAAAGACTCCAAATAGTCCTAATGGAATTTTTAGAGATATAAAAAAAGCTAACAGCAGCTCTGTAGAAGATGGATAAAATAAATCTTTCGAATAGTCGAGAGAAAAAATCGTACCATTTAATATTTTTTCTGCAGCGAAAATATGAATATTAAGACTGTCTCCTTCGTTAGGGGGAGTAATTATGCCAAAGTAAAAAGAAGTTAAAAACCAGATTATAAAAATCCCGACAATAATTCCCGTTAGTACTTTCAATGTTAAGCCCTACGCAATCTACTAAATCAATCGTGCGGAGAGGGAGGGATTTCCCCTTTGGGGATTGTCGCGCTCGGAAAGCGCGCCCTACTTCTCATCCCTATCATAACAACGTGCGGAGAGGGAGGGATTCGAACCCTCGAAGCTTTCGCTTGGCGGTTTTCAAGACCGCTGCACTCGACCACTATGCGACCTCTCCATATAACTTTCTTGTCTCGGGGGAGCAGAGCCATAAGCTCATGCGACCTCTCCGAGCGAAGTGAGGAGGGGTCGCAGAATATTCTTGCGCAGCAAGAATTTCATAAGGCCTCTCTCTCTTCTTTTTTATCTACCTGCATCTTAAATGCTCTTATGCGGAGGAGACAGGATTTGAACCTGCGCGAGTCTGTTTAAGGACTCAGGGGGTTAGCAACCCCCCGCAATGGGCCAACTATGCGACTCCTCCAAATTCTATGGTCACAGAGCAACAAGCTCATGCGACTCCTCCTAATTCTTTCACTTCATGAGTCGGAGAATATTCCTGAAAGGAATTTCATGCGACTCCTCCAAATACTAACAGGGCGCAGAACATTCAGCCTCTGAATTTCATGCAACTCCTCCAGCAACCACCCATTATAACAAAATTAAGCTCAAAAAAAAGCTTTTTTATTGCAAGATTTTGAAGTTATACAAACCTATGAGACTATGTTTTATGGTATGATTAATGAGTATGGGTGCGCTTTTTGGGGAGCAAGATGAGGTTGGAATTGAGTATGCCGCAGATGCTGTAATACCAATTAGCGTATTTGAAGAAATGGTTCTCCACCATGAAGGTTTTGCATTAAAAGAGATGCAGGAAGTTATAGAAATGGTTGGAGGAAAAATTCACGGAGAAGGTCATCATGTTTGACACAACACAAATCGTAAATACCTTAATTGTTTTTCTATTAAGCATCTTAGGCTTAAGTATTCTTGCTGCATTAAGTGCAGGAGGAATTTACTTCTATGGCATATGGAAAAGAGCAAAGGAAAGACACAAGAAATCACTTGACAGTGCTCTTCTTGAAATATCTCTACCTCGTGACAATGAAATCAAAATAGACGCTGCCGAGCAGTTGTTTTCAAGCTTTGCCGCCCTGAAATCACCTCATGGCATGTTCGCATTTACAAAAGTCGGGGACAGCATTACCTTCGAAATCGTTGCTAAGCCCCAAGATATCCGCTTTTACGTAGGGGTTCCTAAGAAACTTCAGGATATGGTTGAAAAACAAATTAATGGCGCGTATCCCGATGCACAAATTAAGGAAGTTGATGAATACAATATTTTTGAAAATGAAGGCAAAGTAGCGTTTTCGGGATTCACTCTCAAAAAAGATAGTTTCAAACCGATAAAAATGTATAAAGACTTTGCCCTCGATCCTCTTTCCACTTTTACTGCAACTCTTGGAAAAATGCAGGAAGGAGAAGCAGCTGCTCTTCAAATTGTGATTGCAAATGCTGGAGATCACTGGAAAAAAGAAGGAAGAGAGCACATATCCGAAACGAAAAAACATGAGTCTAATCCCGAAACCGCAAAATATTCAGCAGATCCAAGAGAGCTGGAGGCGATTGAACAAAAGATTTCAAAGCCCGGATTTACAACGCATATTAGGGTGGTTGTTAGCTCATCTTCAAAAGAAGCGGCAGACGCTCATCTTTCAAACATCGAAGGTGCATTTACCCAATTTACATCTCCCTTTAACTCCTTTACCAAAGAGGATCCTAAGTTCTTTAAAAGCATGTTGATGGTTGATTTTATATATAGGCACCTACCTCTTTTTACCAAAGGGACTGTGCTTTCAACAGAAGAACTTGCCACAATCTTCCATTTCCCCAACAAAAGCGTTGAGAGTCCTTATATAAACTGGCTTGCTGCTCGCACGGCTCCAGCTCCAGCAAATATTCCAACAGAAGGACTATATATAGGAAAGAGTCTTTTTAGAGGACAAGAAAAATCAGTATTCATAGGAGAGGACGATCGAAGGAGACATATGTATATCATCGGAAAAACTGGTGTAGGAAAATCTGAATTCTTGAAAGACATGATTATGCAGGACATAAGAAATGGTAAAGGCGTTGCAGTAGTTGATCCTCATGGAGATCTTATCGACGACATCCTAACACTGATACCTCCTCAAAGAGCAGAGGATGTTATTCTTTTTGACCCTTCAGATACAGAACGCCCAATGGGACTTAACATGCTTGAAGCAGACACCGAAGACCAAAAACATTTTGTGGCCTCTTCTATCATCAATCTCATGTATAAGCTTTATGATCCTCAAAAAACAGGCATTATCGGTCCTCGTTTTGAGCACTCTGTAAGAAACGCCATGCTTACAGTTATGGCAGAAAAGGGAAATACCTTCGTTGAGATCGTAAGAGTGCTAACCGACATGTCATTCGTTCAAGAACTTCTTCCAAAGGTTGATGATCCAATGGTTAGGCGTTACTGGACGGACCAAATAGCACAAACCTCAGATTTCCATAAATCAGAAACTTTGGACTATATCGTTTCTAAATTTGGTCGATTTGTTACTAACAAAATGATGAGAAATATTATTGGTCAATCAGAAAGCGCATTTAATTTTAGGAAAGTTATGGACGAGCAGAAAATTCTCTTAATATCTCTTAATAAGGGCCGCATTGGAGAAGAAAATTCAAGCTTCTTAGGTCTTATTTTAGTTCCTAAATTGCTTGTTGCTGCTATGAGCAGACAGGATATCCCCCAAGAACAACGCAAAGATTTCTTCCTATATGTTGACGAGTTCCAAAATTTTGCTACTCCTGATTTTGCACAAATTTTATCTGAGGCTAGAAAATATCGCCTCAATCTAACAGTAGCTAACCAATTCATAGGCCAAATAGATGAAGATGTTAAGATGGCTATCTTTGGAAATGTAGGAACCATGTGTGCATTTAGAGTAGGTGTAACTGATGCTGGGTATCTTGCTCATGAATTTCAACCTACCTTTAGTGAGGGTGACTTAATCAATGTAGAGCGGTATCATGCATATGTAAAAACTTTAGTGGGGGGGGACCCGACACAGCCATTCTCTCTTGATCTTACGAGAAATATTGAGGAAGATCAGAAGAAAGCCAACCCTCGTGTTGCAGAGCTCATAAGAGAACTTTCTAGATTGAAATATGGAAGAGCACGTCACTTAGTGGACCAAGAAATTGCTAAAAGGTCACGTCTCTTTGAAGTTCTTGATGCTCCACCACCAGATAAATTACCAGGGAAAGATGGAGGCGCTGGGGGGAATTTATAGTGACTTTGATAATTTAGAAACAAAAATTGGTGGGCATGCTTGGAATTGAACCAAGGACATCTACTTTATAAGAGTAGCGCTCTACCCCTGAGCTACATGCCCGAGTGAAACGAAGGCATGCAAGCTTGCTTAGTGCGCTAGCACCAAGATTGCTTACGTGCCCCAATTATTCGTGGGTGCCGAATAAGAACTTATTATAACATTAGGATTGCTCGAAATGAATTCACTCTCATTCTATGAAATTTACATTTAAAAAGTTACAAATAAAAATTTTTGCAGTAACTGCTTTTGTTCTTCTGTTTGTTACTGTGGGACAGGTCGTTGTTAAAAATACCGCCTATTCGGATGAGCTCGATGACCTCAATAAGCAAATTGCTGATCTGCAAAGCGCATTATCTTCATCTCAGAATGCTACAAAACCCCTTGAGGGCCAACTCACTGGACTCAAAAAACAGCTAGATAATATTGAATATCAAGTTACCGTTGTTGAAAATGATGTTGCCAAAAAAAAGCAGGATATAGATAAAAGCTATGAAAATCTATCTGAAAATCAAAAGATTTTTAAAACGACAGTAAGAAGCTCTTATATCAATAACTATGGTTTTACGCCCCTGATGATTTTCCTTTCTGGCAATAGCGCAACAGATGTAACCAAGGCATTAACCTATCACCAACGGTATACAGAAAGAGATAAGAATACAATTACAAACATTGCACTTCAGATTGTAGATCTTGAAAAAAGAAGAGACAGCCTTGAAAAAGAACAAAGCATGTTAGCCTCTGCCAAAACAAAGCTAGATACCCAACGAACTGAGGTTCAAAAAGTAGTTGATGGTGCCAAGTCCTACCAACAAGAACTGTCGGGTAAAATTGCTACTCTTACCGCAAAGCAAAGTGAAATTATCAACGCCCGTTCTGGAAGCTTTACAGCAACAATCGGAGATAGTAGTCTAGCCGACGACTACAATGCGTCTATAAATGGTTTTAGAGAATCTGCACCTTCAGGTTATTTTGCAGCATTTTCTTTTGGAGCACATACGCACAGAAAAGGCATGAGTCAATATGGGGCTCGTGGACGCGCACAGAGTGGACAAACCTACCAGCAAATTCTTAAAGCATACTACGGCAAAGATCCCGTCAGTAAAGACACGGGAGGCACAATAAAAGTAGCCGGCCAAGGTGAAATTGACTTTGAGGGCCGATACCTTCTCGGAATTGCAGAGATGCCCTCAAGCTGGCATCCAGAAGCACTTAAGGCCCAGGCTGTTGCTGCCAGAACATATGCCTACAGATATAAGGTCCAGGGAACCGAAATTTGCATAACAGAAGCATGCCAAGTATTTAATTCTGGGAAAGCTGATAATTCACCTGAAGCATGGAAACAAGCGGTTGAAGCTACAAAAGGACAGGTTCTTGAAGATGTCGTAACCTATTACGCATCTACACATGGTGGATATGCAAGCCCTGTAGGATGGGACACCACCTCAGGATCTGGCGGAAGCAACTTTATCGACAGTGCTTATGACAAAATTGGTGGCTCACCATGGTTATATAAAGCGTGGTATACACAAGCATATAGTCCTTCTTCCAATAAGTGTGGACGCACCAGCCCATGGCTTTCACCTGAAGAAATGGCAGACATCGTAAATGCTGCAATTGCACTCAAAACTGGAGGAATAGATACGGGACGCATTACCCCAGTTACTACCTCTTGTTGGGGGGGGAATCCATATAGCATGGAAGAGCTTCGTAATTTGGTATCAGGAAGTGGAGGGATATCCTCAGCCACAAGCGTCTCAGTCTCACAAGGAAATGGCTCAACAAACACAGTTACCATCAATGGCATCTCGTTTGGCGGTGAAGAATTTAAGAAAGCATTTAATCTTCGGGCCCCAGGATACCTTTCCATCCCTCAGAGCGGATTTGCTTTTTTCAATATCGAAAAGAAGTAACTGCGCGATTTGAACTTAAACATACCTGTGCAGTATAATTCAATATTAGTAATATATGGACAACGACCTCAAGGGAGAATTTATTTTAAACGCTAGCAAGCCAGTCGAGGCAGTCGTAGGCACAAAACACAAAAAGGAACCAATGCACTTCTACTCATCGTTCCGCCAATATCCAAGCGGAGTTTCCTTTGCAGAACAAGAGGCTGGGGAAGAAATACTACTCCTACTAAGACGCCACTTCGTAACAAATATTCCATGGGCTGCAATGGCAATACTACTATTATTGTTACCCCTTGGGTTTCCTTTCTTCGTTGCCAACTTTCCAATTCCTCTCCCAAGCGGAATAACGCTTACATTTTATACTGCTTTTTATTACCTAATAATTTTTGGTTTTGTCCTGATTAATTTTTCTCTTTGGTATTTCCATACTGGAATGGTAACAACAGTAAGACTAGTAGATATTGATCTTTCTGGAATCTTAATTAGACACATTTCTGAGGCTAAAAATAAAAGCATCGAAGACGTAAGCTATACGCAAATCGGCTTTGTCCGCTCACTTTTTAATTACGGGGATGTTATGGTTCAAACCGCAGGAGCAGAAAGCAACATCGAGTATGACAGGGTGCCTAAACCATCGGTAGTAGCAGACATAATAGGAGATCTTACACCATGAATATAGAAGATTTTTTTCAATTTATTGCCATTCCAGACAATTTTGCCAAAACTATACTCCTTTTGCTTCTGATCTTCTATACACTCTTTGCACTAGTACTAGCATTTCAAATATTTACATTTAACAGGCTCATGGAACAAGAAGGCTTTGCTGCCATTTTTCGCATCGTTGCTATCCTTCATGTAGCAATATCGTTTATACTATTATTATTGGTTGTCTTTTCTCTCTAAACATCTATGAATCAAGACATTTTGCTCTCAAAAATCGTTCCAAACCCAACAGATACAGCATGGGCACAAGCATATACAACTCTTAATGTATACATTACTCTCAGCATCGAAAAAACTACCGGTAAAACCTCTGTCACAACGTACGGAAAAGAGTTGCTTGAAAAACTTCAACGTGAATTTTTTGCGCTAGATGAGAAAACACTAGAAAATATCAAAAAAGCAGTCGGAAATGTGTCCTCAACAGTTGAGGAAGGGTACACTTACTCAATACTCGTTGGCGCAATAGTGGGGGATGTTCTCTACATTGTAATTGCTTCTGAGGGTCAAGTTATTATTAAAAGAGGAGACAGACTTGGCGCGATAGCGACAGGCGTAGAGAACGAACTTCATGGCTTTTCTGGCAAGCTTAAACATGACGATATTGTTATTATCGAAACAGGTGACTTCAACAAAAAAATCGCACTCGATAGTCTTTCGGAACATCTTAATACAACTGATGTTTTACAAATTGCCGAAAATATTACTCCTATAATTCATGGCGAGTCCAAAGGAACTGAAAGCGCAATCATTCTTCAATTTAAAAATCTAACAAGCATTCCCGAATCGGCACAAGAAGATTTTGAACTTGATGACAAAAAAGAAGAAGAAATTTCAGTAAGTGAACCAGAGCATGACTACACCAAAGAGAATTTGTGGACAAAAGAAGTGAAAGAAGATGACTCTACCTATGGCTCCAATAGTGATCAAGAATATTCTAATAGCCCTAAGAGCAGGAGAAAGCTTCCATCCTTTTCTATTCCTCACATTAACTTTGCAAGTAAAAAAATCATAATTACAGGAATAGTTATAATTTTGGTTGCTGTTCTATTTGGTGGCATTTTTCTTCAGACAAAAAAGACAGATGATACAAAGAGAGCAGGGGAGTTTGCTCAAATTTATAACCCGGCAAAATCTCGCTTTGACGAAGGAGTTAACCTTGAACCACTTAATAAGACGTTGGCTCTTGAAGAATTTAACGCTGCCTCAACATTGGTTCGCGACGCACTTTCTAAATTCCCCGAAGGATCAGATGAAAACAAAAAACTTACTGAGCTTAAATCTCAAATTGATACAAAGATTTCAGAACTTGGTGGCGGAGGCAGTGCAAAAAATATTAAAGAATTCCTAAAATCAGGTGGAGATATAAAAAGCATAGGTGCTATTACTGCAAAAGGAGGGACACTGCTAATATTAGATCCTTCAGGCAAACAAGTCGTCACAATATCTGATAAAGGAACTGCAGGCAAATCTTATGACTTAAAGTCTTCTGATACATTCATTAGCGCTGATGAAAAATTTATATATACCATGGGAAAGACAGCAACGAGTATTGACCGAGGAAATGGAAAAGTAACAGAAGTAGCAAAAAGTATTAAGGGTAGTTCTTTTGATATTTTTGGAAGCAACCTTTACACCCTTGACGGTGATGACATCTTAAAATACAGAGCACCAAGCTACGATTCATCTTCTTACTTTACTGATAAGCCTTCATTTGATGCATCTCCAATTGACATGGCGATCTCTGGTCCTGTATGGGTTCTTGAGGAAAATGGGACTATTGAGCGCTTTACGAAGGGTAAAAAGGATGATTTTGATCTTGGTGGGCTTGAAGCACCGATAGGAGAGGGTGCTAAAATTTATGCTGATGCCGATCTTACAAACGTATACGTTCTTGATGTGAAAAATCAGAGGGTAGTGGTCGTTGGAGACGATGGTGATTTCGTAACTCAATACGAAGGGTCATTCATAAAAAATGCAACTAGTTTTGCAATTGATGAAGAAAAAAAGATTGGATATGTTCTAAAATCCAACACCGTATATACCTTTGATCTATAGATAAATACCAACGCTTAGCAGTCGCAAGGTTTGTTCGATTATTTTTCGGTCTAGCCTCAAAATACCACCTACTGGTAAACCTATAATAATTGTTGGCTTCAGCAAAGAATCCTATAGGATTCATAGGTCGTGAAAAGTTATCCACACCACTTTTCACACATAACTATACCTAACTATATCATTTGAGGCTATTTCCTAAAATTTTATCACACTCTTCTCTTCTTCTCTTGAGGCTGTTAAAAATATCGTTTGAATCATTTGCGATGATATAATCATTACAATGAAAATCTTAAACAAAACAGCACCAAGCAAATTCAATGTTGAGGAAAAATTCGAGGCAGGAATTCAATTATTGGGATCTGAGGTTAAAGCCATTCGCTTGGATCATGTTGACCTCAAAAGCTCATATGTGAAGCTTATGAGCAATGAAGCTTACCTTATAAATGCGAAAATATTCCCGTATAAATTTTCACGAGTTGAAGGATATAAAGAAGATAGAACCAGAAAACTCCTACTTCACAAAAAAGAGATTCTCAAAATCAAGAACATGCTTGATACCGGAAAATATACAATTGCTCCACTCTCCCTCTACTTAAAAAATGGTAAATTTAAATTAGAAATAGGAGTTGCAAAAGGCAAAAAAGAACACGAAAGAAGAAAAGATGCAAAGAATGCTAAGGTTGAGCGCACTCGAGAACGTGAGCTCAAGAATGAATATCATTAAACTGCTAATTTAAAGACCACAAGTTCCTCTTAGCTTCAAACCCTATGCATTTTAGATTGATATTATGGGCCTTTTTTGGTATAATAATAGCCTTGGGGATGCAATTGTATCGACAAGAATTGTACTTTAAAAACTGCAAGCCGGCCATGATTCAAAGCC
>CAZHDZ010000020.1:0-18730 GCA_964531275.1 uncultured Gammaproteobacteria bacterium
ATTGCTTGTATTCCAGTTGTTAAAGTACATATACCTACTGTATTCGAAGAAGGCCGGCTGATGCGCCGCGCCTTTTTCCAGTACAGTAAGTTAGAGTCGACAGACACTGAGCCTGTCGAAGTGTGGACCCTAGGAGATTCGAACTCCTGACCTCATCATTGCAAATGATGCGCTCTACCAGCTAAGCTAAGGGCCCAAAATTATTAATTTTAGGCACAGAACAATTTTGCATAGCAAAATTTTCATGCGTTCAATAATGAACTCATGATTCTGCTTGGTAAATTGACAAGGCCCAAACCTGATGTCCAACTCTATATATAATTGTTAAACCCGTGAGAAAAATCGACTACTGAGGAAGTATTAGAAGGCACTATTTAAGCCCCCTTGAGGAGACTTTAAACGTAATCTTGTAAAAACTTTATCATGCGTATTCGATTTAAATAACCATTTCAATTCAACTTAGTTGAATCAGGGATGGATATACCTCAAAAGGTGTAACTATTCTACTAATATAATGAGGCTATGTCAAGGGATAAAAGACTTGTTGGTTTTGTGTCAAAGGGCACAATGCAAGATCTCTTCAAGTCCTATAATTTGGAGTATAATGCTGACATCTTTACAATCTATGATACGAAATGTCACTCTCTTCAAAGACTTAACCGAAAAAGAGACTTCGGCTATTCTTAAAACTGCCACAAAGAAAACAATTCCCGCCAAAACAACCTTTATCCAACAAGGGGAAGAATCCGATGCGATCTACTTTGTAGAAAGTGGCTCTGTAAGTATTTTTAGGCTCAATGAAAATGGCGAAGAAATAAATATTTCAATTCTTGGAACAGGCGACATCGTCGGAGAAATGGCACTTATCGACCAGCAACCACGCTCTGCTTTTGCAAAAACTCTTACCGAATCGACCTTTCTAGTAATTTCCTCATCTAACTTCTCTTTACTATTAAACCAGTATCCAACGATAGCAATCAGACTTCTCGCGTTATTTTCCCAAAGATTGAGGCAGACTGATGCGCACGTTGAAGACATCATAACTCAAAATCTAGAGACAAGAACTTTAAATTCACTAAAAATACTCCGGGGATACTTTGCAAATGGAGAAATCACCCTCACGCACGAAGAACTTTCAGCAATAGTTGGAGCAACGCGAGCACGGGTTACAAAAACCCTCGATCTCCTACAGGAAAAAGGCCTTCTTACTCTTTCTCACAAAAAAATCCTCCTAACATAAATGTGCCCAAGGCGACAGAATTAAGACTCACACAAGGATAAACTGTGTGCATGAATGAAACTATCACACCTTACCCTTTCGAAGCAGGCGAAGATATATTAAAAGTAAAAACCGAAACGACGGCTCACATGCAAATATTGTTAGGCCAACCACTTTTTCGACCTTTTGATCAAGAAGCACTTCTTTCATCATTCGAAACATACTACGCTTTTGCCAATATGTACTTTAATGAGGAAGAAGCGCTTCGCGAAAACGAAGTAAAAGGGGCAAATCTTTTCTACCACAACAGGACTCATGCTGTAGAGCAAGCTACATATGACGCCATAAGCCTTACTGATGCCATCTTGGCACGTAATGATAGGTTCTCTGCCCATCTCACACCAGAAGGAACTCTGGCAATTGTTTTAGCAGCGATGTTTCATGATACAGGCTATGTAAGTGATGGACCTGTAGAAAATTACGCTGCAAGGACTCCAATTCATGTAAATGAGTCTATGGCTACTTTTGAGTCTATGATTAATCTACTTGGATTACCTCAAGGGCTTGACCACGCCAAAGTCAAAAAACTTGGAATGATCGGCATTCATGGCACTCATTTCCCCTTCACGTCGAGTCACAGAAACGAGTCACAAGAGCTTATGCATAATTTGACCATCGAAGAACGAAAGGAGGCTCAAATTGTAAGGCTTACTACGCAATTTGCTGACCTTGGAGGTCAATGTGCCCGCCCAGATTATTTCCCCCAATTAGTAATAAATCTCAGACGAGAAATGGATGAAGCTCTTCCAAATTTAGGTACAAACATAATTGGCAGCGACGCAGAGCTTCAACCGAATTGTGAACATTTCCTAAATACTTTTGTAAGAAAAGCTTCATACCCAACTAAAAATGTCGAAACTACAGCTATTGCCTTCGTTGGACCTGAAAAAAGTCAAGTTTTCCGAAATGCTTGGAAAGCTCAGCCCATTCAATCTAGCTTCAAATAGCCTCAAAGAAAATTTTCCTTGAATTTTTGCCTCAAACTGGACAAAATCCTGACAATTTGAGGTTATTTTCTTACACTGTTTTGTTTGACATATCTTTTTCCTCTGCTAGAATTCTTACTTGTGCCCACCGTCGCTAGCAGCAATGTTAGCTTCAAAAAGACACAAAAAGCATATGCAGGCAGGCAAGATTATGCTTTTGACAGCGATATTTTTGTTGATGTCAAAGGCGACAATACATGCCCAGGGAAACGCTCCTCTCCCAATCATGAAAGCTCAAACTGAGCGATCGTGCACAGCATTTACAAGCTTCTTCGTTGTGAATGAAAATTCTTGTATTGAAAAAAGGCTCACCCAGAAAGAGAAAGCTGTAAAAGCAGCGGTTAGTGATGAAAAAGAAGCTGATTTACCCGTATTTTCCTATGCCACAGAGCCTGTTTATTTTGTAGAACCATCTCCAACACCTAGTGTTATAGAAGAAACGCCGGCTCCTACACCTCTTCCCGATTCTGCAGTGATAGAGGGTGCACGAGATTTGATTCCTCAAACAGGCGTCAATGTTGATGCAAATGTCATTTTTGACCTCATTAATGCTCATCGAGCATCCATTGGAAAACCAGCTTTTATTCGCGATGAAGCACTCTGCTCTCTTGCCACTACAAGAAGTATGGAGTTGTCAGGAGAATTCGCAAATGGCAGTCTTCATTCAGGTCTTTATAACCGTAAACTGCCCTACTGGATAACAGAAGACGCTAAATGGGGATCAAATGAAGCAGGAACACTTCGTTGGTGGCTCAATTCTCCTATTCATAGAGCGGCAATCGAAGGCAACCATGTTTATTCTTGTGGAGCGTGTAATGGATCGCAATGCTCACAGCTTTTCACCTCATACACCCCAAAGCAGACTCAAATTTCTACAGCTTTACCTGTTGCACCTCAAGAATAATCGCTTTATACTTCCCGGGGACTTGTTTTGCCCGTCTCAAAGTACTTAAACTATAAAGCAATTGACTTATGCCAAAGAAAAAATCACGCAACAAACAATTAGAAGAAATGGCAATTAAGGTTACTGAGGTAATAGGCACCCCAGCCTCAATATTGGTTCACACTGCTCTCTTTGCCGTTGCTTTCCTCTTCTATTTCGGGGGTGTCCCTTTCGACACAATTTTACTTGTCTTAACAACGCTAGTCTCTCTTGAGGCAATCTACTTATCTCTGTTTATCCAACTTTCAGTTAACAAAAATACTGAAAGTCTTGAAGAGGTTGAAGAGGACATTGGAGAAATTCAGGAAGACGTTCAAGGACTTGAAGGTGAATTTGATGAGATCCAAGAGGACGTTGAGGGGCTTGAGGGCAATATTAAAAAAATGAGAGCAGGCATTAAAGATCTTGAAGCTGACATTGAGGACATTTCTGAAGATATCGATAAGCATGTGGATGAAAATCCCTCAGAGGAAGACCTTGCTCATATCCAGTCAAATAAGTCACTTAAGAATATTGAAAAAGAAATCCTTACTCTATCAACAGGTATATTAGCTCTTAAGGACGACTTGGAGATTCTTAAGAAAACGATCAAGAAGTAACTACTCTCCCATTTGAAGGTATTTTTCTACATCCAATGCTGACATACACCCGAAAGCAGCTGCTGTAATCCCTTGCATGTAATGAGAATCGTGTACATCTCCTGATACAAAAACGCCCTCGATGTTAGTCTTGGAATCAGGATACTGCTTTATAAAGCCATGCTCATCCTTTTCAATCCCTTCAAAAATCATGGAATTTGGAGTATGTCCTATTGCTACAAACATTCCATCTGTAGGAAATTCCCACTCCCCATTTTCAAGAGCTTTACCACCTATTTCCTCTATTGAAACTTCTTTGTCTTGGTTATTTTCCTTTATTTTTATTTTTTCACTCCCGCCTAGACTCGGCGAGGCTGGCTCGGTTTTTAATTTTATCTTCTCAACCTTCATCTCACCCAAAACCTCAACTGGCGAAGTGTTCCAAATTATTTTTATTTTCTCGTTATGAAATACCTTTTGCTGCATTGCATCCGATGCCTTGAAAGAATCTCGTCTATGAATAAGAAAAACTTCTGATGCGAATTTTGTAAGAACTAATGCTTCTTCCATAGCGCTATCTCCTCCCCCAATTACCACCACTTTTTTGTTGCGATAAAAGGCCGCATCGCATGGCGCACATGAAGAAATCCCTCGTCCAATCTTCTCTTCTTCGCCTGGAATTTGCAACCATTTAGTATCAGCTCCCGTGCTGATAATTATGCTTTTTGAGTAATATTTTTTATCATCGTCAGAGGTAACAATGAAGGGTTTTTTTGAATAGTCTCCCGAAACAAAATTGACATCTAGAATCTCCGCTCCACACCTCTCTGCCTGATCGCGCATCTTCTTCATAAGTTCCGGCCCCATAATGGGCTCTGGAAAACCAGGGAAGTTCTCAACCTCTGTAGTGAGCATTAATTGACCGCCCCATTTCCTTCCGGCAAGGATAAGAGTCTTGCGGCTCCCACGAGCTACATAGATCCCTGCAGTAAGACCTGCAGGACCTGATCCTACTATTATTACGTCATATATGTCCTGATTATCCATATTTAGGTACAAAAAAAAGCGTTTCGCGCTAGATTTAAACTAAACGCTAGACGCTGGTTCGCTTTATAAACTAAACCCTAAGCGAGTTTGCTTCGTTTTACGAACTAATTCAATGCTTCATCGATTGCCTTTTTGAGTGTATCTTTACCCTGAACTCCAATCATTGTCTTAAATGGCTTTCCATCCTTAAAAACCATCAGAGTCGGAAGAGACATGACCCCATAATTCCCTGGGACATTAATATTCTCATCCACATTGAGCTTTCCAAAACCGACTTTTCCCTCATATTCAGCTGCCAATTCCTCTACCAAAGGGCCCACCATTTGGCATGGTTGACACCACTCTGCCCAGAAATCAACAAGAACTGGCTTTGAGGCTTCTACTACTTCTTTCTGGAATGTATCGTCTGTAAGTTTGGTGGTCATGTGTTTATCGGTTACCAGTATGTCTCAAAAGGAAGCTCTTGTCAATATATAGTACCCACTCATTTTCTAGACACTAGAAAATGCCTATATTGATCTCCTTCTCTGTGGGTAGTAACATACAATAATGACAACCAAACGCAGCCTCAACGCACTCAAAAATACAATGGTTCTCTTTGCTGGGGCTCATCTTGTCATACTAGCCTACCTCGCCCTAGCTACTCAAAATTTTACCTATGTTAACCTCTTTGCGATACTTGACCTACAAGAATTTGTACCTGGAATAGAACTTGGAGTTATCAGTGGAATATTTTCAGCAGCCGTTGGTCTTCTTGTATACGCGTTCTTCTACTTTAGAGGTAAAAAAAGAGCCTAACTACTCATTTTGGACTTAATTGATGATGCAAATGAGGAAATCCTATACTTCTTATGGAATGCGATCATATCTGCCCATTTAACAATATATTCAACGAGCTGAGATGAGGGGCTTGTTCTGAGTCTTCTGGCTGAAGTTCTAACTTTTAGATCTCTTGCATACCCCACTTCACCCACTTTTCCTATATGAATCGCAAGATCAGTGTCCTCATGGACCTTGTCATCATCCAAACAAACATCATTTTTGATCTTTTCCCATGCGCTTTTTTTGATCGCAAGGTTCGGGCCATACAGTCCATAATGCCCGAATATTTTTTTATTTGCCTCAAACACAATTATCCTTACCAGAGGTGTTAACATATCTATGCCAAAAATAGCTGGACCTGAGATGGCAACAATCTCAGAATCTTTTTCAAACTCTTTTCCTATTTTTTCAATCCAATCTTTTGGCACAATCGAATCAGCGTCCGTACGAGCTATTATTTCTCCTTTTGCAGCATTAAATCCTGTGTTTCTGGCAGATGTAATACCTTTCCTTGGCTCTGAAACAACCGTAGCTCCCATTTCCCTGGCAATATTAGCTGTATTATCGGTAGACGCATTGTCAACTACAATAACTTCCAATGGGGGAATCGTCTGATTCAAAACACTTTTGAGACAAGCACCGATACGTTTTTCCTCATTGAATGCGGGTATAACAACACTTATCTTCATAAATTCAGAACTTCTAACGGTGTTAGCAAGCTCATTAGTGCTATTATATCAATTGCTACTACACTTTGTTAGAATTTTTGTATGAATTTTGATGTACTAATCGTCGGCGCAGGCATATCTGGGCTTACACTTGCAGAACGTTTTGCCTCACAAAAAGGCTCAAAAGTCTTGGTGATTGATAAAAGAAATCATATAGGAGGCAACTGTTATGACTACTATAATGATGATGGAATTTTAATAAGCAAATACGGTGCCCACCTTTTCCATACAAAGCTTGATGATGTGTGGGAATACGTTCAAAAATTCTCTGAATTTACCCCATACCAGCATAAAGTTCTCTCCTCCGTTGACGGCAAGTTAGTGCCAATTCCAGTTAATATAACTACCGTTAATACTCTTTTTAATCTCAATATAAAAAATGAACAAGAGATGGATGAATGGCTTTCTCAACATCAAATTAAGAACGATAATCCTCAAAATGGTGAAGAAGCAGCACTCGCCAGGGTTGGAAAAGTGCTTTATGAAAAAATGTTTCATAACTACACAAAAAAGCAGTGGGATAAAGATCCAAAAGAACTTGATCCATCCGTTCTCAATAGAATTCCTGTTAGAAATAACTTTGACGACAGATACTTTTCGGATCCCCACCAAGGCCAACCAAAAGAGGGATATACAAAGCTTTTTGAGAAGATGACTGATAATCCAAATATCACTGTCCAACTTGATACAGATTATTTTAAAATTCGAGAATCATTACCTTCACACACTACTCTTTTCTATACGGGTCCAATCGACCAATATTTTGACTTCAAATATAGTGTGGATGAAAAATTAGAATACCGATCACTTAAATTTGATTTTGAAACGTATGATAAGGAGTTTTTCCAAGAGAATTCTGTTATCAACTACCCAAATAATGATTATGACTACACAAGAATTGTCGAATATAAGTACTTTACCGGTCAAAAACACCCAAAAACAACTATCTCAAAAGAGTATTCTGTTGACTACATGCCTGGCGTCAACGACCCCTACTACCCTGTCCCAAATCCTCGAAATCAGGAAATTTTTGCAAAATATCAAGAAGAAGCGAAAAAATTAGAAGAAAAAGGAATTTATTTTGTAGGACGTCTTGCTAATTACAAATACTTTAATATGGATCAAGCATTCAAAAATGCACTGGAACTTTTTACAAGCATCACCTCACAGTAGCAATTGCCCCTGCTCTCCACGCACGTCTAAAGATAAAAATAGAAATAAAACTAAAGAATCCATTTAGAAAATATGGAATAAAATTATCCGTGCTTTCAAATTTTCTTGGCGAAACATTCACTTTCATTTTATTAGTATAAATTGAACTTTTGAGCCCATATCTCTTTTGCACTCGTAATGTAAATTCCCAATCGTCACTACTATGGAGGGTTGTGTCAAACCCACCCACAGCTTCAAAGGCACTCTTTCTCACGACCATATTAGATCCCCAAACAAGAGGTACCCCAAATATGCTAAGCACTCTTGCTGCAACATCAAACGCTTCAAGTAAAAGACGTGATGTAAAAGAATTTCCAATGGGATATACCTTCCCACCGGCGAGCTTTATTTTTTTATCCTCCATAATGGCATCAATATTTTTTAACCAATCTTTCTGAGGAATTGAATCAGCGTCAGTAACCACTACAATCTCCCCCTTTGCCTTCTTCACAGCATAATCTTTAGCCCATATTGCCCCCTGATGGGCATCATAGAGAAACGGGGCAATGCCAGCTTTTTTTACAATCTGTGAGGTCCGATCTTTAGAATTATTATCCACTACTACAATCTCGTATTCGTTCTTTGGGAAGTCTTGATTTTGGATTGCCTCAATGCATCTGCCGATTAACTTTTCTTCATTATAGGCTGCCAGAACGACCGAAATCTTCATAATTTGCATTTATTTCTCAAATTGTATGAGTATACGAAATATAATTTGCATTTATTTCTCAAATTGTATGAGTATACGAAATATACTTCAATATTAGCATCTAATAATTCCTGGAACAAACTAAAATTTTAATCCTTGTTGAGGTTTTTCTACACGCACACCTTTACGCTTCGTCGATTCTTTATCCCATATCTCAACCACTCCATAGGTATTGTCATAGCCTGGAGCGATATGAATTTGTCTATTTCTTACTTTTTCAATTCCTTCTGCAATAGTGACCCCTGCTACGGTCTGAATCTTCTCAAGAGGGGAACGCAGTAATATCTCATGTTCTGAGCCAAATTGGCCCACTAGGCTGTCGTACATGGTTGTTACTGCTTGCGTCGTGGTACCTGAATTAAGTGCTTCTGAAAGAATCTCAAGTAATGGCACGAGATTAACAAATGGTGGCTTTATACCCTTCTTGTCTTTAAGCCAGATCGTGCCGTAATGGTCCTGCACTTCTTCATAATTATTTCCCTCTTTTGTTGCCAACTCCTCAACCCTATTCATAACGCCAACAGTAAGTTCTCTTTTACACACGGGACAAATTATTCCATTTTTTAAGGTCTCTTCTGGGGTCATAACTATATTGCAGTTTCTGTGACCGGTATAATGGTATTTACCCTCTTCGGGATAGAATTCTATAGTGTAGCCTACCTCAAAAGTCTTCTCTTTACCTCTTACTAGCGCGTTCATAATATTGGAATAGGTAATATCTTCCGGCTTAATTCTTGATTCTTTATTCTTTATTCTCAAAACAGTCGCTTCTCGTCCCATTTTTTCAAGTGAATGAGCATCCGAAAAACTAACAATTGACCTTGTTTCAAGCTCATTTACACGCCAGTTCATTGCGGGATCAGAAGAAAGCCCGGTCTCAACAGCAAAGATATATTTTGAATACTCACCAAAACAATCAGCAATCCTGTCATACCCTCCTTTTGAGCCATATAGAGAAAACCAAGGAGTCCAAATGTGACAAGGAATGAGAACTATTTTCCTATCAATTTCAAACAGTAATTCAACTAAGTTTTTTGCTGATATACCCAAAATCGGACGTCCGTCGGAGGTTAAATTAAATCCACGAGCAATAAGAGCCTTATTTATTTTAAGCGCAACTTCATAGCTTGGAGACAGAATTAAATTGTGAATTCTATAAGAACCATTTATGCCATCTTTGGTTCTTCCTCCATATATGCAAGCAACTTCGGTTGAAAGCATAAAATGCATACCTGGATCATTTTCCCGGATAGGTAAATTAAATTGGGTCTCTATTTCCTTTTCTCTTTTAAGCCTAAAAATGCCTTCTTGCTCTTCTTCTAATTGTACTTTTGTCTCTTTGTACCAAAGAGGGTGCGTAAAATCTGCAATCGAAAGGACATTTAGACCTTTTTTTCTACCCCAAATATACATATTCTGAAGATTCATTCTCTGGCTCACTGCTCTTGAAAATCTGGAGTGTAAATGAAGGTCTATAACAAGTTCCATGTGGGCTTATTTAAACAGAGATATTAGACACTTTCAATCTAAAGAATATTATGATTTAGCTATCATCCTACTTAAAACATATTGCATTTTGAAGTTAATGGGCCTATAATAAGTGGCGAATGTCTCATCCATCAGAACGTGGTATCACGCAACAAGATCAGTGGACTCGAGTTGTAGAAGAAATGTTGGCCGGTAAAGAATTTGAGCCGGGAAGCTTTGACGTGTATCCAATCGTTGGGAAAATATCTGCTGGAAAGAATACCATACAAGCTCTTTTAGAAGAATGGCTTGAAAGAGATGGTTATAAAGTGAACTCATCCTCTGCCGGTGAAAAAATAAGGATGCACCAAAAAAGCATCACAGGAAGACATATGAGAGGTCACTACACTAGACCAGCTGAGATTGATAGAGAGCTAGATGTAGAAACAGCAAGAAAAATTATCGACCCTTCGAATGCGGGTCAAATTGTAATGCCTGAAGGCAGACTTCTGGGATTTATTTCAGGCAAGGTTAAGGACGCGGCAAGATTAAAAGGATATGCCCTTCCTGGAAATATTCACCCTATTCTTATTGATGCAACTGACACCGTAAGATACGGACGAGAATATGAAGCCTTACATCGCGAAGATCCAACAATTACAACCGAGCAAGCAGTTAGGCTAACTCTTGATCGAGAACGCGGAGAAGACGTAACCTTCAGATCACTTTATCCTGAGTTAGGAAATAGAAATTTATATGACATGAATCTTACAGACGGAATAGGACAACCTATTTATGAATGCACCGTTGACACTTCAGAGCATAGCGCTGCTTTTTCTGCAAGGAAGATATATGAATTCATTACGCAAACTGCAGTTGCACCACGAGCTGTGCATCACCAACAAAAATAAACTATGGCAAGTCAATCCGAACGCCCAACACTAGAAATTCCAGTAGAAGGTGTTGCCGAGCTTCGGCCATCTTCACCCCTTGAGGTCAGAAGCATTGTTTCCGAGGACTACAAGCAGGTTTCAGCCTTGGCAAAGAAAAATTTCAACGGGCCTTCTTTTTCACTTTTTCCTCCAGATGTAGTACGTGCTTATGTTGCCGCTAATAGGGTCGAAGATTTGAGACATGCTGCGGAAACGGAAGGATCAGAGGCATACGTAGCAGAAGACGAACACAATGCAATTGTAGGTTTTGTACTACTAAGACATAATCAGGTTGTAAGAAGAAATGCATATGGAGAAGTAGACCTAAGAAGGCTACATGTTGATCCTACCGTGCAGGGAAAAGGAATTGGTACTGCTCTATTTGATATTTTAGAGAGTCGCGGAAGGGATCTAAATGCTTCACACATAACATCTCATGCCAGCGGAGGCTCTCGACCATTTTTTGAAGCTCATGGGTGGGAGGGAGAAACTACCTTCAATGACATGACAAAAAGAGGCAGAACAAGAGCTATAGTTTTCGCTGGAAGCAAACAACTTACTCCTAGGGAAATTGAACTTGCGCCTACACCTACGCATCTTATCTATGCGGGAGCAAACGAAAGAAAGGCTAAATTCGTAAGAGAATTAGCTGAAGGTGTTGATAAAGGAATAAATTTCATTCAATATTCTGGAGCCCAAGAAGATGAAGTCACGACAGACGTTGTAAAGGCCGCAATTTCAAAAGCAGCATCTACCGCAAGACAGATTAGGGGCAATGGGGGGAATTTTTCTTCTTTAATAGTTGCTGGAGACGTACGCTCAGACCTTCTTATCATCAATGGGAGCAAAGAGTCTTTTAGATACGACTTTCTAAATAGAGGGAAACCTAGAGGTCAAAGCGATGATGAGAAGATAGATGAGGTGGCTGATAATTTCACAGAGTTATTAATTACCGCTGAAGAGACAAAAAGACCTGCTCCTTATGTTGTAAGGTCAGCAACTTGCATACTTGATCCCAAAGACCCTGAAGCTTTGAAAATTTCTACATATGATACGTCTATCTGGTTATCAAAAGAAGGACTTGAAGAACTTGCAACAAAAGCTGGGGTAAGAAGATATAGAGAGGACGCTATGAATCTTGTAGATGCAGATGTCCTTGATATGAGCGGTGGTCTTTGTCTTCCATTATTTCTAGAACGTGGCTACGTTGTCGGAATAAATGGTCACCCAATTGATACGCTTGCTAAGAAAGAAACTGTAATTAAAAAGGCTCTTCACACAGCAATAGTTGGTATTGATCCAAAGGCTATTAGAAATAGACTCGGAATCATAGAATAAAAATATGGAATCTAAATCTGCCCCTGCTATTGTCGAAGTTGTAGGAAACGTGGGGTCTGGAAAAACAACCCTTTCCAAGGAATTAGCAAAGAAACTGTCAGCAAAATATATAGATGTTGATCCTTTTATAGAAAACCCCTTCCTCCCCTCCTATGTCCTCGATATGAAAAGATGGGCATTTTCTACCGCACTACATTTCTCTTTCATGAGATCAAAAATGATTGATAAAGTTGAGAAAACCACTAAGAAGATAGTCATTCTAGACCATGGATTTGAGTCTGGACTACACATGTATCCCTGGGCTTCCTTCCAAAATGGAGAAATGACTAATGAAGAATGGCACTTTCTACAACAACTGCATAATGAATTTATGGAAAATCTTCCAACCGTCAATACAACTATTTTTATTCATGTGACAACAGCAGAAATAATGAAAAGACTAAAAGCAAGAGGCAGAGAACATGAAAAACATTACACAATAAAATACGTCGAAAGCTTACAAAAAGGCCTCAATGAGTATAGGAAAAAACTTTTGAAGAATAGCCTAAGACTTACTATAATTGATTATTATCCTGAATCAAAAAAACTCAAAACAACAGGACTTAGGAACGTAAAATTAGAAAAAGAGATTTCATAATGCTAAAAACAAAGTCAATTCAATTAAAAAAAACTGGATCGGATGGAATTCGTATCTGCACGATGCGTCGCATCAAACCTGAATTTGAATTCGACATGTGGCTTCCCGTCCTCTCTCCCTCAACAGAACTTCTAAAGGAGCACCACGATGGAAAAGTAACCTGGGAGGAATTCTCAAAAAAATTGAGAAAAGAACTATTCCCAAAGCAAAATATTTACCTAGAAATGATATATGAATTATCTAAGACAAAGAGCGTGACCCTACTCTGCTGGGAAGAATCTCATGAAGAGTGTCATAGAAGCTTACTTGCAAAAGAATTACAAAAATTGCACCCACAACTTAAAATACAACTTTCTTAGCATTTATCGTCCTAGATCAAGAAATGTATATGAGTAGTTGTCGTCTCGACTTCGTCTTTCAAAAAGAACTTTAGTGAACTCTTCATAGTCAGGAAAAAATGCATCTGCGTCTTTTACTTCTTTACCGACTAGGGTTAAGTACAGCTTGTCTGCATATGGCATAGCAAGTGCATAAATTTGGGCACCTCCAATGACAAATGCTTCTGTTTTTTCGTGCTCTTTTGCAACATCAATTGCCTCTTCAATTGACTTCACCTTTATAACCCGATCCGGTACTTCATAGTCTGTATTTCTTGAAATAACAATATTGACTCTATCTGGAAGAGGTCTTCCAATGCTTTCATACGTCTTTCTACCCATAATAACGACATGTCCTCGAGTCTTTTCCTTAAAGAACTTCATGTCCTCTGGAATTTTAAAAAGCAGCTCGTTACCACGTCCCAACTCCCTATTTTTCCCAATTGCTGCAATCATTGATATTTTCATAGTCTTTTAATTATATCCCCTCTACCACGTCCAAGCGCCTCAGTATCCATTCCATACCCTTCAACCCAATCATTTACATCTACTTCAAAGCCGAAATAATCGGGCTCTATATTAATCTTGCGAAGTGGTTTTGATAACAGAGCGCATATCTTTATGGAGCTTGGTTTTTGAATCAATAAATGCTCCATAAGAAAATTGTGGGTATGGCCTGTTTCAATAATATCATCAACAATTAGTACGTCTTTTCCCTGTATTTTTGTTTCTATGTCTTTCGTTAATATAGGTTTTTCTGAGCTTATTTTTGATGCACCATAACTTGAAATCCTTACAAAATCTACCTCAAAATCAGCTAATCCAGCATTCCATAAAGCTTTTGAAAGGTCTGAAAAAAAGATATACCCGCCATTCAGCACACAAATCGCAACTAGCTTTTTACTACTATAATCAGTTGCGATTTGAGCTGCTAGCGCGTCTACCTTTTCTTGGATTTGATCTTTCGTAAATAAAACTTTATATTCCATTCTGCTGAAGTAATTCCTTCCCTTCTTGAATAACCAGCTCTGTGTTGGGAAGTATGGTTAGCTCTCTTACTCTTTCTATTTCAATCCATTCAGGAATTGTCTCATCCGATCCTTGAAGAACTCCTTTGAATTTATTTGTTGCAAAAATTGTCCAACTAACACTCAATATTTCTCCTCCTTTTCGAGGAATATCTGCAAATAGAACCCGTGGAAGCTTTATAAAATCAGCTTTATCAATTTCAAGACCAGTCTCTTCGTAGGCCTCCCGCACAGCAGCGTCAATCAACTCCTCTTCTCCATTTAATCGACCCCCGGGAAGTCCATGAACGCCAGTCAGATGCTCGGCAGCCTCACCATGTTTTACCAGACACACTTTATTTCCATCAAGGATAAGTATTCCAACTGTCGGGGTTATATTTTGCATGAGTCTAGAATAAAGTATTGAGAAGTAAGTATCAAGCAATAATAATCTCTATAACTAAACGCTGTACGCTAATTCCTAAACGCTTTACTTGGCCATTTTGCCAGTCTTTTTGTCATAGAGACCACCAGCAACTGTAAGCTCTGCTTTAAGCATTGGATAGGGATCATATCCTTCAAGCTCTACAAATTCTGGCCTAAAGTCGTCAATACTTTTAAAATTCTTAGTAAATTTAATAGTTGGGAATTTCTTTGGCTTTCTTTTAAGCTGCTCTTTTACCTGAGCGATGTGATTTTCATAAATATGGACATCTCCAAAGGTGTGGATGAATTCTCCAGGTTCAAGACCAGCAATTTTTGCAAGAACCATTGTCAAAAGAGCATAACTCGCGATATTAAAAGGTACTCCTAAGAATATGTCTGCACTGCGCTGGTATAACTGCAAAGACAATTTATTTCCTCGTCGGGACACTTGATACATATTGTGGCAAATTGGGAATCTTGAAGCGTCTTCATTTGTTGCCATCGTGTATAAATATTCTGGATTCCAAGAATTTACAATCAAGTTCTTTGCGTCCGGATCATCCTTCATTTCCTGCATCACCCATTTCAGTTGGTCTATTGTCCTTCCTTTTTGTCTAGTAGGCCATTTTCTCCACATCTCTCCGTAAATTCTTGGAAGTTCTCCCCACTTCTTTGCAAATGCGGCATTTGTTTTTACCTTCTCGGTAAATTCCTCTTTCGAAAGAATCTTTTTCCCCGCCTCGACTCGCTGTCGTTTGCCGACGCGAGGCTGGTTTTCCATCTTTCCTTGATAAATTTTATAAGGGTAATCTGTCCAAATATTTACATTTCGATCCACAAGATACTTGATGTTGGTTTGTCCGCTCATAAACCAATAAAGCTCTTCAAGAACACCCTTCCAGTAAACTTTTTTAGTTGTTAAAAGGGGAAAACCTTTTGAAAGATCGTAGCGGGTTTGGCGCCCAAATAATGAATAGAGTACAATGTCTGTTCCGCGGTCAACTTTTCGCTCACCATTTTTGAGAATTTCCTGTAAGAGATCGAGGTATTGGTATTCTGGATGTTTTGCTACTGCCATTATTTTAATAAATATAAGACTCAACGATTAACTTGTCAATTGGGTCTAAACTTGTTTTTCTTTTTTTGTTGCGGCAACTCTGCCACCCTGCCATTGACCACGATATTGTGAGCCCTTTCCTTTTATCTCCATGAACATTGAAAATATATATCGTGCTCCAAGCTCAATGGTTACCTTTGCTGGACCGGCATTGTAAAGCAATGGGTGAACCGTCCCGCTATAGCCCGGGTCAACAATTGCCATACGTGCTATAATTCCCGATCTTTGAAGGGTAGTTCTTGGCTTGAGAATTCCAACCAAATCGAGAGGCATATTAAATTTCTCATAAGACTCGGTGAGATATATTTCTCCGGGCTTTATAACAATTGACGTCACCTTTTTTGGGTCAAATTCAGCAACAAGCTCTACGTCCGGGGTCTTACGCTCTTCAATCCCTAAATACGAGTCGCCCTTAAGGCGAAATACTTTGCCTAGTCGAAGATCAAACCCTGCTCCTTCAGGGTTATTCAATTCACGCTCTGCTAGATCTTCAACGAGCTTTTGCTTTTTGACAAGTTCTAATAATATTTTTGGTCCTAATATCATTTTTTTATGTGGTGCAATACTGACAGTATATCCTCGGTTACTCTTTCTATGTCCTGATCACCATCGATTATTGAAAATTCTGATGAAAATCTCTTCACCAACCATTCATAGCTCTCCATTACCTTTGACAACCTACTCTCTGTTTCGTAATACTCATTCTCCGCTCCTGTCTTTTTCAATCTTTTTATAGCAACCTTTGGCGAAACCTTCAAGTAGAAGGTTATATCCGGCACCATTATTTGGTGATACATAGAAAGAATACTCTGGGCAACCATAAGAACATCGCTCTCTCCTTTGACCTTTGCAGTAGTCTGCTTGTCCAAAATTCCATATGCAACAGCAGACCAAAAATTCCTATGAGAGACAACTATCTCCCCATTCTTAAGAGCAGGTATAACTATATCTTCTTGATGCGCAATCCGATCAGCAACAAATAAAAATTGATGTGATGCTGGTGGAAGAATAATTCTTTTTTGCAAGAAATCATTTATCACCTCTCCTATTGGGCCAGTCCTTCGAGGCTCTGCAACCGGAAGAACAACTTTCCTTTTCCCTTTAAAATAGTCTGTAATTCTTCCCGACTGAACTGTCTTTCCAGACCCATCAATCCCCTCAAGCGCAATATAAAGACCTTTATGAGTATTTCTTCGAAAATCGAGCTTGAAATTTACTTCCTCAGTGAATTTTTTCGTCATTTTGCGTCCTCCAATGATTTAATTATGTCTTTTGTAACCTGCTTTTCATCTTGTGACCCGTCAAGAATTGTTATTTGGTCTTTGAATTTTTCATGAACCCATTCGTATCCGTCATAAGCCTTTTGAATTTTACCTCTCGTCTCATATATTTCTTTCTCTGCCTTACCCCCTATGCGCTTTAGCGATTCATCAACGGATATCTTAAGGTAAAAAGATCTATCTGGGACTATAAATTGGTGATACATAGAAAGAATTCCTTGAGCAACCAAAAGCTGCTCAACAGAATCTTCATTGTAGGCATCTCCCATTTTATCCATTACCCCATAAACAATAGCCGACCAAAAACAACGGTCTGTTATAACGACCTCTCCTCGGGCGAGAGCTGGCTTTACAATTTGCTCATGATGAATAACCCTATCTGCTGAAAAAAGATATTGAATTGCTTCTGGGGGGAATTTTACTTTTGCTGTAAGTATTTGATGAGTAAGCTCTCCTAAAATACCTTCTTTCCTTGGCTCTCTCGTTGTAACTACCGTTTTTCCTTTTGACTCAAAATATTTCTTAAGATCTTGTGCCTGGGTTGTTTTGCCGGCTCCATCAATTCCCTCAAGCGCAATATAAAGACCTGAGTGCGGATTTTTTAAAAGTTCTATCTCAAAATTGATTGGATACTTCATGAAAAGATTGCATCATGGTATCACAAAGTTTGTTAGAATAGAATAACTTACCACATGGACCAAATCTCCGACATCTTAAAAAAATTTAATCCTAAAGAGGATAAATATATCTCTCGAGAATTCCAGAATTATGGTATTTATCTTTCCGAAGAACTAAATGACTACAAACATAAAGCTCTTTATATAAAACTTGCAAAAACCACCCACAGATCAATACTTGAAAAGGCACTCTCCTACTGTAAAGATGCTAAGGTTAACAAACCGGGTGCGCTTTTTATGTGGAAGCTTAAAAAGCTCAAGGAAGAAAAAAATGCTAAATGAAACCAATCCTTGCCCGCATCATTAGATCTGAAAAACATCACAAGAAAATATACTTCGCGTTGCTTATATTTCTAGGTTTTTTACTCTTTTTGCCAGTCTTTTTTCAGATACGCTTCCATTCACTGCGCTCCTTTGGACTAATCGGCGTATTTTTTATTAATTTCTTTGGGAGCGCGACTATCTTTTTGCCAGCCCCAGGACTTCTGTCAGTTGGTATTTCGGCAACCCAAAGCAATCCCTTTTTAGTAGCTCTTATTGGGGCAATTGGGGCATCCCTAGGAGAAGGCACCACCTTTCTCTTTGGATACACTTCGAATAAATTCTTTGATCTTGAAAAACATAAATGGCTTAAGAAGTTTAAGAAGAATGTTTTTGATAGATGGGGAGAAATCGTAATACTTATATTCGCATTTATTCCAAATCCTCTCTTTGATGGAATTGGAATGATTGCTGGAGTATCAAAATATCCAGTAAAGAAATTCTTGCTACTTACGTTTATTGGAAGATTAAGTCGATATATTGTAATAGCATATCTTTCATCATATATTATTGCCGCAAGATGAAAACTACAGATTACAAAGAAAACGTCTACGAAATTGTCAGAAAAATTCCAAAAGGAAAAGTTGCGACATATGGCTCAATTGCAAAAAAGCTTCACATGTCACCACGAACAGTAGGGACGGCCCTTCACTTAAATCCATATGAAGGAAAAGTACCTTGTCATAGAGTTGTTAACCGCGATGGGCGCATCGCTCCAGGATTTGCTTTCGGTGGACTAAATGCTCAAAGAAAACTTCTTGAAAAAGAAGGTGTAAGATTCAAAGACGAGATGCACGTAGATCTATCACTTCATCTTGTTTAGATATAAAATACTTCGCCTATGTCA
>CAZHDZ010000021.1:0-17314 GCA_964531275.1 uncultured Gammaproteobacteria bacterium
CACCTCTTCCCATTCCGAACAGAGAAGTGAAACGCGCCAGCGCCTACGATACTTTCAAAAAAAGGGAAAATAGGTCATCGCCGGGGGACTAAAAGACAGAAAACTAAAGTTCAGAAAACTATTGTATTCTACAAAACAACCGCCGTAAAAAGCGGTTTTTTTGTGGCCAAATTAGCTTCAAAAATGCTCTTGACAATTTTTTTTTCTGATATTACTATAAATTATGGAAAGCCAAAAACTACCGCTCGCACTCACATACGATGACGTTTTATTGATCCCCGGCTACTCAGATTTTTCCAGAGACGATATAGAGCTTACAACCCAGTTAAGCAAGAATATATCCATAAAAACTCCTTTAATTTCAGCTCCAATGGACACAGTAACAGAGAGCAAGCTTGCGATTACATTGGCGGAGTTGGGTGGTATTGGAATTATTCATAGAAATTTAAGTGTTGCTGATGAAGCTGATGAAGTAAAGAAGGTAAAAGATGCAGGTTATTTAGTGGGCGCAGCAATAGGCGTGTCTGATGGGTACAAAGAGAGACTTGAAGCATTAATAAAAGCGGGGGTTGACGTGATTGTTCTTGATGCAGCCCACGGATGGACCAACAAGTTTATTGAAGCCTTAGGATTTATCAAAAATACTCATAAGGGAGTAGACGTAATCGTTGGCAATATTGCAACTTTTGAGGCTGCCGAGGATCTTTGTAAGCATGGGGCAGATGCTTTACGGGTTGGAATGGGGCCAGGCGCAATATGCACAACTCGTGTTATTTCTGGCATGGGAGTGCCTCAAGTAACAGCTATTATAGAGACTTCACGAGCCGCACAAAAATACGGTATACCCGTTATTGCAGACGGAGGAATTAAACATTCAGGTGACATGGTAAAAGCCTTGGCTGCAGGGGCATCAACAGTTATGATGGGATCATTTTTTGCCTCAACCGTTGAGTCTCCAGGAAAAATTGTTACCTTTGAACGTGACGACGTGCCAGCGCGCTTCAAGAGTATTATTAATGGGCACGACACTTATCAATTCAAGGAATATAGGGGTATGGGTTCAGTTGGCGCAATGAAGCATGGCGTTGAGATAAAATCTGAGGATGAATTCCATGGAAAGTCATATAAAGACAAGACATTAATTGCCGAGGGCGTAGAAGGATTAGTCCCTGTAAAAGGAACCGTAAAAGATTTGGTAGATCAGGCAGTTGGGGGTATTAGGTCCGGAATGTACTACATCGGTGCAAAGAATATAGAGCAGCTTCATAAAAAGGGTAAATTCACCCAAATTACCCAAGCCTCACTCATGGAATCCCATCCTCATGACGTGTTCATCACCAACCCGGGTAGTAACTACTAGAAAGAACGATTGGTTTACAAAGTACCTCTAATTTTCATATAGTAAATAGGATGAAACAAAATCAGCTATTTATAGTTCTAGTCATTGCGATACTTATTATTATTGGCTTAAGCGCTTATCTATTCTTTAAACAAGGTAGCAATAAACCATCTAAGAACGATTCTGGGGTTAAATATGACTTCTCAATTGAATCAAGGGATTATAAAGTAACGGTTCCAAATAAGAAAATTATGATTGCTGCCTTACAAAACGGCGTAAAGGTATATGACGCTTTGCCTTCAAAAGAACGCAATATACATGTAATTGTAAAAATTAAGGACATTCTTGAGTCAGAACCAAAGGTGATTGATAAAAAAAATAGTAGTAAAGACGGTATTTTTACTGCTGAGTTAACTGTTCCTCGCGTTTTGATTCAGAATCCAGACGGAAGTCCTAATGGGCTAAATTTACAGTCGATAGTTTTACTCAACCTTCCTACAAAACTTAAAGATGAAGCAAAGATAGATATTGTCAAAAATATAACTCTGTCAGGAGCAGAAATGATTTTAGTTGAAAAAAATTAATATGCTTTTTAATAGAAAAACCAATGGAGAGAGCAGATTCTCATACATCGATCCTAAATTTCTTAACAGACGAGCAATTATAACCTTCGGGCTCGAGCTAGCGGCTTTGTTAATAATTATAGTTGTTGTTATAGGCGTACTTCAGTATCTCCGAATAATCTCAATAGAAGAGTTGTTCTGGGGAGGTAACGATGGAAATAAAATAGGGAAAGTTGCTCCTTCCAAACCCAAGAAGGCTATAAGCCAGGGTATAAGTTATAGTATGCCGGGGGAAAATTCTCGCAATGATAGTAAAAATGAGAAAGAAACGAAAGAAAAAGCTCGCAAGATTGGTTATGAAATTATCACGATGGAAGACAACGATACTACTGGGAGAAGTGTATTTTATGTTGACAGAGGTGCATATGGATATGGGGGTCTTGGAATTCGAATCGTGTCAAATAGGGATGGTTCAACATATTTACATTCAATAGTAGGTAAATTCTTGCGAATTGAAAATATTGCTGGTTCAGAGGATAAGTACCTTGTGCTCGAAGACCCTGTAGCAGAAAAAGAGCATCAATCTATACGGCTCATTCTTGACAGTTCTCCAGGTTCAAAAAATCCGTTAACAAGCCTTGTTGTTGAGAATCTTGATGTGATGACAAGCTCAGAAACTGTTCGCACAGAGCCAAAACTTCTAGGATCTGTTAAAGATCACTATAAGGACTTGCAAAAACTGTTAAAGAAGGGCGATGCAGTTGTTTTGCAAATGTATATTGATTCTTCAGACTTAGAGCATGTAGTAAATGTGAAGGACGAAAAATCGTACTATATAGGATATCTCCTTGCCATCCGTAGGTTCAAGGGAGAAGCGGAAATAAGTAAAGAATTGGACTTATAGGAAAAAAGGGGTATAATTACATTAATATGAGTACCTTTCAGGAAGGACATATAGGAATTCATAAAAAAGAGCCTCCAAAACTAAGCAGGAGAGCTTTTCTAGCCGCCGCAGGAGCAGGAGCGGCAGGTCTTCTTGGTGCAGGAGTAGCATTAAATGCAGAAAGAATAGCGAATCTTTTCGAGGGAGAGTCAGTAGATTACTCTAAGCTGATTGATGCTTCTAAATACAAACTTGCAACTCCCGACACAGAGGCACTAAAAAAGTTATCAACTATAAGAAAGGCAGATGGCTTGGGTGAACAATTCAATCGAAATATCTCTCCGCGCTTACAGGAACGTGCAAATAGGGCCGGTTATGGTCTAATTTGGCAAGGTGATCCAAATGATGCTTCTGGAAGAACTGTGCTTTTTGATACTAAGAGATCAGTAAGCAATAAATATTATGACGTGGGTTTTGGTTGGTGGTATGATCCTAATGTGCAGACAATTGAAGAAGCCGGTGACGCTAGTTTTACGGGAGTCTTTAAGGGCTGGATGAGGCCAAATGAAGCTGCTGCAACAGATCCATCATTGTATATGCTTTTAAATAACCCAGTTGGTGGTGAAGACTTTGCCGTAAGAGTAAATGATGGTGGTAAGAAAGTCCTTAGATGGGAAGTAGACAACTTGGATATAGGTGGAGACTCAGTTCCAAGGGAAGCATATACATATCTAGAAACACCATTTAACAGGGGCGGTTATGTACCTCAGGGTGAGCCTAGTCTCAAAATTGCGAGCGTTGGGCAGCTAGATACAATAGTTAGACCCGGAGACGTAATAAAAACTATTGGTGGATTTAATCCTGATAGCGAAAAAGTATTTGGCAGATATAAAGATGATATTGGCATATATAATGCTTCAACGGTTTATTTAAGACGCTTTGGCGGAGGAGAGCAGATAGCTCAAGAGATAGCTCCCACAATATCATAAAGATTTACTAATATTTTCTCCTTGTGATACACTTTATTTAGCTCTTTGTCTGAGTATTATTATTCATTCCGAGCTCTTGTAATGAACAGAAATTATTGGCTCATTTTGACAGTTGGATTCTTATTCGCTTTTTTGATACTTCCCTCTTATGCACCATCACTTAAGGTTGAGGCTGCAAACGCATGCCAGGATGGCAATCCTTCTGTTTGTGGACTGACTGGCAGCTTTACGGGTGCCTGCAATTCTTATTGCCAAAGCAGATGTGGTGGAGGAGCTTCTGGTACCTGCGGCCCGGTAACATATAATTCTCAGGGTCAATCAACGCCACCTTTTTGTACCTGCTACCTCTACACTCCTGACGTTCCTACTGGTACGCCAACCCCACAACCACCAACATCAACTCCTACCCCCACACAGCTTCCCGTCGGTTGTCCTGGTGGCTACGATTGTACGTCAAGCTGCCCATCAGGCAATTATGTCTCAGCAGGGCAAGCATGTATAAATTACGTTGGATCAGGAGCTCTTTGCTGCTTGAGACCAGCCCCAACAGCAGCCCCAACCTCAGGTCCAACTTCCGTACCACCTCCATCTTCATACTGTGGTGATTTAGTATGTAATTTAAGTGCGGGAGAACATTGTGGAAATTGTTCTGATTGTGGTTCTTGTTGTACTGTAGCCTGTGGTGGAGCTGCTTGTAGCAGCTGCGGAGGAGGATATTGTTGTGGTGGAGAGGTATGTGCTGGTGGAGGGTGTTGTCCAGCAGGGCAACCATACGTATGCAATGGGCTTTGTAGTGCGGGTCCATGTACAACACCAACTCCAATGGTTTGTCCTAATGTGGGTTTTGGAAGCTCTCCCGGAAGCTATTGTGGATCTGCATGTCTTGGGTGTGGTATTACATCAGATAGATATTATGATTCCAATTGTAATTGTGTACAACAGGGGGGAGGGATCCCTACCTCATCTTGCCAGGCATCATGTCCAACATCAACCCCAATACCCTCAACGCCCTGTCCAAACACTTTGCCTGGAGGAATTACAAATGCATGTCGTTACAGTTGTTTAGCCGGGGAGACTGTTTATGGAAGTCCCACTAATAGTGCATGTACACCAGCCTATGGTGGTACAGTGTGCTGTAGCCGTCAACCCACCCCAACCCCTCCTGGGGGTACTGCATGTCCTAATAATCCGCCAGAGGGAGGTACAAATGCCTGTCGAAATAGCTGTTTGCCAGGCGAAGTAGTCTACGGGAATCCATCAAACAATGATTGTACCCCTGCATATGGTGGGACAATTTGCTGTCGAAGACCGCCTACCACGCCACCACCATCAACTCCAACGCCTACAACACCAAGTGGAGGTAGTTGTCCAGCGGGTAGTCACTCGGACAGCTGTCTTTGCGGGGGGAATTGTGCGCTGGGTGGCCAGACAGGGTGTTGTGCAAATGGTACAATCTGCAGCTCGGTTGGGGCGGGCTACGCATGTGCAGGCGCACCAACAGCTCCACCACCACCTCCACCAGCCCAAGATATAGCAGGTGCAGTATTTTATGACACAGATCGCAATGGACAAATAAGTGCAGGAGAGTCTGGTGCTCAAGGCATTGCGATGCAAGCTACGGGCTGCGACTCTTTTTCCTGTGATACCCAATTTGGAATGACCTCATCGGTGGGAAATTACACAATTTCTACAACAAAATCCACTCCATATTCAGTTTCGCCTGTAAATGGTGTTCCTAATAATTACGATGTTGTGCCTGCTTCTCGAAATGTATTTCCTCCGGCAAGCAATGTCCTTTTTGCGCTTCAGCAAGAAACTTCAATAACAGGAATAGTATTTATAGATACTGACCGTGATGGGATAAGAGACGCAGGAGAAGCAGGCTATAGCAATGCTCAAATCTCTATCTCAACAGGGGATTGTGCAGACAATATTAACAATGATGGTGACGGAAATATAGACGAACTGGATAGTGGATGTCACACAGATGGTAATGTGAATAATGCATCCTCCTATGTGGTTTCGAGGAGAGAGAGTGGAGCAAATTCAACTAACTACCCTAACAGCACAAATTCTTCGGGGTCATACACTCGAAGCGGTATAAATAATGCAACATACCAAGTGTATTTGACACTACCTTCTGGGTATGAATTAACCACTGTAACGAACCCATTCAAATTCACTACGACAGGCGGAACATATACCGGGAATTTTGGAATTAATTTACCCGCCCCAATCTGCCCTGGGGGGATTACCGCAAATCCATCAGTAGTGCAATCTGGCGAAACAGCTATGCTTTCTGTTGTAAATTGTCAGAATATTCCAACCCCAACACCATCATTGCCACCGCCAGCAACCCCAACACCTACAACTGTATATCATTGGGATCCAGACATTACGCCACCACCTCCAGGCAACTCACCAACGCCAACAGTGGGCCCTCAAGTAGATACCCCACCTCCTGCGGGGAATCCTCCAGGATCAAGAACTCCGTGGACTGCGCCAACATGTCAAACAGTGCAAAAAATATACCGCCCACAAGTAACTATTGGGCATACAGGGAATACCACTCGGTATTCAACAGCCATTACTGTTCCTGCTACTCACACACTAACAGCGCATGTTAGAGCAGTTACAGATATCGCGTCGTGCAACCCAGGCAGCGGAGTTGCGTATAAGAATAGTTCGGGAGTAGGCGCAAGCTTGCATCTTGAAGGAAGTAGGCCTGAATTTATCCCTAGAAATCCGGTTACTGATGGAACTGATGCGGGGACTCCAATTGCTTGTCTTCCTCCAGATAACTATCAATTATCACTACAGACACCCGCCGGATACACAGTGGTAGGGAGGAACGTAACCTCTGGAACGTACACTCCAATTGGGAGTACTGGGATGTTGTTTGGTAACCTGCAAGCTGATAGAGTAGTTACTTTTTGTATCGCACCACTTAATCCGTGGTTCCAGACCGATAGGGGAGACGTTAGATTTAAAAATCTTGCAAATCCTATTCCTCCTGGAAAGTTTGGCTCATTAGGCGAGAACAGTGCCCAGCCTCAGAACTCATCTTACCCTGGAATATTTTATTCCTCAAATAGCAATGCTAACCTTGGTTCAGGAGGGAATGCTGCTTCTTCTGTAAAGCAGTGGCTTGTTAATAATGAGTACTCATATAATGCCGACACAGAAAATAGGAATGGTGGAATGTCATATGACTTCTTCAAGGCAAAGGCGCTCAAGGATGGCGTTGCGATTCGGGATCTTACACCTGGCACATTTACCCAAAGCTCTATAGCCACCAATGAAAAAGTGATATATGAGGTAAAGGGTGATCTTGCCATCAATAGTTACATTCATCCAGTAGGACGTAATATTGTTATTTTGGTTGAAAGAAATGTAACTATTGGCGGAAATATAAATATACCATCAACCAGCGAAGGAGTATTTATAGTAGCCGCAAAAGGTAACATAGAAATCTTAAGCAACGTAGGAACTGCTGATCCAATTGATGCAGTGACTCTTAGTCAGGCATCAACTAATCTGGACGGATACTACACAGCTCAAGGCAGCATCATTATTGATAGCAGGGGGAATAGCTGCGCTGATGGAACAACATCTGACAGGAGATTGAATGTTGGAGGTGCACTTATAGCGAATAGTCTTAAGCCATTCTCAAGAACAGGAACCGGAATAGTTGATAACAATAGATCTCTTTGCGTAAATAATCTAACAATCCCATCTCTTTATATTGCCTCACGCCCAGACTTTTTGGTACGGCTTACTGATTTTTACAAAACCTCATACACTAAGTGGAGAGAGGTTAATCCCTAAGCGAAGTTTGCCCCCTTCAGGGGTAGTTAGTGAATAGTGGCTAGTGAATAGTGATTGGAAAAAGGGGCGAGCGGGAGAGTAGGCTAGTCTTTTGAATTATACTTGCTTATATACGTATCAAAGCCATGTTCTAAGAGTAATTCAAGTTGTTTTTGAACGTGTTTTTTCATATTTCTTACATCTTTGTGTTCGGTCTCGATAAAATGAGAGACTACATAGTTGCTTACTGCATCGTCACTTTTTAATTTTACCCGCTGTCCATCTTTTGAGTGAGGATGGCCGACACCCATTCGAATTCTTATAAATTTGTCGGTTTTGATTGTGTTTATGATCGATTCTAATCCGTTGTGGCCTGCAGTTCCTCCACCAAAACGTACTTGAATTTTTCCCAGAGGAAGATCTAATTCATCTTGGACAATGACCATATCTGTTGATTTTAGTTTGTAATATTGTAGGAGCAGACTTACAGCAAGACCGCTATTGTTCATGTATGTCTGGGGTTTTGCGAGTAGAGCGGGGGTTTTACCAATGGTCAGTTTTTTTATTTCAGACTTCGTTTTTTTGTCATTGTCCCAAACGGATTTTTCGAGAGGTTCGTATTTTTTAAGCAGGAAATCCAGGGCGTCAAAACCTATGTTATGACGAGTGCCGTCATATTTTTCTCCTGGATTGCCTAGTCCAACAATTAACTTCATGATTTAAACTTTGCCTTTATTCTCATTTACGCCTCGAATTTCTTTTGATGTCACTTTACCATTTTCATCCATCTGATATACGTAAGCCTCTCCTGTTCCTATTTCAAGTGTAGCAACTTCATTATCTGCAATATTTTCCAAATGTTTTACGATGGCGCGAAGTGAATTGCCATGCGCTGCAATTATCACATTTTTGCCTTCTTTAAGCTTTGGTAGTATTTCAGCCTCATAATAGGGTATAGCACGATCATAAACCATCTTAAGAGATTCTCCATTAGGAGGAGGGTAATCCCAGCTACGTCTTATCTTTTGAAATTCTTCTTCACCAACTTCTTTTTGAATGTCCCACTTATTCTTTTCAGTATAATCACCATAATCACGTTCATTTAACGCAGAATTGGCGGTAGTGGGGGGTTGTTGATTTGTAGTATCGAAGATCTCAACTAAGGTTTGTTGCGCGCGGATTAGTGCAGATGTATACCCGTAATCAAACTTTATGTCTTTAAGTTGCTCTCCAGTTGCTTTTGCTTCCTCAACACCCTTTGGTGCAAGGGGAATATCACGCCAGCCTGTCCAGAGTCCTTTTTCGTTCCATTCTGATTTACCGTGTCTAACGAGAACAAGAGTTGCCATCATTTTATTATAGTCCTTTTTCGATTTCCAAAAGTCTGTTGTATTTTGCAAGTCTTTCGGAGCGTGACATTGAGCCTGTTTTAATAAATTCAGAGGCGCAAGCATAAGCAAGATCTGCAATGAATGAGTCCTCAGTCTCGCCACTTCTATGGGAGATAGCTGTTTTCCAGCCAGCTGCGTGGCTCATGTTGATAGCTTCTACTGTTTCTTTAATGCTCCCAATCTGGTTAACCTTAACAAGAACTGCATTAGCTGCTTTTTCATCAATTGCTCTTTTAATTCTTTCTGGATTGGTAACTAAAAGATCATCTCCAATTGTAGTAAATTGGAATTTTTCTGCCATGTCGGTAAATTTAATCCACGCCGCCCAATCATCTTCAGAAAAAGCATCCTCAAAAGAAAGTATTTTGTATTCCTGACCTATTTTTGAATAGTATTCGGTTAGTTCTTCGGGAGATAGCCACTTTTGTTGTTTCTTAAGCTCATATTTTCCATCTTTAAAGAATTCCGTGGAGGCAACATCAAGTGATAGTCTATAGTCAGTGACATTTTCATACCCAGCATTTGCAGCTGCATCTACGATTATTCCTAGTACTTCCTCGTTTGAAGAGAGCGATGGGGAGTATCCTCCTTCGTCTCCAACAAGGGTTGATAGCCCTTTCTCTTTTAATTTTTTGCCTAATGATTGAAATATTTCAGCAGCAATTCTTACTGAATCGGAAGGTGTAGTGGTATTGGGGACAACCATAAATTCCTGAATATCAAAATTCCAGGAGGCATGCTTTCCACCATTCACAATATTGACCAAAAGACGAGGGAAGGCTGGTGCTTGGTGATTGGTGGATGGTGTTTGGTTTTTAAAATAATATTCAAACATAAATTGCCAAAGAGGCTGATTTGCTACATGCGCAGCGGCTTTTACTACGGCTTGGCTTACCGAAAGAATTGCATTTGCGCCTAATTTTGCTTTGTTTGGCGTCCCATCAAGCTCCAGCATTTTTGTATCTATGGTATTTGGATCACACTCCATGCCAACAATTGCTTGTGAGATTATCGTATTTACATTCTCAACTGCTTTAAGTACCCCTTTTCCTAGATATCTTTTTGTATCTTCGTCGCGAAGCTCAATTGCTTCATGTGAGCCTGTTGATGCGCCGGATGGGACACTTGAGGTGTGAGTAGTACCGTCTTCAAGGGTAACTATGGTTCTTACAGTTGGATTGCCGCGGGAGTCAAGAATTTCAAGACTTTGAACTTGAGTTATTTTCATATCAAGCGTTATGATACGAGGTTTGAGCAAATATTTCAAGACTACATACCGAGTAAATGGAGTGAATTTAGAATAAGTGCATTTAGAATATCTCCAATTGGCGTCATGAGAAGAAGTATAAAGAGTATAAAAATACCAAAGGGTGCAAGGGCGAAATACTGTTGAGCAGCTTTCTCAGGTAAAATAATTGAAAAGAATTTGGATCCATCGAGTGGAGGAACGGGAATAAGATTTAAGAACCCAAGAGCAAGATTGAATCTAATGAATAAATATAAAGCTGGAATAAGATCTGGAATAGCATAGCCAACTGTTTTAAGAAGGATGCCTCCAATAAGTGCCAATCCTAGATTTGTTAAAGGACCAGCAAGCGCTACTAGTGCAATATCTTTTCTGCCTTCACGAAGCATAAGTGGATTAACAGGTACCGGTTTTGCTGCTCCAAAGACGATTGGAGAACCTGAAACAATGAGAAGAAGTGGGACAACAATGCTCATAATAGGATCAATATGAGGAATCGGGTTAAGTGTTAATCTGCCCGCGATTCTGGCAGTAGGGTCACCAAGCTTTTCAGCAACCCAACCATGAGCAATCTCATGCAGAATTGCCGAAAAAACAAGTACGATAATACCAATAACTATTCCTTCCATCTTTATATAATACCAAATTGCTTTTGCTGTGATGTAGTATACCTCATAATTTTAATTTTCCACGGCTAAATTGTCTTTTATGGATTCTTCCTTCTCGTCTTATCGTGCTGTCACTTTCTGTTTTTTGCCTCTGAGGAATAAGTGATGCTTGAGGGCCATCCGGGCCAGTCAATACGGCAAAACCACTATCGTTGAATATCAAACACATATTCCATTTGGAAAGTATTTTAGCGTTCAAGGAATTAAATGCTTTTTCAAATCCTCCAAAGCCATCGAACGTTGAACTTCGGGCAATATTTATCATGGCAAGTTCTAATTCATCCCTCGAAAACGTATTAGCTTTTGTAAAAATAGCTTCAAAAAGATGGTATTCATCTGATGACAATTCTACGGGCTTTGTCCTTTTGCCACTCGGCATTTTAATGCGTGTAGAAAATAGCCCCGTATCGCGATCTAACGGAGCGATTAACATAGGTTTGTTTTGTGTGTTGCTGGGAGTCTCACTTGCTGTGATTGAATCATTGATCTCTAGTACTGGCGCTTCAATATTAGATTTTTCATTTGTGTCTTCTTGGTGGTCAGGGGAGTGTTGCTTTTGACCAGTGTCTTCAGCTATTACTTCTTGTTCAAGAGCAATATCAACACCAGCTTCTAGTTGAGTAGTCTCGTTGCGGAATATTCTTATAGTGCCACCCGGACTTAATCTTCCATCCGGGATACTAGCACCTTCTAGCATCAAACTTTTCTTGAGCCTATTGAGTGTTATTGCAAAATTGTCAGACTGTCTTTTTCCGCTCATATCAGGAAAAAGAGCTTGCATTAGTTGCTTGCGGGTGAATAGTCCTTCGTCTGCAAACCTTCTTAGCGCTTCAGCTTTTGTTTCTCCTTCTGCTAAGTGTGGTACCACAGTGATAGGTGGTTGTTCAAATGGTGCAGGATTACTTTCAAGGTGGTAGCTAGCATGTCTACCCATTTTGGTCGTGACAATATTGTGCCCAGCTTCTTTTGCGCCATTTAAGAGGAGCCAGGTATATTGTGCCGTATTATTTTGCCAGGACGGAAACGCCTCCATAAGAGCAGTGGTTAATTCTATCTTGCTCAAAGGATCTTGGGGAGCAGCGAAGGAGCCAAGAATTATTGGCAGTATGCCTGTAGCTGGTACCTCAGAGTCTTTCAGAAGCTGCGTGAATGCAGCAATATCTTGAGCCTGATTAGCGCTGGGAAGAAAGCCGTTAGCACTTCTTTCACCGTGCATCATCGTAGAAGCATCGGCGCTAGCTTCTTTATACATATTATTTTTTTTTTGAGTATAACAACAGGTGTATATGTATACAATAAGATGCTTTCTTTACAATTAGACTCATATTATGGTAAAATTACCTCTATCTAACATGAAAGGAACATATACAAATGGCAGCCACTCCAAAAGCAACTAGCACGGAAGAGACCATGCAGAGCAAAGCTCCTGCGTCTCCAAAGGGCAAAGCAACTTCAATGGCAGAGCTTATGGCTCGCCAAACTTCCCAATTTCAGACTCTAAAAAGAGGTGATTTTGTAACTGGAACGGTAAAAAAACTTGATCCCAAAGAAATACTTCTTGATATAGGTTATAAATCAGACGCTTTAGTAATTGAATACGATAAGCGTAATAATGAAAATCTTCTTAAGCTTTTAAAGATAGGAGATACAGTTACTGCAAGTGTAATTTCTCCAGAGTCAGAAGAAGGATTTCCTGTTCTTTCACTTCGTCGCATGCTTGAGCAAAAAGTGTATGGCTCTCTTGAGGAAATATTCAAGGCAGATACAACGCTTGTTGCAACGGTTCTTGAAGTAACCCGTGGTGGGTATTTTATAGAAATTGAGGGTGGGATCAAAGGATTTTTGCCTAATTCACAGCTTATCGAAGGTAAATTAGAGCAAGATAGTAAGGTTGATGTGAAGGTTATTGAATTCGATAAGGAAAAGAAGAGAGTGATTGTTTCCCAAAAAGCTACACATTACCTCATGAATATTTCAGAAATCGAAAAGCTTGTTAAAAGAGATACTGTTATATCTGGAGTTGTTACTCTTGTTACGTCATACGGAATTTATCTTGAATTAAGTCCAAAAGAGGGAGTATTGATTGAGGGATTCATTCATATTTCTGAAGTTAGCCATCAAAGAGTAGAAGGTCTTGAGGGTAAATATACAATTGGCGAAAAGCTTGAGGTCCAGGTAATTGGGATGGATATTGAGAACAAGAGGGTTAATCTTTCATTGAAGCGCCTTGAAAAAGACACATTTGACGATGTAAAGAGTAAGTATAAAGTTGAGGATACTGTTAAAGCTACGGTGTCAGACGTCAAATCTAAGGGAGTTACTCTTGTACTTGAAGCTGGAATAAATGCATTCTTCCCAGAAAGCAAGATTCCGACAGGAGTTTCTTATAAGAAAGATGATTCTGTTGAGGTTGAAGTGACTGGATTTGATGACAAGAAGAGACTTGTTCTTGTATCCCCTGTGCTTAAGACAAAGGTAATGACTTACCGATAAGGGTAGCGTTTAGTTGCTAGCGTTTAGCGTTTAGTTGATTTTTTAGAACTAAATCCTATACCCTAATATCTAAACCCTAAAAATGGCTTCAAAAAAATTCTTCGTTTGTAATAATTGCGGCAATGAATCTTCTAAGTGGCTTGGGCTTTGCCCTGCATGCCAAAGTTGGAATACATTCCAAGAAATGACAATTCCCGATGAAAAGATGGGGGTAAAAACCCGACCTGCAGAATCAGTTAAAGATCTAAAAACGATTGGGCAGATAAAAAGCACTGCGCTTTTACGCATCACAACAACTATCGCTGAATTCGATCGAGTATTGGGGGGCGGTGAAAAACAAGGCATAGTTCCTGGTGAAGTAATTCTCCTTTCTGGAGATCCTGGTATTGGAAAATCTACGATAATGCTCCAGATTGCTATAAATATTGCATCAAGTGGGAAGAGGGTTTTGTATGTCTCAGGAGAAGAAAGTGAGTCCCAAATAAAGATGAGAGCCGAAAGAATTGCGGATCAGAAATCCTTATCTAGATATGAATTATTTGTATTATCGAGCACAGATATTGATCAGGCAGTTGCAACTGCTACAGATAAAAAAGTAGACCTTTTAATCATAGACTCCATCCAAACTGTTGCATCCAATGACGCGAATGGATTTCCTGGTTCATTGCCGCAGTTACGCTATTCCACATTAAAGTTGGTTAATTTTGCAAAAAGAACTCAAATACCGGTCTTTTTCATAGGGCATGTGACAAAAGAGGGGACAATAGCAGGCCCACAATTACTCGCTCATATGGTGGATTGTGTGCTCTATCTTGAGGGAGAAAGCTTGACCGGAACTCGTATTCTACGCTCGCTGAAAAATAGATTTGGTGATACAAGCGAGGTTGGTATTTTTGTTATGGAAGAAAAGGGATTGTCGGAAATTACCAATATGAAAGATTTCTTTTTAGGTACTCAAGATCAGATGGTCCCTGGATCGTGTGTAACCGTTGTTATGGAGGGTTCACGGCCATTATTAGTAGAGATTCAGGCCCTAGCAGTCTCCACCAACCTACCATTTCCAAGAAGGGTTGCTCAGGGTGTTTCTGAAAAAAGAGTTGAGCTTCTATTGGCTGTTTTGAAGAGACATGGTACAATAAACGTTGATAAATACGATATTTTCGTAAATGTAGTTGGGGGTCTTAAGATAGCTGAAACTGCCTCGGATTTAGCAATTTGTCTTGCCATTACCTCAAGTATTAAAGGAAATACTCTCAATTCGGTCGTTGCTATCTCAGAAGTTGGGCTTCTCGGAGAAACAAAAGTTGTATTAAACTTAGATAAGAGAATAAAAGAAGCGAAGAAGTTTGGTTATAAAAATATTATAACTGTACAAAATGCTAATTCGCTGAAAAAAGCCCTATTTCAGGGGAATTTAAGATAAAAAACAATAATAGAGCTATGTCAGAAAAAAAGAAAACACCAACAAAAAAAACACAGGTCAAGAGAGTAAAAGGTCCGGAAGTAAAGGTAGAAGCTCATCCGGTCGCAAAATCTTCCGTTGCAGGTCCAGTTCATGAGGCCAACAGACTTCTTGACGGAATACTATTGCCTCAAAGAGTAGTGGCTCAAATTGCTGAAGAAGTTGCGCAGCGAGTAACAAGTCGCCTCAGACGAACAGCCACAGATAAGCCTTCTACTAAAAAAGTACTTGATAATCCATTATTTCTAGATACATCAGCAATTATTGATGCGCGCGTTTTTGAATTAATTAGAATAGGCGTCTTTACCGGTACTTTTGTTGTAGTGGAGGGTGTGTTGGACGAGCTAAAGCATATTGCAGATTCAAAAGATACTGCAAAAAAAGAACGAGGACGAAAAGGATTGACTCTCCTTGAGCAATTACGGAAGGATAAGAGTATTAAATTTGATACCTATGACGATACAGATAATAAGAAGCCAGTTGATGAGAGAATCATTGATGCAGCAAAAGAAACAAAAGGGAAAATTATTACTTGTGACTTTAATCTTTCAAAAAAAGCACAAATTTCAAATGTTGTCGCAATAGACATGTACGAAATGGCTAATGTGCTTAAAACAACAGCGCTTCCAGGAGAAGCATTTTTTATAAAGGTAATCCAGAAGGGGAAAGGAGATAGGCAAGGAGTTGGGTATCTTCCGGATGGAACAATGGTGGTTGTTGAAGAGGGGGAGGACTTAATAGAGCAGACTGTGAAGGTTCTTATATCTCGAGTTATTCAAACAGACGTTGGTAGGATCTTCTTCGGTAAAATAGTGGTCTGATTTGCTTGTTGAGAAGGTCTAAAAGTAGTAGAATATATTTATTGGCGGTATCATTGTGCATACCGTTTTTTTTGGCTAAAATATGAATCCTTATAAAGAATACACAAAAATCATAGCTACAATTGGTCCTTCCTCAGAAAGTCCTGAAATGATTGAAAAATTGATTAAGACAGGAGTTAATGTCTTTCGATTTAATCTCAAGCACAATGAACTTCCATGGCATAAAGAAAAAATGGCCCTGGTTAAGGAAATTGCAAACAAAATGGATAGAGCGGTTGGAATTTTTATTGACTTGCAGGGCCCAGAAATCAGACTCATTACCCCAGAGCACATGGAAATAGCTCTAAAAAAGGGTAGTGAGATCGAGATCACGAAGAAGCATGAAGACAATTCAAGTTTTTCACTGACCAATGACATAGTTCTTTCCTACCTTGAGAAAGGACAAAAAGTTGTAGTTGATGATGGAAAATTTCAGTTTGAGGTTATAAAAGCGGGAAAGGATGAAGTTACCCTTGTTTCTCACTCAAATGGAGTTCTTAAGACGCGAAAGACGCTCAATGTTCCCGGTATTTATTTCCCCCTCGACGCATTGACGGAGCGTGACAAAGAGGCAATTATTGCCTTTAAGCAATCAAAAGTTAATTTCGTGGGCTTGTCATTTGTGAGAACTGCCCAGGACGTATTGGATCTTAAGAAGTTCATGAAGAAAGAGGGTTTTTTGGGCAGGGTTATTTCAAAGATTGAGACAAAGCTTGCTATAGATAATCTGGACGAAATCATTGATACCTCAGAGGGCATCATGGTAGCACGTGGTGATCTTGGGGTTGAGCTTCCTATCGAGCAAGTCCCTTACTATCAGAAGATCATGATTAAGAAATGCATAGAAAGAGGCTTTCCCGTAATCACTGCAACCCAAATGATTCACTCAATGATCGAAAGACCATATCCTACGCGAGCTGAGATTTCTGATATAGCAAATGCTGTTTTTGATTTAACGGATATGGTTATGCTTTCTGAAGAATCAGCAGCAGGTCAGTATCCGCTTGAAGCAGTAACTATGATGAAAAAGACGTTAGTATTTAACGAAAAGAACGTTCTTGTAAAGGACACAAGAGCAGTATTTGATTACATGAGTGTAGATGCCGAAGAAATGCTCTGTGATACTGCTTATAACCTCTACCTACAGTTCCGCAAGAAAAACTTCAATTTTGGCGGGTTTGTGGTCTTTACGGAGTCTGGTAGAACTGCTCGTAAGCTTTCAAGATACAGAGCGGAGGCCCCGATATTTTGTTTTGCGCCAAATGAGCACGTAAGAGATAGTTTAACTGTTAACTATGGAGTTGTACCTCTCCTGCAGCAGGATATATTTACGAAAGGTCAGCCTGTAAAGCTAGATGATATGAAAAATGCAATTAGCCTTCTAGAGAAAAGCGGAATGTTTGACGCAAATAAATATTACATACTCTTATACGGAGACAATTGGAATGTTGAGGGTAGAGTAAGTACAGTGAAGGTTATTTCCCCAAGCAAATAAAGAACTTCGATTAATTGATTAAATGATTTACGATTAATGAATAGTGGCTTTTATGTGGTTACGTAGCCACAAAAAAAGGTACTTAATCGGAAGTTAGAAAGCCTGCCCAACTCACTAA
>CAZHDZ010000022.1:0-5262 GCA_964531275.1 uncultured Gammaproteobacteria bacterium
TTGGAAAACTTCTTGGGGATATATTCATTATTTATACTAATATTCTCACTTGCATCACTGTTTCATAATTACTTTCTCTCAATAGGGAGAACAGGGATTTACAAGATAACACTGATTGCATCTCTTTTGTTAATTTTAGGGATGTCAATATATCATGAGAGTTTATATCAAGTGATTGGAGTGCTTTTTGTATCGACTTTTGTCTTGTTGGTTTCATACATTATTTATTACATGTTATATGAAAGAAATTGAGCTATTGTCCATTGTGGTGCCTGCATACATGCAAGAAAAATCTATTGCAAAGAATATAATTGCGCTTAAAAAGGTGCTAGATCAATTTCCATTTAAATATGAAATGATCGTTGTTGTTGATGGAATGGAAGATAAAACATATCAAAATGTAAAAAAAGTAAGGAGCAGCTCAATAAGGGTTGTTGGATATGAGCAAAATCATGGCAAAGGATATGCTGTTAGAAAAGGTGCGTTGCTTGCGAAAGGAGATATCATAGGCTTTATTGATGCAGGAATGGACATAGATCCCACAGGTATTTCGATGCTTTTATCACACATGATTTGGTATGATGCTGACGTGATAGTGGGAAGCAAATTACATCCCGTTTCACAAGTTCAATATCCAATCTCGAGAAAAGTTCTATCTTGGGGATTTCGTACATTTACCCATGCTTTATTTGGGTTTAAAATAAAAGACACACAAGTAGGTATTAAATTCTTTAAAAGCCAAGTTGCAAAGGACGTTTTCTCCCGATCTCTTGTTAAAGATTTTGCATTTGACGTGGAGGTCTTGGCTCTAGCATATGCACTTGGTTATAAAAGAATTTATGAGGCGCCTGTTAAGCTGGATTTTACCGGCAAATCTTCGATTACATCGGGTAAGGTTTGGCCAGTTATCTTCCATATGGTTTTGGATACTTTCGGGATATATTATCGGTTGAAAATTAGACAGTATTACAGAAGAAGCAATAGGAGTAATTGGCTTGAAGAATAAACCCTCCATCACGATCTCAATTCTTAATTGGAGAGACATACATCATCCTCTTGCAGGAGGAGCTGAAATTTCATTACACGAACATGCAAAATACTGGATTCAAAGGGGTGCACGTGTCTATTGGTACTCATCATCCTGGAGTGAGGCAAAACAAGATGAAACAATAGATGGCATTAAGATAAAAAGGATGGGGAGTCATTATACAGTTCACTTTTTGTTCTTTTTGAATTATTTGACAGGTAAAATTCCAAAAACTCAAATTTTGATAGACTCTTTCCATTTTGTTCCATTTTTCTCCCCGCTTTTTGCCAAAAAATCAAAAGTTATTGCATTGATAAATGAGGTTGCGGGGGATCTGTGGGATTCTAATATGCCGCAGCCTTTTGCATTTATTGGACGAAAAATTGAGCCACTTTTTTTCAAAATATACAAAAAAAATACTTTTATAACTTCTTCTGATTCGACAAAAAATGAACTCTTAACGCTTGGGATTTCGCAAAAAAATATTAGACTTGTCCCTCACGGAGTAACAACGATACCCGTAAAGGGGCTAGTTAATAAAGAAAAAAAACCAACAATTCTATTTTTAAATCGCGTTTCAGAGGACAAGGGAATTGGGGATTTGCTTCAGGCATTTTCTTATCTGCAAAAAAATATACTTGATATCCAACTGTGGATTGTAGGTAAAGAGGAGCAGGAGGGGATGCTAAGGGTATTACTTAAGAAGTATAATCTTGGAAAAAGTATTAAATATCTTGGATATGTGAGTCAAAAGGAAAAATTTGAACTTTTGAAAAAAGCATGGGTTTTGGTTCATCCTTCAAAAAAAGAAGGGTGGGGATTGACGGTAATAGAGGCCGCCAGTCAGGGGACTCCGACCATAGGGTATGATGTTCCAGGTTTAAGAGATTCAATACAAAATAATAAGACAGGACTTCTTGTTGAACCGTCAATCAGTGGAATTAGATCCGGGGTAGAAGTTGTAGTATCGAATAACAGTCTTAGATTGGAATTTGGCAAGAACTGTATAGATTGGTCTAAAAAATTCTCGTGGGAAATTTCAGGTAAAAAAAGTTGGGAGGTTATCAATGAAACCTAAAATATCAATTATAATTTCGACAAAGAACGAAGAAAAGAATATCGAAAATTGTCTTAGGAGTATAAAATTACAAACGATTTCTCCAATTGAAATAATTGTTGTTGATAATTATTCAGAAGATAAAACACTGAATATTGCTAAAAAGTTTACATCAAAAGTGTATAGAAAAGGTCCCGAAAGAAGTTCTCAGAGAAATTTTGGAGCTGTAAAGGCCACGGGAGATTATGTCTTATTCGTTGATGCAGATATGGTTTTAACACCAAATGTGGTTATGGATTGTATAAAGAAGATTAGTAACTCGAGATTGAAATGCATTGTTATTCCAGAAAAGTCATTTGGCAAAAGTTTTTGGGCTAAATGCAAGGCGCTTGAGAGAAGTTATTATGTAGGTGTTGATTGGATTGAAGGTGCACGTTTTTTTGACAGGAAAAAATTTCTTGAGCTTGGTGGATATAACAGATTATTAGTTAGTGGTGAAGATTGGGATTTGCATTCTAGATTCACACAGAATTCAAAATGCGGACGTATAAACAACTACATACTTCATAATGAGGGAAGTCTTTCTCTGAAAGATACGGTTGGGAAAAAATATTATTACGCAAAGAATATACATCGATACAAGAGTGTTTCTAATCAGTCACAATACGCTGCCCAGGCGAGTGTTATTAAGAGGTATAAATTGTTCCTTGCTAGTCCTAAAAAGCTTGTGTCCAATCCAATTATTGGACTTGGAATGCTTTTTATGAAATTTTGTGAATACGGGGCTGGCTTTTTGGGATATATTGTGGGTGGATTAAAGTGATTTATTAGAAGATATTAATAGTATCCTGACAAGGAATATTTAAAAGTAATATTTAAACTGAGTATGATGTGTTATTTTTAATAGTTTGATGTATTTTTCTTAAGAATTCCAATTAAATTTCCTCCAAGCCCCGGAATTCTCCAGGCGAATATATCATAGATATCCCAAAGAACTTTTAATGGAATCCTCCTGCGTGTAACAAAGCCTATACAGCTGTATGTTTTGAAATTGTGTTTTTCTAAATCTTTTTTGCCCAGAGTTCTATGATGGTCTAAGTGATAGTCTTGTTTGTGGTGAGATTTGCCAAAATATAGTATTTTTTTGCCTACCCTTAAAAATGCATTCCCATCATTTGGGGTGTCAATGAGAACTAGCTTTTTCGAGACCTGTATCATCTTTTTTATTATCTTATCTGAAGATTTTTCATCAAAATGTTCGATTACTTGAGACGCAAACACTAGATCAAATAAGTTTTTTTTAAATGGAAAGTCGTTAGCATCGGCAATAATAAATATTCGTTTTGGTCCGCTTAATTTTTTAGCTGCTTCTTTTACAAAGTAGGGAACTATATCAAAAGAGATGACACTTCCTTTAAATTTTTCGGTGTAAAGACCACTTCCACATCCAACATCCAGTGTCATGGTCTTATTATTTGTAAATTTTTTTATGAGCATCACAACTCTGGGTGAAGTGGCTAGCTGTTTTTTGTTAAAAGCTAGCCTTTTTTTGTGAAGTTCGGCAAATTCTCCTTCTGAGTTCCAGGTGCTAAGGATTGAAAATTGATTTCTAGGTCTTATAAGGATGAGAATGTTGTTTTTGATGGGATATTCAGATCGACAATCCAGACATTTAAAGGTATTTATATTTTTTGTGAGGTTTTCACTACCGCACTGAGGGCAAATAATATAATTGATTAGTTCTGTTTGGTTCATTGCTAAATTATATAACAGGATGGGATATGATTTTAACGATAAATTATGTTAGTGTTCAACACCTATTTACAAAAAAAACGGTTGCGGATAACAAGTCATGAAATTATTTTTGCGATCTGATAGAATTTTAGAATCGTATATGAATCTAATAAAAAAATACTTCTTATTTCTATTTAATTCCGCTTTTTCATTAAATGAAAGGCATATTCAACAATTTGCCACAAAATATGGTAAGGGTACTGATTGGCTTGACTTGGGATGTGACGATGGATCTTGGACAAAAAGAATAACTTCAAAAAAAGTTAATTGGTTTGGTCTTGAGTTAGTTGAGGATAGGGTAAAAATTGCAAAAAAAAATGGTATATATGCAAAAGTAGGGTCTTTAGAAAAAAAACTACCATTTTCGGATTCACAGTTTGACTTAGTACACAGCAATCAGGTGATTGAGCATCTATTTGATCTTGACCTATTTTTAAGTGAGATCCATAGGGTCTTAAAGCCTAATGGTATTCACATTATTAGCACTGAAAATCCTGCCAGTTGGCATAATATTTTTGCATTATTAATGGGCTGGCAAATGTTCAGTGCCACAAATATTTCATCAAAAAAATTGGGAATTGGGAATCCTTTTGCAATTCATGGGGGGAAAGGTTTTTCTGATACGGCAGAAGGAAGGACAGACGCTTGGGAGCATAATAAGCTACTAACTCCGAAAGCTCTTTCTGAATTATTAAGTTGTCATGGATTTGAGGTAATTAATACTGTAGGAGCAGGTTATCATCCTCTTCCATCTATGCTTGGAGAGATGAATCCCAGTCATTCTCATTTTTATGCAATTGTCTCGCGAAAAAAAGTACTAAAAAAATACAAGCAATAAAATTTATTGGTAAGAAGAATATTTAAACTTTAAAGTATGAATCAATGGTAATTAGCTATTTCTCGTTTTCGATTGTGATATTCAGATTTATCAAATTCTTCTATATATTTACGAAAATTTTGCAAGTTTAGAATGAAGAAATTATAACTTCTTTGTTAATTAGAGATTCAATCTTATTAAGTGAGTGTAAATTACTTGATAGCTTCATGCATCCGAATTTTTTGTAGTCTTTCTCATAGACTTTTAATTGCTTTGTAAGAGTTTTAATGGGTACTTCATTTTTTCTTATCGAGAGAATTTTGGGATCAGCAGTTAAATAAAAACTTACAGTAGGTCTGGGTATGAAAAATTTCATCATTTTTTTTAAAAAATCCGGGATATTATCATAGAGTAATAGCCCATCATAAAAATATCTATCAGTCACTACTATAACTCCAATTTTCCTAGCCGGATAGATTTTAATCCAATATCTCAAAAAAAGCTCAAAAAAGTATATTAAAAAAATAATCAAAGATCTCAATGTTGTTTTAAAAGATGTATTTGATG
>CAZHDZ010000022.1:5362-15896 GCA_964531275.1 uncultured Gammaproteobacteria bacterium
TTGTATTTTTTGAGTGTCAAATTTCTAAGAAATAATTTTCCGGTTATAGGAAGTAATTTTAGGATATTTTTTTGAAACTCGTAGTTATCGAACGTTTTATTTTTTAGAGTGTCATGTATTTCCATTACGTACTTTTTTTTAAAATGTTTTTTATCAATTATGCAGTGTAATACCAGAGCAAATAGGTAGTCTATCGTATTTGGGATAAAGAAATTATTTAACCTTTCTCTTTTCAATAGAATTTTTTTTGCGGGTAAATAGAGAAGGCCATCTCTTATGAGTCCATCAATGTGTAAATCAATATTGATAAATTTGTTATTCTTAGGGTCATCTTTAATAAATACTGCATGTCCAGGAAATGGGCCAGCAAAAATTTGTTTGAATCCCAAGTTTTTAAGGATTATTTTGAAATTTGGAAATGAACTTTTTTCCAGAAGTATATCAATGTCATGAGTAGAAGAAAGTTCATCGGTTCTGAAATTTCTTATTAAACAATATTGTAATGAGTTTGTATTTATTTCATCAAAAAATGAATTGAGCAAGTCTGGTTTCATAAATTATTTTGGTGTATTATTTTAAGAATTATAGCATCATTTTGTTCCTAATAAGAAGAGGGATGGTGAAGAATATTCCTATGTTATACTGAAAAAGTTTTAGTTGAGAGAACTTATATTTTAAATGGGTTTAATAATATCATTGTCAGGCGTAAATGGAGTCGGAAAGACCACTCAAGTAGAAACAATTGTAAGCGAGCTTAAAAAAAGAAATAAAAAAATAATTGTCACTCGCATAATGTTTCAATACTTTTTTCTAAATCCCATTATTCAATTCTTAAAACCTGCGAGTAGTAATTCGACAGGGAAAATTACTCATCGGAATACACGTATGCTTCCAAAATTGTGGTTTGTATGCGCCTTTTTAGATATTTGGTTGGGTTATCTTATTAAGGTACTTCCAATGCTAAAGAAATATGATTATGTAGTTGCGGATAGGAATTATGCTGATATGTGGGTAAGTCTTTTGTATTATGGATTTTTGCCAAATTGGGCATTTATTCCATCTTTAAAGTTATTGCCCAGGGCCAGTGTCTCTATACTTTTTTTGGCAGACCCTGCGGTAATAGAAAAAAGAGAAAGTGGATTCTCACATAATTATTACAAGGAACAAACAAGGATTTATCAATTGCTTAAAGAAATTCCAAACACAATTTTGATTGATGCTAACTTACACAAAAAAGATGTTACTAGAAAAATCATTAGGATTTTAGATAAGATAGACCATAATACAAAATGAAGAATTTAATGAACGAAAAACCAACAGATCCTTTGCGGCCAAGGCAAATAGAATCATTACGGTTTGTGAGCGAATCAGATATAAAAAACAAAGAGATTTTAGATGTGGGATGCGGATATGGATGGTTTGAGAGCTATGCACTCTCAAAGGGAGTTAAACGAATTTGTGGAATAGAGATAGCGGAAAGTGATTTTGCTAAAGCCGTAGAGGGAATTAAAGATAAAAGGGCGGAATTTAAAATTGGTAGTGCTATTAAAATTCCCTATAAAGATAAGCAATTCGATACAGTAGTTTGTTGGGAAGTCATTGAGCATATTCCAAAGGGAACTGAAATAGATATGTTTCGTGAGGTGGGGCGTGTCTTAAAAGACGGGGGGACTTTTTATCTTTCAACACCCTATAATAGTTTCCTTTCTAAATATTTAGATCCTGCATGGTGGATACTAGGTCATAGACATTATTCAGAAGCAAAATTGAGACAAACTGGTAATTCTGGTTTGAAAGCTGAGAGGGTAATGAAAAAGGGGAAAATATGGTCGCTTTTCTTGTTGTTAAATTTTTATGCCAGTAAATGGGTACTAAGAAGAACTGCATTGTTTGATGAGCATTTTATTAGCAAAGAGAAGGCTGAATACAAGAAAAAAAAGGGCTTTATGCAGATTTTTGTTCAATATGCTAAGTACAAAAACAGATTGCCATAACAATTTTGTGTTTTTTATAAATTTAAATTTACTGACTAGATCAGGTGTCGTAAAATGATCTTATTAAAATGTTAATTAGTTTTAGTGGAAATAATGGAAGCGGTAAAACTCACTTGTCACTTTTTCTATACGAAAAATTGAGTAATAAAAAGGGAGATGTTATTTATGTAAAGGAGTTCCAGTATCTTTTTTTAGACAGGATTAAAAAATTTCTGGGCAATAGAACAGTTAAGATACAAAAAGAGGTCATTAAGAAAAGGAATAAAAACATTGTTGCATATCTTTTGCCTTATATTGTTTGGTTTGATTATTTTGTATTTTTTAATTTGCTTACTCTGTTTCGAAGACAAAAGATCATCATCGTTGATAGGTATACACTTGATTATTTAAACACATGGATTGAGCTGGGAGTGAGTAACAAGTTTATTACTTTTTTATACAAACTCCTTCCAAGAAGTACCATGCCATATTATATTGATGTTGATCCAGATGTTGCCTTTGCCAGATTTTTGCAAAGAGAGAGGGAAAGGAAAAGCTTAGGCGTAAGTCCCAAACATAATTTAAACCCAGATTTCTATCAGAGGAATCGTGAGATATATAAAAGACTTCTTAAGGAGAATAAATATATAATAATTGATGGAAACCAAAGTTTGTTGATTTGTGAAAAAAAGGTTCTTAGTTACTATAATAAATTTACGAGTATGAAGAAGTGATTCATTATGGTATAAATATAAAATAATTTTGTCAGAGAAAAAATATTAAATTTCAAACGCAATGAAAAAAACAAAAAACTATGAGAACTTCTTGGAAATTAAAGAAACCGCATATGCGTCTTGGAGAAGACTGAATATATTTGGTGAAGAATATCTAAAATACAAGCAAAACCATAAAAAACCGATTAGTGTTTTGGATATTGGGTGTGGAAGGGATGTATATCTTAAGAAATTTCAGATTAAAGGTGATAAATATTATGGTTGTGATTTTTATAAAGAACCCAAGACCAAGCTTGATGGCTACATTCAAATTGACCTAAATAAAGAACAAATAAATAAAAAATTCAAAAATAAACAATTTGATGTTATTTTTTGCGGAGAAGTAATAGAGCATCTTTTCAGTCCTGATGATTTACTCGAGGAAATAAGAGACTTAATGCACAAAGATAGTATTCTTATTCTTTCAACTCCTAATTTGGGTTATTATATGAATAGGTTTCTTCTTTTGTTCGGAATTTCTCCTCTGTTTTTAGAGAACTCTTCTTATTTTAAGTTGGGAAGAAAATACAATTTTTTTGGACAAGGGAATACAACTGAAGGACATATCAGATTATTTACATACGGTGCGCTTAGGGACTTACTGAAAATGAAAAAATATAAAATTGCAGATATAAGACCAGCCTTGATCTGGAATTTTTGGCCAGACAGAATTGTTAACCATATCTCCAAAAGTTTGTCTCCGGATAATGTCTACATTTTAAAAAAATAAAATGGGCCGATTGGTAGAAAAGGTTAGTGATAAGTATATTCTAATAGTGCTTGTTGCAGTATCTTTTATTATTCACCATTCTTGGTTCTCTTTCGATGTTTTTAGTTTTTCCGACTATGGTTTTAAATTTGCAGAAACATTAGCCGATTACTCTGATCTATCAGCTTGGGTTTACAGACAAGGTGTCGGATCTCCGGATATTCTTTTATGGAGGGCGCCTCTTTTATTGTTCCAAAGTTTTTTCGGTCATTTAGGATTTGGTCTTAATGTGGCCGATAAATTTACGATAATGTGGATGTGGATCGTGATTTCGGTTTGTTCCTCTTACCTTCTTGTTCGGAAAATTTCAGGTTCTAAAATGGGTGGAATCCTTGGATCTTTAGTTTTTTGTTATAACACGTATTTCATATCTATTAATTCAGTGGGACATTTTAATATATCTGTTGCTTCAGCTTTTGGCGTTTTTAGCTTTTTTTATTTAATAAAAGTATATGAATCAAATAAGTTTAGTTATTTGATTTTGTCATCATTGTTGCTATCCATTTCTGGATTCTATGACCTTAGAGTTTTGTATATGATGGTGATTATTTATGGGATGTATTTTTTTTACAATGTGGTTTTGGATATATTGCAAAAAAAACACACGTTTCTAAAGTTACTTAAAAAAAACTTAACAATATTCATTATTTTTGGGCTACTAAATACATACTGGATTTTACCTACTTTTGTAAGTGGGTCATTAGAAAGTAACGCTGTTTTGAGTAGGGGGCTTTTTGGGGATCAGTTCTGGAGCATTGACGCTGCGCTATCGCTTTTTCATCCATTTTGGAATGGTAAAGAACTACTTTGGTTTGAGAGGAATAATGTTCCCATTCATTACTTTATACTTCCTGTTTTGGCAGTGATGGGCCTTTTTTCCCAGAGGAAAAATAAAATAATTATTTTTTTTGGACTATTAGGAGGGCTTGGTATTTTTCTTGCAAAGCAAACAGATTTTCCATTTGGAGATGTATATGTTTGGCTCTATGCAAGACTTCCAGGTTTTAGTTCATTTAGAGAAGCTACGAAATTTTATATTTATATTGCAATTGGATATAGTGTGCTCGTTGGGGCATTTTACAGTACATTTCTGAATTCGAAAAAAAATGGTGTGGCTGCAAAATTGCTGGAAGTATTATTTGTATTGTTATTATTTATTCCCTTAATTCCAAATGTGATTCCTATTTTTTCCGGGAAGATAGGTTCAACTTATATTCCAAGAATTGTTTCTGAGGATTCAAAGAAAGTGAATTCTCTAATTAATCAACAAGGTGACTATTTTAGAACTTTGGTAATTCCTACATATCCTCACTCATGGACATATACCAATTTACATCCACGGATTAGTTTGGTGAACTCAATAGACAACTTTTGGGGAGGCTCATATGCTACAACTGCCGCAGATTTATCAGTTAACGAAAAAATGGAAAGTCTTTTTAGCAAAAATGCTACTAGTCAGCTTTTAGACCAGTACTCAATAAAATATGTATCAATTCCTCGAAGAGAAGATGTCTCCAAGGATGACTTTTTTCTCTATTATGGCAAAGATAAAGATTATTATCAAAAGATGTTGATTGATATCCCTTATTTAAAAAAAGCTGACATGGGACTTGCTGAAACGGACATCTACGAAAATACCAATTTTAGGCCTCATATTTATATAACTCGAAAGCCCGAAACAGTTAATGAAAATGTTCCTTATGAACAGGTTCGCTTCGAAAGAGGCAGGTCGTTGCAATATAAAGTATATATAGAGAACATGAAAAGTATTGTGTATCTAAATCTTACTGAACAATATCACTCAAAATGGGGAGGAATTTTGGGTAATTTGAATATTGATTCGCTTGGGAGCGTATTGCCTGGGAGGTTGCATTTAAAAACGGACTCTGGAATTAACAGTTTTGAGATAGATCCAGAATACATCAAAAAGAATTTCAGCAAAGATAAATATCAGTTAAATAAGGATGGAAGTATTTCATTCCAAATGACAATTTTATTTTTCCCCAATTTATTTTTTATATTAGGCAGCGCAATCTCGTTATTCACAATAGTTTTATTAACTGCTATTCTTATAATGATTCGTCTTCGTCCAAATTGGTTAGCCCCTCTTAATAAATGAAAAAAACAATTTCAATTTTAATTCTTATTTTTACTTCGGTTTTAGTTTATAGAGATTGGTTTTCGTTTCGTTTATTCTCTTATGGAGATTATGTTTATTATTCAATCGAAAGTTTATTAGGGTACCTTCCCCTATCGGTATGGCGATCACATTTTGATCTTGGTGGATTTGACGTGCTTTTTTGGAGAGCTCCACAGTATTACCTCTATTTTTTGGGTGCAAGATTTGGTTTCGAATTTAATTATATTGACAGGATTGTTGTGCTTTGGCCGTGGGTTTTTCTGTCAAGTATTTGTGTATATTTGCTGCTGGGCAAACATATTAAAAGCGAGCGTGCAAAAATATTTGGTTCATTCGTTTTTGCATTTAATACATATTTTCTCTCTATTAGCACCCAGGGCCATATTTTAATATCTATAGCATCGTGCTTGAGTGTTTTTTCTATTCTGATGTTTATAAATTTATTGGATACTCTTAGATTCCGCTATCTTTTGCTCTCTAGTATATTTTTATCTTTGACAACGGTATTTGATTTAAGAATTTGGTACATCACCTCAGTAATAATGGGATTGTATTTTTTGTTTAGGATATGGGCTGATAAGGTCGCACAAAAAAATATCTTTGCCATTATTAAAAAATGTTTTTTTATCTATTTTCTATATATTCTTATGAATTCCTATTGGATACTTCCTACGGTAATGAGCAGTGGGGCAGCTGGGGGAGGCATCCTGGAACGACCTCTTTTTGGTAACGAATTTTTAAATGTCTTATATTCGTACAGCCTATTTCATCCCTTTTGGACCGGTGCGGAGCCAGCCTGGTTTGAGGTTCAAAAAATTCAACTTATTTCCTGGATTTTTCCGATAATGGCCTTGATGGGTTTTATGGTAGGTAGAAAAAAGCCATTTATTGCTTTCTTTGGATTAGTGGGAGTATTGGGAATATTTTTTACGAAGCAGGTGTCGATCCCTTTCTCAGATGTGTATGAATGGTTTTTCTATAATGTGCCGGGATTTGGTGCGTTTCGGGAGGCAAGTAAATTTTATTATTTGGTAGCGCTTTCCTACGGTGTTTTAATAGCCTGTGTGTTAGATTTTCTTTCACAAAAAAAGGGTCGTATGTCAAAGTATTATGTGTGGATTGCAATTGGGTTCGTGGTGTTGGCCTTGGGACTAAACGTAAAGCCTGTTGTAACTCGTGAGATTGGTTCATTATTTGTAGAAAGGCCAATTCCTGTGGACTACACAAAATTTAATCAATTCATTAATGATCAAAATGAGTATTATCGCATTGCATGGTTTCCAAGACCGTCATGGTGGCGTAATGCTACGACAATGAATCCGCAGATTGGGGTAATGGATATGTTGAATGGGGATTGGATGAAATTTAGATCTTTATCTGCATACGAAGAATATGAAGGTGGTAAAATCTCGCAGGCAGATGTTGGATTGGTCTTTCTTTCTTCGCCAAGCGCTCAAAAATTACTTTCTTCTGCTTCGGTGAAATATATCGTGTTGCCTGTTAATGAAGAAGGTAAATCTGATAATGTGTACTCATTTTATGGGAAGAGCAGTGGCGACATTTATAGCTCAGTTGCCAAAATTCCATATCTTAAAGAGATAAGTATAGGGACCTCAGAGCTGAAGGTGTTTGAAATTGGTGAATATAAGTCTCACGTTTACTTAACAGAAAAAAAAGATCTTCTTATCAATAATGTTAAAGCCGTTCCGGTTAGGGAAACAAGTATTTCATCATCAGAGTACGAGATTAATGTTGAATCTTTGAGTAGACCATTTTATTTGGTTTTCTCAGAAAAATATGCATCTGGCTGGAGAGTTGTTCCAGGAGCTTTTAATTTATTTACGGTAATTCTTGGAAAACAAAAAGATGAGCTTGTAAGTAGAATTAATGATGTCGGATTAAATACTTTTTTCATAAATCCTCAAAAAATGTGCATAGAGTATTCAGATGCGTGCAGTGTTAATGTCAATGGAGAATACAGACTCAAATTACATTTGTATTATCGTCCTCAATTGTTTTATTTTGTTGGAATTGCTTTATCAGTAATTACCTGGATGGCTACTATTATTTGGCTTATTCTTTCTATATTTATTGGGAGGGGCAAAAATGAAAATACACAAACTTAATAAAACTAACTTAATTTTTCTATTTCTTATTTGGTTTGGAATCACTCTTTGGACAATATTTCAATATGATGGAAGCTTTTTTTCCTTATCTTATGGACATCCGTTGCAGACTATCGATAATTTTTCCAACGACAAGATTAATAAAGGGAATAGTGTTGCTGGTCAATTTACTGCAAAAAGAGATAATTTAGGTACAGTTAATATTAATTTTACTCTTGGGCAAAGAGTGGCATACGCAAAAGAGGACAGGCTTATTTTTAGGATAAAGGAAGTTGGCTCCCAAAAATGGTACTACGAGAACATATATAGGAGCGGAATTATTTATGATACCCCCTTTTTTCCATTTGGGTTCCCAATTATAGAAAATTCAAAGAATAAGTCTTTCCGTTTTGAACTCATATCACTAAAGGGTAATGAGGACAATGCAATAGCGCTAAGAAGGGGATTTCCAACATTTGAGTCAAGATATATTGTAAATAGGAGGGATGTTTTGGCTGATCCGATAAGCTTTCTTGAGTTCTTTTCAGCAAAATTCTTGAGTAAAATATTAACACTCGAAGTTGTCTATGTGTCATTTATCTCAATTTTGCCAATGATAATATACATTTTATGGGTCACTTTGTTTTTTGAGATTTCAAGCAAATACGTAGAGCGCCACCCAAAATTAAAAAAATGTCTTCTCAACATCGAAAAGTCATACATTGAAGACCACGAAGTAATGCAGGAATCGTACTTCTTTATACTGGGGGCGTCATTGGTATTGTTGGTTTTGATTGATCTGGTTTTCATTCATGTTCGAGCAAATCTTATTTATTTGATTGTTATTCTCATGTGGCTAAGGTCCTTTAAAAATAACAAAATAGCAGATTTATATTCAGGAATTATTGCTTTAATGTTTTTGGTGTTTAGTCCTCTTCTCCTAGGGATTGGTTATCATGAGTCAGCATTGAAGTCTGCTGCGTGGTCATTGATATTTTTCTTTTGTAGTGTTGTATTTGTTTTTATTAACAAAAAATTTGACAAAAAATAACGTATTAGCTCGTTGAAGTTATGGGTTGTGTGCTAGTACAATTGATAAATGAGAATAGGAATCGATATTAGCCAGCTTGCATATCCAAATGTAGGAGTTTCAAATTATCTTACTTCTTTAATTGAGAATATGGTTTTGGATAACCGTCACACTTTTATCATGCTTTTTTCGTCACGAAGAGGAAAAGTTCCATTGAGGGTTACAAAGCTTCTTGATAGAGAAAATGTAAAGTTAAAAAGAATTAGATTAACTCCTTCTGTTCTGGATATGTTATGGAACAGGCTGCATAAAATTCCAGTGGAAAAATTTATTGGTAATGTAGATATATTTATCACCTCGGATTGGACAGAACCCCCTGTTGAGAGTGCCAAGAAAGCAACAATTCTTTATGACTTGGTTGCATACAAGTATCCAGAGGAAACAGATGAAAGGATAATAAATGTTCATAAAAGGAAACTGAAGTGGGTTAAAAAAGAGAGCGATATGATTTTTTGTATTTCTGAATCAACAAAAAAAGATGCTCAGGAGATTTTGGGGATAGCTAGTGAAAAATTAAAAGTTGTATATCCTGGTTTTTCACTATGATAAGAATTGGAATTGATGGAAATGAAGCAAATGTTGCTCGAAGAGTTGGGATTTCAGAGTATGCCTATCAGTTGCTTGTGCATTTTAATACGAATTCGAAAGGTGTAGATTTTACTGTTTTTTTAAAGAATAAAGCACTTCCTCAGATGCCAGAAGTAACTTCTAATTATAAATATGAGGTTATTGTGCCCTCAAGACTTTGGACACAAATTGGGCTTCCAATACGACTATTTCGCAAAAAAGATGTAGATATTTTCTTTACTACCTCTCACTATGCTCCAAGATTTTGTCCCGTTCCGACTGTAATTTCCATTATGGACGTATCATATTTTCATTTTCCTGAGCTTTTTAATAAAAAAGATTTATATAAATTAAAAAATTGGACTCAGTATTCTGCGAACAAGGCGCGAAAAATCATTACCATTAGTAATTCAAGTAAGAATGATATAATTAAGTACTACCAAATACCAGAAGAAAAAATTGAAGTGGTATATCCTGGTATTAAGGAAATTCAGTTGTCTAAAATGAATAAAATTCCATCAAAATACGAAATTCAGGGAGACTTTATTCTTTACATTGGAACACTCCAGCCAAGGAAAAATCTTGTAAGACTTGTTGAGGCAATATCAAAAATAAAAGATAAAAAAATCTCGCTCGTTGTCATCGGAAAGAAGGGGTGGCAGTATGAAGAGATTTTGGCAGCGCCTGGCAAATTTGATGTTAAAGATAGAATTAAATTCTTAGATTTTGTACCTGATGAAGATCTGCCCTCTTTTTATCAGAATGCTATTTGTTATGTTCTTCCAAGTCTATATGAGGGTTTTGGTTTGCCGATTCTTGAAGCAATGCAGTATGGATGCCCTGTTATTACGAGTAACGTTTCAAGTCTTCCAGAAGCGGGTGGAGATGCTGCGTTATATTTTGATCCTACAAATGTTGATGATATAGCAAGGAAACTTGATAAAGTAGTAGAAGACAAGGGTCTTCGTGAAGAAATGAAGAAAAAGGGACTTTCTCATATTAAAAAATTCAGTTGGAAAAAATCAGCCGAGGAGGTTCTGAGTATCTTGGAAAAAGAAGTACAAAAAAATGACTAAAAAAATATTAAGAAGAATAAATACAATAATTTTGGAACTTG
>CAZHDZ010000023.1:0-14697 GCA_964531275.1 uncultured Gammaproteobacteria bacterium
TTCCAGCCTTTGGTTTGCCCTCAGTTTTAACAATGTAGGCAAGAGCAATTACTTGCTTTGGATCTCGTGCAGGGTTGGTATAAATATTTAAAAAATCCGATGATACAACAGTTAATCCAACTTCTTCTTTCACTTCAAGACGGAGGGCTTCGACTGCTGTCTGGTCAAAGTCTATTCCGCCTCCCGGGAGAGCCCATAAGTCTTTAAAGGGATCAACTGCACGCTTGATGAGAAGAATGGTATTGTCCTGAACTATTATGGCGTCTACTGCAACTCGTCTATTCTTGTATCTTCCGCAGGAGGGACAAGGTTCATTGTTGGATAATTCCATTAAATTATTCATCATGGCTTGATTGATATTCGGCTTATTTAAGTTTTTCTAATATACCTTTACGTTTTACAATATTTTTATAATCCCACTGAATTTCCCTAGCCTTTTGAAGCCAGCGGTGTAGGTCCTGGACGTTGATTTGTGTAGAGCTAGTGTATGTGATGGAGGCATCTTTAAATTTACCGGAGCCGGGAGCGAGTGCTTTTTCACCAAAATCAGCACCACTCCAGAACATAAACCTAATCCCGCTTTTAAGTTTGGAATACCCAACAATCGGATTTCCATTCAAAAACCACACAGGATGACCATGCCAAATTTTACTTTCTGCATCATTCAGAACAGAGTTGATTTCAAGGGATAAATTTTCGCAAATGGATTTGTCAGGAGAAGGTTGAGAGTTATTGTATGACTGAATATCTATATTCATAATGTAACTATATCACTGATGCTCTTTAGGTTGAAGGAGTACCCAATTATGTGACACCTTAGGCTCACTGCAAAGGTTGCGGTTAAAACAGCAGGGTCGTCTCATCCCTTTGCTCAGCTTTGAAAGCATTACATCAATGTGATGTTTTCTTGTCTCCTCAGTCTTAACTGCCCGTACCCAGCGCATCCATTCCCATTTTGCAAGTGGAGTAGTGGAATTCCAAAATTTGTGAATTTCCTTATTTGCTGTTAACGCTTTTTTCATGTCAGGGGGGAGTTCTGGATTTATCCATTCACTGGTTGTCTCGAGTTCAACAGTTACTAAATCTCCTGCATGCGCCTTAGCCTCTTTCTGAAGACTGCTTTCGATCTTAAACCAATGGCTTGGTTTTTGTCCTGGTCCGTATCTTCCATCGGGTTCAAGTAAAGTTTTAAAAGGAGCTCCATTAATAGTGCCTTTTATCATTACTGTTCCGCGTGAGGGAAGCATTGCAGAAGAATCTTCAGGAAGTCTGAGAATCGTCCAGGAATTAATTTTAAAAAGTTTTGTAGTAAATTGGATTGCCGACATGGGTGTGGGTTACCGAACGATATTCTGACTTATTATAGCACTCTCCAAGCACAGAAAATGGTCTTTTATCAAACGGCTTTTGAGAGTTTATAAGGATTTTTCGTTATAAATCTTATATTTTCCGTCTCCAACAATGCTCACCTTGTTATCCTGCACGAGGACTGCAGCATAATCATCAACAGAATAAATTTTATTATGTGTTGTTTTACTATATTCTTCAACAGCCTCATACGAAACCATATCTGGAACGTGGGGTGAAAACTCAAAATTGACTGTATGAAGTCCTGTAAAATCTTTCAGTCCTACATTATTTGCATCCCCAGGCTCAACACCTGCAATTGCGATACTTGGAGTAACAACAATGCCGCCTGCGCTTACTCCAACATATAATTTATCTTCCGAAAGAAATTTATTAAGTGCTTTTTCAAATCCAGTTTTCCGCATCCAATCCAAAAGAAAGAAGGTATTTCCACCATTCACAAAAATAATATCGCTTCTATCGAATATATCTTCTATTTCTTTCTGATTTTTACTTCTTAAGTCCAGATCCTCTATATTAGTAATGCCTTGCTGACGTAACTGATCTTTGAATTTCTCAAACCATGTTGGATTTTCTTCCTCACCATATGCAGCAGTAATATCGAATGCCACAGAATTTTCTGACGCTGGCTTTCTGAGAAGAGTTGGAAATATATCTGTAAGTTTACCTTTTAGTCCATTAGATGTGAGAAGGAGCGTCATGTCAAAATTATACCAGAGGTTCGAGTGCGGTCTTGGGTTGAAACAATTTGATTCGCAAATTCGAAGCTAAAACTTAGGGTCGCCTAACGAACGACGTTAGAACCTATTTTAGCACACTGCCCTTGCAAGAGGTAGCTTTCTACCGTGCCTCGTACGCCTAAGTATCTTTGTTGTCTTGAGCTTGTCATAGTAGATGCCCTGTAGAAACATCGACCCCCTCTGTGGCAAAAAGGGTTAAAGGGGATTGCTTATGGTATAAGATGACTATGGTAACGTATAGTATTCAGCAACACATTGTTTCAAAAGCTTCTCATTACAATTGCCGACTTCTCGTGCAGTGAACTGTCTATACTTCGTTGATGAGTTTTTAACTGTTAGTGCTACCAAGTGTTTTGGTCCTAATGGCATTCCAAACGCAATGCTATTTGTTACCGCAGCGCCTGAAAGGACTCCAAGACTGCCATTTTCAGTTCTTGTAAGGACTGCGATGTCGCCAACAAGTAGATTCACGTCTTGCGGAGCTTTTCCAACTTCTAAGTCATATTTTTCAATGTGTGTCTCGACCTTTTTCATCAAAGACTTTATCTGTGAGGGCAATCCCGCAATCATTCTCTGTCGCAGTTCAAGGCGTAAGACGTCTTTTTTTTCATCAATTTCCTTTTTTTCGCCTGGATGTGCAAGTTTTGCATCTTCAAGAAATTTTTCAAAATGTTCAGGCTCTTTCTGCATTAAGAGGTAAAATATTGAAGCTCTTACATAGTGCAATGTAATAAATTTCTTAACACTTTCTACATGCTTCGGGTATTGCAATAATGTTCCATCGTCAAGATGACTAAATGCTGTGGCCATTCTAGTCTCTGCATAACCATACTTGCTTTCGACTGGCTTAAATAGATTATCTGCTACATCTATGTATGCTGTCTCTCCCGGGTAATTTAGATACGATGAATGGTTATCGAGCCTGTGAACACGTAGCTTGTTATTTACTGTGAACCGTTTTAATAGAACTTGTGAAATTAAATGTGCCTTCATTTATTAATTTCTCACTTATTATAAAACTTTATTCTTAATTTCTTTCGTATAGTATTTACCCTCTTTGAATTATCCAGGGTGTCTTTATCTCGAGGTGGTATACTGTTTGAGAGACCAATAAGTTGTGAAGTTGCTTCATCAACCTCGCTTCGTGTTGGAACAAAAGGTAAATTCATCCATGAAATCGGATTAAAATATGTTTGCAGCCTGGAGGCTGATTCTCTGAATTTTTTTGAAGCTTCGTCTTGTACTTCACTCCTCATCATAGTTGAAGAGTACGCTTGTGCATAAAAGACTAATTGGTACGTAATTTCACCAATAACTTTTTTGTAGGAAATGTATGGCTGAATACAAAGAGAATCAATGATTTTTCCTAGAGAAAAAACTAGAGTACCTGTAAGAACGGTCCAAAATGCTTGTTCCATAATATTCTAAAAAAAGGTTAAAGTGTTGTTGTTGTGCTGGTCGATGGACCAGAATTAGCTGTACCAGAATACGTTACTGTGCTGAAATTTAAACCGTTATTCGTTGTTGTGGTGGTTGATTGGAACTCGGGAGCTTCAGGTTTGAAACTTGCAACATAGCAGAAGGGGTTAAAGGGCTGAGGAATTTCAATTGTGACAATTTTTTCTGGAAGAGGGAATGGACGGCAGTAATCTGATGCAATAGCAACAATTAATGCCAATAAAACAACAATAGGGATACTATATTCAAGCTCTTTTCTCATATCCTGCCTACTATACTATATCATAAAATAAGCAGTCAGGGAAGAGGTCTGCCAGAAAATACTTTTACCATTCAAACATATCTACTATGTTCTCAATTGCAGACATAACTCTATCTATTATTTTCTGTCTTTCCAGTATTCTAGGCGGTTCAGGTAGCATGTCAACAATATCCTGCCCATGAGGGAGTTTTTGGGTATATAGATATTCACCTATTATTTTCTCAAATTTATCCTGTGGTATATTTTCTTCTTCTGATATTTCTTTCAGCACGATTGATTTTTCACTTGCCCAGAATTCATCAAATGCCTTCTCTACGTCTTCACCTTTTTGGACTTTTGGTAAATTTTCTTCAATGAACTTTCTAATAAGCTCCTTTTTCTTACGCAGTTTTACGTCACGGTCAAATAGTTTAAGAATGTCTTCCGTCTTTTGCTCTCGGATAGCATCAGAGCTAATATTTTTAAGTCCCGCAATAAGTTGGATAATGTAATCAAAGTCAATAATATCCCGTACGGTCAATTCGAGTTCAAAATCAATCTGGTCAAGTATCGACTCTGTTTCCGGGTCATGGTTTTTTCGCTCCTCATGTATATCCAAATACTTACTTTGGTAGTCATAGAACTCTTGTTCTGATATTCCCAAATTATCAAATGAAAACTCAGCAAAAGTTTCAAGAGACGACTTGATACGCAGTAAATCACGAAATGTTTTAACAAAATTTGCTCTTTCTTCATCACCTTGCAAGTTATCAATCGCATCAACCGTGGGCACTTTCTCCCTTAACTGAGCAAGTTTATTTTCAAAATCTTTCTTTTGTTCCTCATACGGTTTCTTGAAAACAATCTCTTTTGCGTTTTCGTCACCAAAAAGTGCCAAAGCCTTATCTGTAGCAAGTTTCAAATTCCTGAATGAAATTATATTTCCATGAGGTTTATCTGAGTTGAGTAGCCTGTTTGTACGGGAATATGCTTGTATAAGGCCGTGATAGCGAAGATTTTTATCTACGTAAAGCGTATTAAGCCGTGGACTGTCAAATCCTGTCAAAAACATATTGACTACCAAAACCAAATCAACTTCTTTATTCTTTATTCTTTTCTGTAAATCCCGATAATAGTCATAAAATCTATCTGTTGAGTAATTGGTTGCAAAAGTTTGATTATAATCACTAATACAATCTTCCAAAAAATCCCTTGAATGCTGATTCCCAGTGGTTCCCTCACCTGCAAAAATATCTACATCCAACATGTCAGAGCTATCATCTTCGTTTGCCTGGTAAGTGAAAATGGTTGCAAGCCGAAAATCCTCAGATTTCTTAGACTTGAATAGGGAATAATACTTTTTGAGCACCTCGATGCTAGTGACAGCAAAAAGCGCGTTGAATTTCCCATTTTTTGTCTTACGCTTCCAATCAGCGAGTACATAATCAGTAATTTTATTAAGTCGTTCATCACTTTCCAATACTTCCTTTGTATTTATTCCCTCGACCAAGGTCTCAGCAAATATGTCAGCATCCAATGTATCAGGGTCTTTTTGGGTGTACTTACCAACATACTCGACAGCGAATCCTAAAACGTTATTATCATCTATTGCGTGTGTGATTATGTATTTATGTAGGCATTCAGTAAATACATCAGCAGTAGTTGCTCCTCCAACATTGTTATCCGCAAAAATGGGTGTACCAGTAAATCCAAAAAGCTGTGCTTTCTTAAAAAATCCAGTAATCCGGGTATGTGTTAGTCCAAACTGACTTCTGTGGCATTCATCAAAAATGATAATAAGTTTTTCGTCTCTTAAGTATTCAAATTGTGAAAGATATGATTCCTGAGATATGGCAATATCGAGCTTTTGGATGGTGGTAACTATCAATTTTCTACCTGGGTCTTTAAGCTGAGCTACTAAGTTTCGAGTGTTATCTGTTCCATCTACTGAGCCATCTGAAAATGAGTTAAATTCTTTCGTTGTTTGAATATCCAAGTCTTTTCTATCTACAACAAATAATACCTTTTTAATCTCAGGCATTTGGGAAAGCACCTGGCTTGTTTTGTAAGAGGTGAGTGTCTTCCCAGAACCGGTTGTATGCCAAATATACCCGTTCTTATTTGATTCAATGACTCTTTTTTCAATAGCTTTTACAGCGTAATATTGGTAAGGACGAAGAACCATTGGGATTTGCATAGACTCAGAGAGCACAATGTATTCCGCAATCATTTCAGAGACTATACATTTTTCTAAAAAGACGTCTGCAAATTCACTTAGCCCTGTAATTTTACGGTTTTGTTCATCAGTCCAGAAAAATGTCTGCTCAAAAGACTGTCTTGGGTTGTTAGAAAAGTACTTAGTATTTACTCCATTTGAAATAACAAAAATCTGTATATATTCAAAAAGCGTTCCTGTGAATGAATGTCTATGGTAACGTTGGATTTGATTGAACGCCTCCTTCATTTCAATTCCACGGCGTTTAAGCTCTATCTGTACTAGTGGGAGTCCATTTATAAGCAGAGTGACATCGTAGCGGTTTTCATATCGTCCCGATTGGCTTACTTGATGTGTTACCTGGTATTCGTTCTTGCACCATTTGTCCATATTAAAGAAACGAATCCAAGAAGTGCTTCCATCATCACGGGCAAGAGCGTAACGGTCTCGTAAAACCTTAGCTTTTTGGAATCTATCACCCTTCATTAAGTGGTTGAGTATGCGGGAGAATTCTACATCTGAAAATTGTGCTTGATTAAATTTCTCAAGCTGTGATTTCAGGTTTGATTGCAAAGAGTTAGAATCTGCTATGGTTATATTCTCAAAACCAAGCCCATTAAGCTGTGCCACAAGTTCTTTTTCAAGTTGTAATTCTGATTGCGATGTCATAAATTATATAAACATTTTCTGCACAAGCCCTTTTTTCCAATATTCAGCATGAATAATTTTGTTTTGTGACAATTCAATCAAAGCGTCTAAGCTGGAGAACAGGGAAGAAATTTTTTGCTGCTCTGTTTGAGAAGTAGGAAGTTTTATTTTCCTACCTTTCAAAAAATCTTCATTTCCAATATTGATTGTGTTCTTAGCTCCTTTATGCACAATAGGATTTAAGTAATTGTAAGTATTAATCCAAGAAGAGAAGTATTCATGAAGTATTGAACCTAAGTATTTATTATCTGGAATATAAACGGCGTATAAGGTGGATACAAGTCCGACCCTTCCTGTCTTATTTTGCTTAATAATTCCATAAGGAAAACTAGCAGTTGGGCTTTTTGTATATAGCACATCATATGGATGTGTAACTTTATAGTTTAATAAATTCTCTGCGGCATACGACCTGCCTAAATGTTCAATTTGATTTACTACACCTTTTTCTTTTGCTACTGAAAAAACTTCATTATATATACCTTCTAAATTTCGCTCTTTTCTTTCAACGAGCACATCAACTAATTTTCTTTCTTCCCAGTCTGGAAAATTTTTACCATATTCATCTTTTAAGCGTAATTGCTGAGAAAAAATTTTCTGCCTAACAATATTTTTATATTCAACTATACTTTTCTTTTTTAAATACAATATTTCTATCAATGAATCAATGCTCGACGTAAAGTCTGCTATTCTTTGTTGCTCATCCAATTGAGGAATATAAATTTCAAAATTCAAAAAAGTATCAGCGTGCACACGTCTAGCTTTTCTGCTTCCGTCCGCTTGTTCTCCAAATTTAATATAAAAATTTCTCTGTTTAATTTTTTCTAATATAAATCTTGAGTCGTACTGGTTTTTAACATCAAATGCGGGTAAATCAACTGTTGATTCATACCCATCTAAACTGTCAGGAATTATTCCAAAGGCGCAATTTAAGAAATCTAACTTACTATAAATAATTTGTCCTGCGCTTCTCTTAAAGTAGTTTGTATTTTCACTACCAGTGTCGTCTTTGGGATACACGCCCTTACCCCACAATTTTACAGTTAGCTTACGCGCATTTGCTCCATTATTTCCTGTAATTTTGCTTTCAGTCAGGATTGTGTTTAATTTCTTTAGTTCCCAATTTGCATTGAACCCTTTAAATCTAAGTGTAGGTGAGTTATTCATATAAAAATTAATAAGGTTTATCTATTGATAATTCCTCGCAAAAATTAGACAATCTGCTTAATACGTCAGCCTCTTGTGTATTAAGGGTGCGGAGGGACTTAGCAACATCTTCAATATTGATTTCAGGCTCTTCAATAAAAGTGTCAACATATCGGGCAATATTCAAGTTATATTCGTTTTCTTTTACTTCTTCGAGTGATGCTTTATGTGAATACTTTTCTATTTCCTTTCTGTCCTGATATGTCTCAAATATTCTTTGAATATTTTTTTCAGTTAGTCTATTTTGATTTTTTCCCTTTTCAAATTCACTAGATGCGTCTATAAACAAAATTTCATCATCTTCATTTCGACACTTTTTGAAGACTAGAATAGAGGTTGGAATATCTGTGCCATAAAATAAATTCTCTGGTAATCCGATTACTGAGTCTAAGTAATTTTTATTCTCTATTAAATACTTTCTAATATCTTTTTCGGCACCTTTACGAAATAATGCTCCATGTGGTAAAACAACTGCCATTACTCCATTATCTGAAAGGTGGTGCAACATGTGCGTAACAAAGGCATAATCAGCATAGCTTTTGGGTGCCAATCTACCATATTGTGAATATCTTTCATCCTGCACTAACACAGGGTCGCTATCGCTTTTCCATTCAGCAGAGAACGGGGGATTTGCTATAACCGCCTCGGCTTGGAGGTCTACATGCATGTCATCTACTAAAGTATCTCCCTGGCGAATACTAAAATGGTCAAAATGAACACCATGAAGTATCATGTTCATTCTAGCAAGATTATATGTAGTAGGATTAAGCTCTTGACCTAGATACATATTTACATCAGCATAATCTCCAATACGGAGCAAAAGTGAACCAGAGCCACATGTAGGGTCATAGACGGACTTCAAGCGAGCTTTCCCTTGCGTTACTATTTGAGCAAGTAGTTTTGATACTTGAGAAGGAGTATAAAATTCTCCTCCTTTTTTCCCGGCACCAGCCGCAAATTCACCAATTAAATATTCGTAAGCATCACCAAGCAAATCGCTCTTTGAGTCTTCAAGCTGGAAGTCTATTCCACTGAGTAAGGTAAGCACTTGAACAATAACTTCATTCTTCTTGCTCTCTGTCTTGCCTAGCTTTGAGCTAGTTAAATCTACATCGTCAAATAAACCCTTAAAGTCATCTTCGCTGGCTGTGCCCATAGACGTCTGTTCTATAGCGTTCAAGACGTTTTTAAGTTCTTCTAATATAAAAGTTTCTTGTCCTTTAACTTCACCATTTCCTTTTTTAACAAGGTATGAAAATAGTTCTTTTGGTTTTAGGAAAAATCCAAGATGCCCTACGCAGGCATTTTTTACCTCTTCTATAATGGCTTTTCCTTCATTAGTGTCAACATTTAATTCAGCAAAACTAAAATCTTCCCTTGAAAGAAGTTTTTCATCAATATATTTTTCTAGCTTTTCGGATAGATATTTATAGAAGATGAAACCAAGAATATAGTTCTTGTACTCATCAGCATTCATTTTGCCTCTTAGCACATTTGCTACAGCCCACAGTTGTTTCTCTAATAATTTTTTGTTCTCTTCAGACATAACTTTATTGTACTAACTACAAGCTCATTATAGTTTAAATACGGCTGTGTTATCAATTACACAAAAGCTAAGTTACTGATAAATAGCAGGATAATTCGAGGAATTAACCAAAGTTTAGTTAATTGTGTTTATATTCATTCTATTCTTTTTTCTTTGCTTTTCCTCTGGCTTTAGCCATTGCTAATAAATCCATTCTTTCACTTTTTTCAAGAGCTTGCATGATTCTTTCATAAATTTGTTCCGGGGTTAGCTTTTTAGTATTGAATAAGCCGAGTAGTCTTTTTTTCATTGTATAAAGCTGTGTTTTAATACCTTAAGTTTTTTAAATGGTTTATATGCTTCAATATATTGCATTTGTGCCAGATTCTTTAAAATCTCCTGAGCACTAGAGTAGGTTATTCCGAGCTTTCTTTGAACAAACGATGCTGTTACAAAATTTTCCATAATAACTAAAAAAACTATTCTATCCATTTGAGCTTTTAAATTACTTTTTCTTCCCATAAGCTACTGTGATGCTTTAACTTCTAAAATGATTTCTTTCATATCTTCACCCATCCAATCAATGATTTCCTCCGCTTGACCTCTTCTGTAGTTAAATTCATCTAGTTTTTTTGCTTCAGCTTCAATATCGCATGTGTTGAGGTTTGAAACGCAAGCTGTTGCTGTTTTGTAGGCTAGAGTACATGAATCAGAAATTTCCTTTGAGGATTCCATGCTTTTTACTGCATTCGTGAGTATTCTTTTGGTTAGTTTTTTTTGTGAGTTAATTTCATTCCTCGTATACGCATATGTAATAACTGAACTTGCAAGAATACATATTATGGCAATGACAATTACTCTTTGGTTATTCATTATTCTTGTTTTGTTCTTCCCTTTCCATTTCCTCTATGTCCTTTTTTACTTTTCTAGATAACTCTTCATCTTTATTTCTTCTTTTCTTAGCTTCTTGTTCCAGAGCAGTGTAGTGCATTTTGTTGAAATCATTATGACCCTCCTTTTTTCCTCCTAGAAATGCAGATAAAAATAACATTCCAATCCCAAGTATGGATAATATGCCGTCAGTGCTTCGTAAAGTGTAGGCACATAGCGCTAAGCCTCCAAAGAAGAATATTCCCATTATAATTTCGTCTTGTTTATCAATTTTCATAGATAGTATAGAAACATAATAACCTGGAAGAGATGATTATTCAATAGGAATTAAGGCCAAATGCTCGCTCAGAGCTAGTGGAGTTAATAGCTGTGAGCTATCAAAATTGACTCATGAGCAAAACTCCTAAAATTTATGAAAAGTTGGGAAGAAAGATACAGAAAGCCAGACAAGAGAAAGGCATAACTCAAGAGAAGCTGGCAGAGATGGCTGATATATCCAGAACGCACATGGGTCACATCGAGCAAGGAAGAAGGCAGCCAACCTTAGATGTGGTACAGAAAATAGCAAAAGCCTTAAAAATGAAAGCAAACGAACTCATTCCATTTTAATTATTATAAGTCCTTCAGTTTTATAGTTAGTAAATAGTTATATTTTGGCACCCACACAGCCTCAATAAACCTCAACAAAAGAGTACATTTTGTGTGCTTTATTTTGACTTCTTGACAAAATGTTTTTAGTTGAATATGGTTAATGATAGGTTGGCATAGTAAGCGTTACGAACCAGAAGACCGTTTTTGAAAGTTTGGTAAGGATAAAACTTTGCCAAAAGTCGTAACGCAACTTGCCAGACTTTCATAAGCGGTTTTTTGTGTTTAAGAGTAGTTGTTAATAGCAACTGAGTACGAGACAAGAGTTTGTTTTCGTGTTTGGTTGCTTTTTTTGTGGTGAAAGGAGGTGAAAATAATGACAAAATGTACTTTTGAAAAGGCTTTAAGAATTGGTTTAGAAGATTATCTAATAAGCGAATTAAAAATAACTAAAGCTAAAGCTAATAAAGCTGTTGATATTGTAGGAGATTTAATTGGTGAGGGAACAGATTTGCCACTATGTAAGTGGGCGGATGATATGGAATGGGTAGCGCCAAGAATTAAAAAATTAATTGAGGTTTGTATGAGTAAGGAATAGAGACTTGAGTTAAATAAGAGCTAAAGTAAGTGTAAATTCACGCATGTTGGGCTGTAAATCGAAGAAACATGTACCCTGGCACAATGCCAGCAGTAGGGACTTGGCGTCCCTAGGTCTTAGAGCCTCACGACAGCGTCGAAATGAGTGCATAAAGAAATTTGTGCATTGGCTTCGGCACTGTAGCGAGGGCAGTAAAAACAAGAGAATAGTCAGATGTTCACGCGTCTGTCATCTGACAACGTTGTAGAGTCCAATGACGGCCTTGTATAAGGCATTCTACGCAAAACGTTTTCCTTTAGGGTCATAGAGAGGCCACCGATGAGGTTTTAGTTTACAGCGAGCTTAATCTTTACCGAGATAAAACGGAGTACTGAAGATGAATTTGTATCTTCCGCTAGGGGGACTGACCTTCTCTTGCTCTGAAATTCCAGTTTAATCCTGATAAACAACCCTCTTGCTTACATAGCAACATACTTTTGATAGAATACTCATGAATGAAAATAGATATTATTGAAACGGAAAAAAATAAATTTACAAAAGACGAATACAAATTCTTACAACTACTCGAAGAGGATAAGGTTTTCGAACATATTATAATACAATCTAGAGAAGTATTAAAAATTCCTCAAGAGGGTTTTAATATTCAGAATGGTCATAAATTAACAGATGAGAACTCAGAATCTCGAGAAATAAGATTAATAAAAATTACAACGGCTATCAGGGGTTTATATAACCTACCCAGAAACTGGCTACTGATACTTACAGGCATTATCTATTTTGGTGTGGCAAGAGCTGATGGAAAAAACAGATTTCCAATAGTTGAATTATCAAAAGATAACGATTCCTTAATAATAAAAGTAAATGAAAATATTTCTATTCGAGAATTGAAAAAATACATAGACTTGAACGGAGTTCAAATTAAAGATATTTTAACCACACTTCCTGGACTGCCTCAAATTAAATTAGAAAATATTCAAGTAAAAAAACGAATACTTGAATTGAAGAGAGAAGGAAATAAAGACTCAGAGATTGCTAGGAAGGTAGAACAAGAATTTGGCGATAAGTTGTCCTTTAGTCCTGAATACTACATCATTTCTATAGAGAGGACTAGATTTGAAAAAAGTTTAGAAATAATTTTAAAAAAAGATGTAACCCGAGCTGAAGAGAAGTTAAATAGAAAGTTCCCCAAAAACACTAAGCAATAGCAACACTTGTTGCCCTCATCTACTGTTTTATTTTTTGAACTTCATTTTAAGTATCCTTAGAGCAGATATGGATACAAAATCAATAATTGTAGGGGCAACAATAGAATTAAAAGAACTCCTTGCAGATGAACATATATATTTATCTGATGATGAGGCCACGGAACAAACGATTAGTTTGTTAAATTTATTTGGCGCCTTGACAGAAAGCGGGAAGGAGCGGGAAGATAAAACTTAGTGATTTAGAGATGAAAACTACAGCGCCAAAGCTAGAGAAGAAATATTATGTTGAGTATGCTCGTAAATCCTCAGAATCAGAGGATAGACAGGTCGAATCAATAAACGACCAACTAAAGGTTTTAGAAGAAGTTAGTTCGCTGAGAAGCCTCAAGTTGAAATTAAAACCTTTCACAGAATCCCGCTCTGCTAAATCCCCGGGAAGACCAGAGTTCAATAGGATGTTAGATGAAATAAATGAAAGAGGCGACATCAAAGGAATAATTGTGTGGAAACTCAATAGGCTTTTTAGAAATCCAGAAGATGAGGGAAAAATTAGACAGATGTTATCTGATGGAAGAATTCTTGAAATAGTAACTCCATCTAAAACGTATTATGAAGCAGATAGTGATTTCGCTATGGCTGTTGAAGGTGCACAGGCGCAAAGATTTATACGAGACTTAAGAGAAGATACTGCACGAGGAGTCAAAAATAAAATTGATAAAGGTATTGCGCCTATTCTAGCTCCACCAGGATATATTAACGATGTTACAAAAAGACAAGGAGAGAAAGATATTATTCCACATCCTAATCAATTTACCCTGGTAAGGCAATTATTCGACATATTCATGACGGGTAACTATTCTGTTCAGGCGCTCCATGTAAAGGCTGAAGAAATGGGTATTAAAAGTAATAGAGGTAAAATAGTTTCTCATACTCAATTGTATGAAATGCTTAGAAACCCTTTCTATACCGGAATAAGATTCATTTATGCTCAGCAGCTTTATACCAATGGTATACATAAAAGAATGTTACTCGATGAAGAGTTTGACCTTATCCAAGATATATTATCTCGTAGAACACGTCCTAGAGGTCAGATTCATCATGGTTTATTAACTGGCCTTATGAAGTGTGGTGAGTGTGGAATGAGTATCACTTCTGAAGTAAAAATAAAAAACTACAAAAATGGAACCTCTCAAACTTTCGTTTACTACAGATGTACGAAGAAGAAAAACGGCGAAAAATGTAAACAGCCTTATGTAAATGCTACAGAACTCGAAAGTCAGGTTAAAACGTATCTTGATGGACTTCAGCTATCTCCAAAAATTGTTGAATGGGCCATCAAATGGTTAAACGAAATACATAAGAGTCAAATTGATGTTCGTAAAGCAAAATACAAGAATGTTGAAAAGACTTATGAAGAAACATTGAGAAAACTAGACAGAATAGTAGATTTAGTACTGAATGGGTTGCTTAGCGTTGAGGAAGGTAAAAACAAAAAAGAAGAGCTTGAATTGGAAAAGAAAAAACTTTCAGAACAACTTGAAAAAATAGATAACCATGCAGACAACTGGAACAGATTAACAATCAATACTTTCGACTTTGTTAAAGATATAAAAGAACGTTTTGCAAATGGAACTATTGAGCAACGAAAAACGATACTTCGTACAATTGGCTCGAACTTAGTGATAAAAGATAAAAAACTGGCAATTGAGATTCGAAAACCATTTGAATTAATCATAAGGGCTACTGAAGAGCTTGATGAAGATATTTTGGCTCGAACTCCTGAATTGCCTGTTATATCAGCCCAAATAGCCTTTTCGGGTCCGAGTATTAATGTTTTGGGTGGCTAAGCGGACTTGAACCGCCGACCTCCAGTTCCACAAACTGGCGCTCTAACCAATTGAGCTATAGCCACCAAAATTAACTGTTGTTACTCGTAGGAAATTCACATTCCAGATCA
>CAZHDZ010000024.1:0-13249 GCA_964531275.1 uncultured Gammaproteobacteria bacterium
CTTTTTAAGGTTAAAGTACATTCTTATTATATTTCCTACGGATTTAGAAGGCAAGGTGGGATTGAATTGAACTGAAGTGAATTGAAACCTGAATAATTATTCAGGTTTATTGAAGATATGTCTTATAGATTTATTTTGACTTCATCAACTTTAGACATTGGAATATTTTCTCCGTTGATTATCCGTCTAATTGCTTCTTTGGCCTTTAGTAACATTTCTGCCTGACTAATAGTTGTAGCTGGTTCAATAGCGTCATCAGCACATATTTTATCCTTGTCTTTCCTAATTAGGTATAGATCGGATATGCTTTCTGAAACTTTTTCTTGATCAAAGCAAGTTGTTTTATCCTTTTCTTCGTAGTCTTCCAATAATCTCTTAAAGTTCTCGGGATATTTGTTATTAGCCAATACGAATGTTTTCTTGCCTGCATCCCAAACATAATAGTCCCACCACAACAAACGGCATCCCAAACATCCTAAATAACCTAAGTCACCTGAGATTGATACTCCCTCCCCAGTAGAAGTTAAATTAAAGTAAGGGTCACGAGATGTATAATCTTCTCCAAATTCAATATTTACCCATCTCCCTTGATTATCATCGAATGATTTTTTAAATATTAACTTATACTCTTTGTCTTCCTTTACATAAATTCCAATTGAACTATTATGCCAAGAAGTGTAGTCAATTATTGATTTGACTGAAACATATTCATGCTTATCTTTTTCAAAAACTCTAACATATTGCTTTACCTCGTCTGGCTTACTATCCTCGTTAAGTAAAAACTCAAATAAATCAGGGTATTCATCTTTCCCTACAACTTTCGTAGATCCCCTAAATAGGACATCGTTGCAAATCCTTACTGCTTCTTTTCCTGATGTAAAGTCCTTTACTTCAAAAGGATTAACACAATTATCTTTATTACTTTTATAGAAATAGAAAGCAGATAACAAAATTATAGCGAAGATAATAACTACAACTATAAATTTTAGTATTGGTAGTCTAATTATATTTTTTTTCATATTGATAAGTATTTTATTCTACTTGACATGAAATCTGATACCATTTAGGTGTGAATTTACCACCGACATAATCAAACTTTGTTCTTTTATACTTACCTTTATTCCAATCCAGTGTTTCTGTAATTTCTAATCCGTTAGGATTGGATCGCTCTATCTGAATATTTGCACCACTAGCAACAAAAATTATCTTATTATCTTTGACTATGTATGCTATATGAGGTGTATGGTTCATGGCAGTATTTCCATAATAAACTTTTAACATGCCAAGCGAAGCAAAAGTATCAATATCCTCGATATACCATGGGTACTGTTCGGTTGAATTATCCTTACCAGTTTCATAGTTATATAAACCTTTACTGAATTCAAGCAGATCAAATTCCTTTCCTAGAGCTTCATGTTCGAAAGTTGCTCCATTGTTTATAATCACCGGCAAGAAGGTTGCTATAGCATTTTCAGACAGGGCATTATTATTTATTGGACACACATCCTCCTCTTCTTTTACTATTCTTGTAATCGGAGCATTAATATCATTAATGGATACTGCTTGATTACCTCCCTTTCCGTAGATATTAGAAAGTACAAATCCAATCAATATTCCCAAAATTAATAACACTATACTCTTTTTGTTTTTATTCATATTGAGCGGTAGCATGTCGATATTTACAGTAGTCACAGTCCTCTCCACTTGGTGGCAACTCATCAGATTTCAAACATTCGATTGCATCATGTATTGTCGTCTCAACCCAAGAAGTATTACCTTCATATGGAATAACCTTTATTTCAAATTCCAGCTTTCCATCAAAGGCTTCTTTGTCAGTGTTTCCATTACAGTAAACAAAATAACCAGTATCTAACACCTTAAATCCATTTTGCCTAAAAAGCCATTGATATATTTCCATTTGACGCTTATAACCAATTTGCCAATCTGCATCAAGAGTAACCTCTGCATCCTTAGAAGTAGCCTTATAATCAACTATTATGTAATTACCCGCAGGGTCAATCCAAACATCATCAACTCCGCCAGTTACTAATATATTTGCTCCGTCTATTTTAAAAGCAATACCAGCACGCAGTGAGTCCCTCCATTCGTCAATCTTTTCATGAGCAAGAGGAATAGCATCTATTCCATATGTATCCATTAAAGGATGCCTTGTACCATTTGCCCTATGGACATCAAATTCTTTCTTTAGGAGCTTATCAACTGCAGAATTGAGCGAGAATGGATATCCAGGAGGTTGAGCAACCCCAAGTCTACGATCCATATAAAAACATCTCGGACAATTGATGAAATTATCAATCTTCCCTCTGCTCAAGCGAAACACTTCCGAAGAGTTAGGATCATATATATTTCTCTTTCGATTTGGATTGTAATATTGAGACATATTATCTTAAAAAGGAATATCATCTGAGTTTTTCTGATTAATTAAATCAGGAACTTCCTCATTAACTTTAATCCCTAACTCATCTTTTGACTGCGTCAACTTATATAAGTTTAAAAAAATTGCTATAGCTTCAATGAATGGAGGCTTATAATCTTTATTATCCTCGGATATTATTTTTGCAATCAAAACCTTACTTCCAGAAATCTCTGCTTCCTTTTCTTTATAGCGTTCAACGTTTTTTCTTAGATAACTTTCGTAATCTTTACCGAAATATCCATAAGCCTTTGTGTTTTTAGTAGTGAACATTGCTTCATCAGTAATCATATCTTGAGTATCGAATTTAAAAATTTTGCTTAATTCTTCATTTGCTCTCTTTTTTTCATCATCACTTGCATCAGCGTCAAATAAACAGAAGCAGTCATATCCATAAGTGGTAAAGAGTCTATAATTTCTTGCTATTTGACTTTTTCCCCTACAATCTACAATTTCAACTCCTTCTTTAATTAAATCATAACCCATGTTTAAAAAATAATTAGCTAGTGAAAACATTTCCGTTGATCCTTCGACTAGTATTACTTTCCTTGCAAAGAATCCTTTTAACTGATCATAAAAAGTATTTGTTCTATAAAATTTCAATATTGTTTCTTCCGTTGTTTTATCTGGGTTTGCTCCAAGTTCAATACATTTTTCTGATAGGGATTTTGCGTTATGCTGTACTACTTTTGTAACCCCATCTTCTTTATATACCCTAATAAATCCTTCAAGATTTTCGATATTTAAAAATTCGGGAGAATGAGTGGTAATAATAGTTTGAACGCCATTTTTACAGAGATTTTCTATGTTTTTTGCTAACCACTTCTGAGCAAGAGGATGTAGATGCGCTTCTGGTTCCTCAATACCCAAAACAAAATACTCTCCCTTAAAAGTTTCTGCATATGCTTTTATAAAAGCCATTAGAAGGATTTGTTGTTCTCCCGTACCGAACTCATTAAACGAACGTACACTTCCATTTTCTTTTGCAATAATTCTAAGGGCGTTAAAATAGTTATTAGGATCATATGCAGAAAGATCGATTTCTAGCTTATGTTCAAAACCTTCAATATTACTTGAAAAAGAATGCTGAAGACGTTCATAAAATTGTTTATATTCAGGGACCTTCTCAAATATCGTTTTGATATCTTGAAAACTTCTATCTAATTCATCTTTTGCTGATTGCACCAGAACACTATGCATCTGTTTTGACATTCTGCTTAAAATACTATATTGACTGTAGTAACTTAATTGCCGAGAAATATCTCTAGTTGCATCTACTAAAACAAATTGACACCGTACACGATCTTCATTACTTAAATACATTTTTTCTCCACCATCGAAATGAAATGTATTTTCTATTACTTCGCCTGTATTGAAGTTTGTACTAAAACAAATTTTATTTGAATATTTTCTATATTTATCATTCCTGTAGAAGTTTTCATCAAATTCTGCTGTTAATGAAATGTTTGGAAAACTACTTCTATCTCTTTCGAAGAAATCGCTATCGTCAAAATCTATGTAGCTTGCATATTTCTCTCCAAGCAAGCATTCTATTGCCTTGAGAATGTTGGATTTACCAGCGTTGTTAGAGCCAAAAAGAACTAATGGGCAATTTTCTGGAAATGTTATTTCTACATTTTTAATAGATCTATAATGATCAATCGAAAGTCTTTGTAATTTCATACACTTTATTAAATATGCTCCACAACCCTTATCTCCTCCGGGGATAGATCGTAGAGTTTATAGACTAATTGATCAATTTGTATCTCGTATTTGTGAACATTAGACTGTTTCACTCTATTTTGTGTAAAATCCTCAGCTTTGGTAATCTCAAGAATAGTGTTTACCAAATCAACATACGCTTTTTGTTGTTGTTCTGAAATATCAGCTATTGGTAAATTTCTAAAATCATCGGGATAAAAATAGTTTTCTAGCCTATGCCTTCTATTGTTATTCAAGTAGAAATTCGCAAATCTTGAATTGATGATAGCTAGTAAATATTTCAAATCGAATCGTTGCGATATTTTTTCAACTTCTGCTCTTGTCAAGGAATTAAATTTTTTTATACTTCCGGATATACTTTTGTTATCTATGTTAGACAAGTTACAAAATCTGACATAAAGTATAATGCTGTCATTACAAACCAAACCAGTATCATCATATGTACCATCAGTAACTCTTCCTCTCATTATCTTGGGTATTTCGTACATTTCTGGGAAGGTTGCTCTGCTTAGTTTTCCTGGAACCCTATCAGTATTCCATTCAAGAAATAACCTTTTTTCAATTAAGTATTTTTTGAGATATTTTCCTTCTATATAAGGTTTTGAATTTAGTTCTGTTTTTATCGAAGATATTAAATCGTCTTTTGCAAATCCTCCCTTATCTGAATTTTCGTCGGAATTTAAAACCATCCCTTTACTTATATAACAAATATCTCCTAGTCTTATTGACGGTACATCTACTAATAATTCACTATAGTCTTTTTTAAAACCATTTCTTCCCAGTTTTTTAAAACCATCAATTTCAATATTTTGCTCTTTACCGATATTTTCAAATTTAGCGTTTCTGATGAGCTTGTGTGTCTCCTTAAACGATTTAGTTTTGCTTATCATTATTACAACAGGTACAACACCAGCATCAAAGACTTGCATATCTTCGAAGTAATCAATAGATCTTAAATAATATTTTTCTTGGATTAGATCAAGAAGCTTAAAAGCATACTTGGATGTACAGACCGCATTAGATACGATATAAGACAAAAAGCCCTTGTCATTTGCTAAGACAAGTCCCCACTCTATAAATGGAATAAATAAATCCCATTTTTCATACAAAGAAATGAATCTACCAGTTTTTTCTAAAGCGCGTCTAAAGGTCTGATAATTCGGATCTTTAGTATCAGCTCTTACGTATGGCGGATTTGCTATTACTACATCGAATCCTCCTTTTTCTTCAAATACATCCGTGAAATGGAGATGCCATAGGAAGAATGGTTTTGTACCGGTCTTTTTTAACTCATCAAGCACGGTCATGATTTGACTCTCTTTTGAAGATATATTCATCAGTCTTTTCGCGTCATTAGGGAGTAATCCAATTCCTGGAATTGTTCTTATATTGAGTCGCTGTGCGCTTAATTGTTCTGTCTCCGCTCTGATGCTTACGTCAATCAAGTCATGTTCTATTTTGTCAATTTGATCTCGAATTTTTTTCTTACTTTCACTATCACTTGTGCTGAAGTATTTTAGTTGTAAGGCTCTCATTGTTTTAAGAACCTTATCGTTCTCACCATCAAACAAACTAACCTGAGACTCTTGTTCAAAAAGAGTCTTCATTTTCTTCGATCCAAGAGCTTTTTGGATGATTTGCTGGTCATAGAGCTTAACTGTTGTATCTCCCAGCACCAATTCTTCAAGAAGCGAATTGCCCTGCATGATCTTATAGTCCAGGTTTGGTAGTGGTTCGATTTCCTCAAGATCATAATCAACAACCAAGGAAAGCCATAGTCGTAGCTTAGCTATATCTACTGCTCCTGGATCAATATCTACACCATAAATGCAGTTTTGTATTGTTTGCTTTTTGATTTCGTATTCTGAAGAAGTTGTGCCGCGTCTACCCAAAAGTTTTGACCTTCCCTCAAGATCGTAACGCAAGTGAGTGATTTGCTGAAGCATCCCAACCAAAAAAGCCCCGGATCCACATGCAGGATCAACTATTTTGATATTTTTTAGGCTTTTGATGATCTGCTCGCTTACCGAAACATCTCTATCCTCGAACTTTTCATCTCCCAGAACGTTGTAGGCGGGAAAATATTTGTTTTTAACATCTTCGAAAGCCAATCCGGTTTCCGTAGCCAAGTAATTTACTACACTCTCTTCACACATGTAGTTAACGATCTCGCGAGGAGTGTAATAGGTACCCTTACCTTTACGCAAATTCTCTTCGAGTAAATTCTCAAACACCTTACCGAGCATTTCAGGGTCTACAGACACTTCTTTATCAAGGAAATCACTCTCATCAACAGTGAAGTTGTACAAATCGAAGATATCTAAAATTCCATCGCCGTGACTTGGGTTTTTGGGATCTTTTGAAAATAATTTATCAGGAAGCAGTAGAAATTCTCCTTCCCAGTCATAGTTCTGTGGCGGTTCAAATAGCCCACCATTAAGAAAGGGTATCTGGCAGTCAAAATAGCTTCGGTAATAGCTACCAGCTTTCTCGGCTGGTTTATTTAACGCTCCGTAAAATAATTTTTCGAGATAATCGTTATAAAAATTAGCTTTGTTTTCAACACTCTTATTGAATAGCGATCGGAGAAAGTTTTTGTCTCCAGTAGAAATAGACTCACCCTTCTTTGCACCTAACCAACCCTTGCGTTGTAGAAAGTATAAAAACACGATCTGGCCGAGTAACTTCTTAGCGAAATTTGCAGTCTAGACTCCATTACGACCAGCAAAGGATTGGAAGGCGTGGTCTTTATTCAAGTAGGCGAGCAAACGATCAAAAAGCTTTTTGTAATTCTCAAAGAATTCCTTAGTAACAATCTCAACGTTAAATCGAGATAGTAAATCATCATAGCTTTTGATCTGACCATCTTTGATAAGAAATCTGTTGGGTGTATTTATTTTTGCATTTGGTCCCAAAAAGAAAGAGTAACGACGGGGATTTGAATAAGCTAGTACCGCTCTCCCTTTTTCTGTTCTTTCAGGGTTTGCTGTCAAGAACGAGAGTCGCCAATCGTCACTATCTTGACCATAAAAAACAGCCAACGCATTAAAAGACGCGCTCTGTTTCATAATTTGAAAAGCTTCTTTTGTGAGAGCAACGCGTTTACTGGCAGATCCAGAATACTCAAACTCAAACACCTGAAGATCTAAAGCTTCACTGCGTCCTAAACTTGTAGCTTTGTGGATAGTGTGGCCTTCATTGCCAACGGGGCGGACATCTCTTACATAATCTTGAAGAAAAGTGTCTTGTAAGAAATCAATAAAATCTTGTCGGACATATCTTTGGTCTAAATTGATCATACGAATTGTTCCGCAAATAAGAGCAGTTCATGTTCATTCTCCGTGCGGTTAGCACGAGTAAGGACATTTCGAATATATGACTCGGGAACTGTCTCGAGTAATATTTTGTGAGCTTTTTCAATATTCCTAAGATCAAGTTGCGCAATATCTTTAAGCGCACCCTCACTTAAATCATCAAGAGTTTTGATGATAGTAATAATGTCTTCACAATAATTCTTTGTGCCAGGAAGCTCTTCGGAAATAACTTTAAGTGCACGAATTGCATTTGCTCGGCGTCCTTGAATTTTAGGAAGTTCATGTTTCGCAAATAATTTTTCTTTTGCTAAGTTAAATACTTGAGTGAACTCTTCATCCACAGCACTAGATTTGTCTTCTAGCTTTGCTTGGAAAAATGGTAATGCATCTTCAGAGGATACAACTTTGACTTCCTCCGAAGACTCACCAAGTGTAAATACTGAGTTAGATCCTTTCTTGCCAAAAACTGCAACACCTTTCTTCCCCGTCCCGGTTCTTTTTATTCTGCTTCGCCTTGGTAATTTAAGTACTTCGGTGACCAAATCATGATCTTTAAGCGCTTTTTCGTATACCTCACGATGAATGGTGTCCCAAGATAGCTGTTCATCTTTTTCCTTCACTCTCTCAAATTCATCTTTAAAAAAGGTTTGAGGTGTTTCATCTTTTGTGAGAGTCCGGGTATCCGATCCAACTACATCGTTAATTAGCTTAATTTTCAACGTGGAGATAGCTTTAATTCTGACTGCTTCTTCTCCAACAACTGTAGGAAAACAATTAAAAACTTCTAAATAGTCAAATACCTTTTTGTTTATACGATTAATACGTCCGACTCTTTGAATAACACGGGTGGGATTATAAGGAATATCGTAGTTGATGATTATGCCAGCTCGATGGAGATTAAAGCCTTCGCTTAAAGCATCTGTCGCGATCAACACATCGTAATCATCTTTTTGTTGATCATCCGGAATTGAAGCGTCAAAATTGGCCTTAATCTCTTTTTTGTAACTATCTGTTCCTTCGGATGCTGTGTATAGTGCAACTCGGTTAAATCCTCTTTTTTTAAGTTCCCGGTGTAGATAATCAACGGTATCTTTATAACTTGAAAAGATAACTATTTTTTTGTTTGGATCATTTTGCAAGAAGCCTTGAATTTTTGCCTCAATTTCATCCAGCTTTGGATCAAGATCGGCGAATTTTGAATCTTTAAACCAGGCGTCACGAATTGATTTGAGTAGCTGTGAATCGTGCCTGACGTCATCTATAAACTTGGGGTCAAGTAAATCCTTTTCTATTTCAAGAAAACCCTGTCTATCTCGTAATAACTCTAATTCTTCTGCAAAGGCATCGCCATCTTCACCATCCTCAAGGTTATAGTCTTGCGGATCTGGAAGATATCCTTTCTTCATAATCGGTACGGAGCCAACTTCATTCCACCAGTTCTCAATTCGTTCATTGGACTTAATCATTTTGTCCAAAGTAGATCGGAATGCATCTTTGGAACTTTCAAAACGCATCACCAACAGGCGTCTCATAAATTGTGATAAGTTTGACTGTGCAATTCGCAGGTCTTCAATATCATCAAATTCCGATTTATATCTATCCACAAACTTTTTACGGCTTTCTTCGCTCATATATTTGGGGTCGGTTGGTTTATATCGAGCACCGATAAAGCCCTCATCTTCTGGCTTCGTAATGAGATTTAAGGTGTCAACGTAGAGTGAGTAAAGTCCGCCAAGATCGTATTCCAAAAGTTCCGGGCCACGTATCTCAGCAAAATCAATATTTTGTTTTTCTAAATCCTCTCGGTATCGAGTTATGTATTTCAAATCTAGTCGTGATCGTCTGATAATAATCGGTTCAATCAGCCTTCTTTGCTCCGCTGCAATCTCGCTTGCTTCTTTGTCAATAAAATTTTGATCGGGATCTTTTGACATGCTCCTGCGCAGTTTCTTATATCTTTGAATAAGCTCCCGATAACGAAGGCTTAAATTATCCACAGATCTAATAGTGGATTGTCCAGGTGTCTGGAAAAGTTTAATCAGTGCAAAAACATCTTTTGGATCGTTATTGAAGGGTGTCGCGGTTAGGAGAAGGATTTTGTTTTTTGGATTACTACGACAAACCTGGTGCAGAAGCATATAGTCACTTGTGTCCTCATTGCGATAACGATGGGCTTCATCTAGAACGAATAGAATCGGATCTTTTGACTCATGATATCTTTCATAGACTTCTTGAATTTTCCCGGAGCTAAATACCTTTGAACCTCTAATGCCGAATTGCTCTTTGTAGTCCTCCCACTGAGGGTTAAGATGGGGAGGTGCAATAATTACAGTTTTCATATCCATATTTCGTGCAACTGCTGAAGCGATTATGCTTTTTCCTAAACCAACGACATCCGCAAGAAGAGCGCCATCATATCTCTCAAGCTTGTTCATGACCATTTTTATGGCGTCAATTTGATATTCAAGATCGTTAAACAAACCATTGGTGATAGCTTTCGGTGTTTTAAGTGTTTCAACTTCCTCTTGATGAAACAACTCATGAAGAACGCGAATATATATCTGATACGGCTCTGGTAATGCATACTTCCAAATACGCGGCTTAATCTCTTTAATAAAATCGTCCTTTGTGTTCGCGTCGGCTATGGAAATTGACTTGGAATTATCCCACATCTGCTCAAACTCATCAACGAACTCTTTAAACTCACCCTTTTCTCTACTTGAACGATTTAATTCTCCCTGCCCACTCAGTCCTCGATAAGACAGATTGCTGGAGCCAAAAAATACTGTTCCCGGAAAATCTCCTCCCTGTGCGACTTCTTTTTTGTTGTGAACTAAATAAAACTTTCCATGGTAGTCGTCAACTGTCTTCCTTATTTCCAACGAGCCGTCATTTATTTTCTGAACATAAAGATCATAGAGTTCGTTTGCTTTATCAGAGTCAAATACATCACTGTCGTTCATAAATCCAACGAAAGCATCAACATAGTTCATTTTTCTTACTGTCCTCGAATTGATAGAGTCTCTAGTTTGATATTTTGAGAGGTCAACATCCCCATCTTTAGCTTTTTGGGAAATTTCAGAGATAAGCCTTGAATCGACTTCAAGACCCACCAATATGCGGACTTTTTTATCTTTTAACTCGTTGGCAAGTGCTTCAAACCCAGAGAAATAGAAGAAGCCAACAGCTATATCAACTCTGTCAGCAGACTGAAGAGCATTCTTTAGTGCATCTTGTAAGGTTTGATTTCTGTTATCTATTAGAGCCATATTAATTTCAATTTCAATTTCAATTTCAATTTTAATCTCAAATTGCTTCCTACATTATACCAGAGAATAGCTTCAAACTGTATCAATCCTTAATTGACAATTAAGTTTTTTTAATCGGTAAACTATCAAACTATATCAACCGTGAATAATTATTCACTATTCCTATATCAAAACAGGTCAATGCTGAATTTTATTCAGTATCTTTCCTAAATTGATTAGTCGAATAATACGCCATATAAAGACAATTTAAGCTAAAAATATAAAACAAATTGTCTAAATATAGATAAAATAGCCTTAAGCTCATGCTTGAAATTTAGTTAAAGTAAAGCTATATTGAAGAAGAATATATGTTATATAGATTATTTAAGGTATTTTATGTTGTTATTCTATTATTTGGACTTCTATTTACTTTCTTTGTTTATTCTATAAATGCACCAAATTCTTACACTTCATATTCCTACAAGGTCATGTGTAATAATGGAAAAGTTTTCGATCCAACTTCAAAACCCATAATGACAAGAGGCGAAGAACCTTATGATTTTCTTGTACATCAAGTTAACTCAGAGTGCGAATATGGTCATGCAGGTGAGCCAGATTTGCTTAATAATGAAAATGTAAGGGAATTCACAATAGAAAAAACTCCCCATATCCATATTGTTACAACTAAAATAGATCAAATAAAAAATACTTTAATTACTTTAATAGTTTATAATACAGCTTTAGAAATAATTCGCAGGACAATTCTATATATAATATTGGGTAGACCGTTTATTCCTAAAAAGGTAAAAAGACACAAGAATGAAACTAAATAATATTCTACTAATAATAATCGCATTTACATTAGGTGCTGTAGTTACTTATGGATACAGCAGAATAGAGTTACGGAATACTAAACTTATTGCAAAAAGGTCTATTGGTAATTGTATAGACACATTATCTGCATCCCAGATAATCACAGATTCATGTAGTAATGCTTATTCTGTAGTTAGTACTTGTTTCTCTGACTTACAAACTTGTGATCTTTCAGAATCAAAAAAGAAATTAAATTATTATAATTCTCAAAAAAATATTGGACAAACAAAATTTAAACAGGCAGAACAAGACATGGACTTAATTTTAAAAGATGCGGAAAGATTACTTAAATGAGTTATTCTTAGCTTTTCTTCTTTCCCACATTCTTTTAGTTCATTTTCTGCTTTTCATCCTCAATTCGCTTTTTACAGTTCATAGCTTTGATACTTTAAAGACATTTAAAAAGCACCTTTCGGTGCTTTAGTAGTAAATTGAAGTGTTAAATCTAATTCCTCTGTCTTAGGAATGCGGGGATGTCCCAGTCGTCTTCTTCTTTCTTCTCTCCTTCTGGCTTCTGAGATTGATTTGGAATCTGGTTTTGATTTGACGAATCTTCCTGTGGTTTCGCACCAAAAAGATTTCCAATACCTGATGGAGTTTGATTCTGCTGAGGTGGCTGAATTGGATTCTGATTTTGTGTGTTCTGCTGATTCTGTATGGTGTTTACTTGAGGTGATTGCATGAATGGCTGCATACGAGTCGTATTATTATCAAATCCTGTCGCGACTACTGTAATACGCAACTGATCATGCATAGACTCATCGATGGTGGCACCAAAGATAATATTTGCGTCTGGATCTGCTGCTGCTGAGATGATTTTCGCTGCCTCATCCACCTCACTCATAGTAAGGTCACTACCTCCTATGATATTGAAGAGTACGCCGCGTGCTCCCTGCATAGATACTTCAAGAAGTGGAGATGCGATAGCAGAACGTGCTGCTGCTTGAGCTCTGTTCTCACCAATTCCTGTACCTATTCCCATAAGAGATGAACCTGCATCAGACATGATTGTCTTTACATCAGCAAAGTCTACATTAATTAGTCCGGGGACAGTAATTAATTCTGATATTCCCTGAACTCCTTGTGTAAGTACTGAATCTGCAACTTTGAAAGCTTCAATAAGTGTCAGCTTTCGATCTACAACTTCAAGTATTCGCTGGTTTGGTATCACGATCATCGTATCTACTTTATCCTTTAGCTCTTCTATTCCATCTTCTGCCTGCACCATTCTTCTAGTCCCCTCAAACATAAATGGCTTTGTAACTACAGCTACCGTCAAAGCACCTACCTCTTTCGCTAGACGTGCCACAACAGGTGTTGCTCCTGTACCTGTTCCACCTCCCATACCCGCAGTAATAAATACCATATCCGACCCTTCCAACATGTCTTTAATTTTTTGCTCTGATTCCTCAGCTGCTTGTTTTCCTATTTCAGGATCTCCACCAGAGCCTAAACCTTTTGTGAGATGTTCACCTATTTGGATTTTTGTTTGGGAAGGATTAAGAAGTAACGCCTGAGCATCAGTATTAATTGATACAAAATCTACACCTTGAATTGAACCACTGGAGATCATTGAATTAATAGCATTTGATCCGCCGCCACCGATACCTATTACTCTAATTTTTGCGAAATTAGTCGATTGGGGTTTTATAAGCATA
>CAZHDZ010000025.1:0-12069 GCA_964531275.1 uncultured Gammaproteobacteria bacterium
TATTCAGACTTGTCGTTATATCCGTGGATTATTATTGCGGTTTTCATGCTTTAACTATAACAAAAATCGTTTTAATAGGCGATTTGCTTACTTGACAAAATCTTTAAAATTTGCTATAATAGTAAAGTTCTAAAACTTCGATATTTGGGGGATAAAATAGAAGATGAATACGAAAAAAGATCCAAGATTTCCGTATCTGATAGTAGCTGGACTTGTTTTGCTTATCGCTTGCGGCTTTTGGTTTTTTAATATGTTGGTTCGAACCGGCAATCAGGAAAGGCTGCATCAAGCAACTCAAACCGGTAGCATTGTCCGGGTAAATTTGGAACGCGACGGAGCCGTTCTTATTGTTAAAAGCGGAAAGTCATCGGAAATAAAGAAATATATGTTAACTGGCGAAATCACTGTTCTGCAGGATTTGCCGGCGGACAGAGAAATTTTTGTTGAAGAGTTACCGTGTTCAGGTTCAGCTCTCGGATGTTTCTTTTTGAATCAAGGAACCTTTGCTATACATGTGCGTGGTTCAGACGATCTATAATTCCGGAAATCGGAATTAAAAGACGAGCTTTTGTTAGCCCGTCTTTTTTATTTGTGTAATATTTGTATTAGAGCTTCTGCTGATTTACTTTATTACTCGGATTACATTTTAAAAAGTTTTCAATATTTATTGGAATTTTATATCTAAATCTATACCTTCTAAATTCAATGGATTGTCAGTTTGCCGAATTATATTAATTACAGCACCCCATATATAGCCATTGCCTACGCTGAATATCATTGATTTACTTTTTGATTTAGCTGATATTTCGATTGCATCCAACGAAACACTAATCGACATAATATCTTTTATTTTCAGTATTCTATTTTCTTTCTCACCATCAAAAATTATATTTTGGTTTGTAATAATAACCTTACCTGTATCAATAGCTTTCCATTCTTGAGTACTCTCTGAGGTACCCGATCTAGAACCTTGGCCAATATACAATCCTTTGGCAACTCGTAAACCAACACCTCCACCGATACTTGAATATTTTGTAACAGCCCTCGTTTCAAGTAGAGTGGTGTGTTCTTCTAGAAAAGCGATTTCACCCTTATCTAAAAATATCGAAGGGGTTATTGTTGGTAATCCCTTATTTTTTTGAACCTCATTAATATAACTTTGAGCTTCTTCAGCTTTGTTATTCTTTTCTAATTCTTTTTTCTTTTTACCTCCAAATAATCCAAACATAAATATATAGCATAAATTGATAACTACCATAATAATAACAAAAAACCACCGCTTACGCGATGGTTTCGTGGCTGGCTTATATCAACGACCTGCGAACTTTGGGTGATTTCAGTATATCGCGAGTTTTGAGAATGCAAAACATTTTTAATGCTATTTAGTTACTTATATATTAAATAAACTACAAAGGAAAAACATGAACAAAGAATTCGTTACGCCCTTTCCAGACAGTAGAATGGTCGGTATAATCCATGAAATTCAAATTCAAACATTCGCCATGTCTAATTTAGGCAGAATGTTATCAGATATTGAATTAAACAGAGTTGCCCAAGCGTTTTTTGACGACGAAACTACCAATTACAGCTTATTAGAAGTGTATAGCTGCGCGATAGAATATGCTCTGAATGGGAATGTTGACTGGGAAATCACAGATAAAGATTATTCAAGCTAAGAGCGGGATTAACTGTATACTAAGATTTAACTTTACCAGTTACAACGGCACCATGCTCATGCACTAAACGATTTACACACAGCATTTTTTCTTTATAAGCAAAGCTTTGGTCTTTTAAGGACAAATCATATCCTTTTGTCCATTCGGTTATTATTAAAATTCCTGCCCCACCTACCATTTTATATAGGTCTTCTGGGGATAGAAATTTTAGCTGATAGTCAGTCTGTTTTTCCAAATCACGTGCCTCTGTATCCATAGAAGCATGTGTAAGCTGAATATGCTTATCCAGCGAGAAAAAATGAGTAAGAGAGTTCCGCAGAGCTATCATTTGGTCAGCCGTAAAATGCTTCAACCGTTCGGAGTTTAGTTTATTCCACTCAATTTCGCTGTTGAGTAGATATTTGGTATAAAAAGTTTTCCTTGTTTTGTGGTTTCGTGAGTGTCCAATTATTTGATTTTTATCCCAAGTTTGGAATTCGTAAGCGATAAAAAGACAAAATAACGTTTCCCAATATGAAAATATGGCAACCGAGTTAGCGCGAACGCTTTCGGGACTTTTAGCTAATAGTTTAACTATTTCTGCGTCAATTTCCATTAGAAAACTCGCAATTACACTCAAATTCGGTGAAATTATAATTTTCTCACCGTCATAAACAAAATGGGTATTTTGAACTTCCATAAATTGATTAAATAATGTCAGAAATTTTCTTATCGTCCTGTTCCCATAGCCATTTAATATCTATTTCTTTTAAGCGTATTGTCTCGCCGCGCTCTAAGTTCATAAATAAGTTTTCTATGTCTCTACTTACTTCCTCCGCATTATCAAACATTGTGCTTGAACGTTCAAATTCGTTAGTCAGCTCATTATAAAATTTGAACATACTTATATAAAATTTATCCATTCTTTCTACCGAAGGAATTTTATAATTTTGAGCGTCTTGGTCTCTGTGTGCCAACACTTTATTTCTCACACTAAAAAGTTCGTCAATTATGACTTTATTAGCAGCAACAAATTCTTTGGTTTTTTCGTCGTCGTAAAGATACAAGGAATATGGCTCTTTATAATGTTTATCAAAGGCATGTAGTGTAGAGACGATAAAATTGACCATTAGTGATTTTTCGGTAATTGTGAAAAATTGCGCATGATAATTTTGAATTTTTACATACTTATTGGCTTTTTCCTGACCCAAAAGTTCAGTGGATTTTGAAAATGCCAAAGTCTTCCAAGCGTTGTATGCGGCAAATGCTTCAAATAAATTGCTACGGAAATAATCTAAGATAACTTTTTTATCCATTTTAATTAAGGTTAAATTTTGCTCTCTTCTAATAATTATCATACACAGTAGGGGGTTTATTGTATAATAGCAGGTATACTAACGTTCACCTTATGACTAACGAACTTCCAGTCTTTTATCCACGCAAAAAACCCTGTAAAGACCATTTCCACCTCATGTCTGACAAGGCAAAGAGATATTATAGCTTCTGCAAAAAGTGCTGCTGGAAGATTTATGACGCAGGTTGGCACTTACGCCCCGTGAAATTAGCTAACAGGTGGTATTTTGACCACTAAGCCGAGCTTTTGGCTGGCTGAATAACTTCCTCAATGTCATTCGTAGGCTTGTTTACGAGCGTAGAAATGGCGTAGGAGGTCATTTTATCGGGGTTATAGGGTCTTAGTAGCTGTTTTGCTTCTTCTGGGCTTATATCAGGGTTCAGCCACTGTTTCCCTTCTTTGGGGTCAAGCATGGCTGGCATACGATTATGCACGTCTGCTACCAATTCGTTTGGCTCCGTAGTGATTATGACTGTATGTGGGATTTCTTGCCCGCTGTCTGTTTGACCCAGCTTCCACAACCCAGCAAATGCAAACGGTTCTTTATCCTTGCGAGTGAAGTAAAATGGAGTTTTTGTTTTAACATTTTCTGACTTCTTCCATTCAAAGAAACCGTCTGCAAGTATTAAGCAACGCTGCTCATGGAGCAATTTATTCCACGTAGGTTTATTTAAGCTGTCGTCTCTTGCGTTAATCAGATACCGCTTACCTTGAATGAAGGGAGGCTGTATACCCCAAAACGTGTGGACTATTTCGTCAGGGTCAGTATTGAGAATAGCTGGTATCGGCTGGGAAGGACGGACGTTGTATCTTGGTTTGGTTTCACTGTCGTTATATCCAGCGTTAAATTTTTGCGACAAATCCCTGAATGGGTGAATTATTGAAAAGGCTCCGCACATTATCTTCTATCTTTTCTAAGGTCAATAGTTAAAATCTTGAATATAAGGTATCAAAAAACTCCTGTAAAGGAGTTTTTAGTGGGAGCAGCAAGCGTTTTAGTAAACTTTTTCGCTTCCCAGCCCTCAAATTTGCTCCTGTTATGCTCGGCTGAACTCTTGGTGTACCCGTATGCCACTGTTGCTTTTCACCGTACAAGACGGACTTATCGCACAACCTTGTTCTTAGCCTTCTGGCTAAAAAACACCAACTCTCACTACTCCGATAAAATTATATCATTTTATAGTAAACTGGCAATTAGCAATAGGGATTGTTTATTCCACTATCCCTTTTTGTCTCTCATAAGCACGGATTATGGCTTCTTTTAATTCGTTAGGCTTCACCTCATATATTTGGAACTCCATAATATTATCTTCTTTGAGGTGTAATTGCCCTTCACCTACATTACCTCTATGCTGCCCTTTTGAATAATATTTGTTAGCTTCTACTTCCTTAGAGGATAGAACCCAATATTTTATGACATCTCGCCAAACAGCGACCCAAACAAAAACATCACAGTGAGCGGGTTTTATTTGCTGAAAGTTCATCCAAAAAGAGTGCTTGTTTTCATATGCCAACGCTTTTACATATAGTGGTTCAGCACTTTTACCATTTACAGCTCTGGAAGCCTTCACTTCTATTCTAATAGTATTGTCATCTAAGGGTAATATAAAGTCATAATCACCCTTATAATTTACCTCTAATTTTTTTGTAGGCTTTATAAGGTCAGGCACCAATTCTTTTAGGTGACCTTGTGCCCACTGCTCTCCAAACCCTCTTGGTGAACCAATTTCAAAAATATAAAGATACATATTTCTTGCTATATACTCGTCTCTAATCTCATAGTAATCATCCATAGTAATTTTCCCAAAGCCCATTAGAGAAGAAATTATATACTCATACTCATTAAAAGGATAAACAGAAATTAGGTCATCAAGTCTTGTTCTAATTGCTTCCTGCTTATCAGCAGAAAGTTCTTCAATTAGCTTATTAAGTTTCTCTTTTAGTAATTCCATGATTATTTTATATTTAATGATTTTACTGACACTTTGATATTGTTAAAAACATAAGTTTTCTCTTCGGTATTTAAGTCAAACAAACTCATAATCATCTCGTCAAGTTCTTGATATCTACTCATTCTTTTATTCTCTGACAAACCTCTTTCCAAAAGCTGGTTAATCATCAATTTTATACTTTCATGTTTTGTCTCACTCATTTCGGGGAGAGGTAATTTTTCCAAGTCGCTTTTTAGTATTTTTATAGCTCCAAACTTTTTCTGATATAAAAACTGATAAAGCGAAGAGTTTAACAATGCAAGTATTGTCTTTACTGGATAATTTGGGACCTTTGGAATGAGAATATTTGCGCTATTTAGCGTTAGGGCTTGCGTGTCGTCATAAGAGAAAACAAGCTCCTTAGAGATAAACTTATACACCAACTTTTCTGGCGCCCTATACTTATGTTCTGGTGCAACTTGTTGAAAATCCTCTGGTACAAACTTTATGTATTTTCGTGGTTCAGCAAACACAAACCTTTTAACTTCCTTCCCTGTAAATATAGGCTCATTTTCAATAGTGACATTATCAACTAAATATTTTTCATTATTCCCAGTAACTACGCCTAATGCCCAGTCAGCATTTCCAGATAATGACTTAAAAGGCAAGCTATATACTTTATCAAAAATAGCCCAGTCTTCATTCTTGTTAAATACATCAAAAATATAATCGGGATTATTTTTAAGCCTATCTTGCTCTAATTTATGAGTGGTTCCATTCGTGGCAGTAATTTTTTCTTCCCCAGAAGGAATAATTTTTGCCAAATCCATTCTGATAACAGGCGTAAACACATTCTTAAATACTCTATTTAAGTGACGTATTTTTTTCAAAGTGGTTTGGTTAAGTAAAAAGAACCGTATATCTCTATGGGTTTTTATATTCAGAATAGCCTCTGGTAATATGTAACTTAAAATCCCTCCTTCTTTCAAAAACTCCACCCCTTTTTTTATAAAGTATGAGAATGTTTCGTTTGATTTTATATCAGGAAACAATTTTTTTAATTGTCCAGTCTCTGATTTTGATAAGTGTACTCCCCATGGCGGATTTGTAGCAACTACATCAAATGCTGGCAAATTAGCATTAAAAGTAGTAAACAGTTGATTATCATTTAACTCTAATAGAGTATTCCTATGGTAAACATTAGGATAAAAAATATCATCCGGAAATCTAAGTATGAGGTTAATTCTCGCTATTCTAACCGCCACCTCATCAATATCAAATCCCCAAATATTTGAAGGGTTTTTTATCACGCTTGAAGCACATAGCAAAAATTGCCCAGTACCACAGCATGGGTCAAGAAAAGTGGAAGTTTCCGTTACGTACTCCTGCACAATGTTCTCAACAATTACCTTTGGAGTATAGTAAGAACCAGCTTGTGCCTTATTGCCTTCGGCTACTAACGACTGATAAATCAGTCCGAGTAAATCAGTAACTTCTGGTATTTCCAAATCTAATAATTCTGTATGGTGTCGCAAATTATTCTTTGCAGCACTGACCCACCAATTTAATTCTTCTCTTAAAATCGGGTTTGTAATTTTTAAGTCGGATAAATCATTAGCAAAAGAAATATTACCGTTTTTTCTTAATAAAATGAGAGCAATAAAATATATTACCGTGTTCTGATTTAACTGCTCTTTATTGGCTACCGCCAAGATTTGCTCAACTAACTCTACGACTTTCTGGTTATCAGCGTATTCTTCTGGTATAAACGAGGTATTTGAATTACGCTTGTTAGCTCTACGATTTAGCCTATCTATTTCACCATTATTGATTTTATCTTTAAGTTCAATTACTTGCGGATAATCAAAAAAGAGGTTTTTTGTGTCTTCTGGAACAAGGTAATTGTGCCGTATCCAATTTCTAACGGTCGCGGAAGACACCCCTAATAATGAGGTGGTTTCTTCAAGACTTATTTTTCTGTTTTTTGTCGCTATTTGTTTCATAAATTATTCTACGCTTACTATACTAAAAAACTGGTAAATTCTTTTGCGTTAATCCGAAACTTTTGATAATGATAGATTTATTATTTGTTTCCAGTCCGTCTCTGATAAGTCATATTCTCTGTGTAATTCAATAGCGTATTGTTTGCTTTTTGTTTCCAAATATTCTACCTGTTGGTCTACAACTTTTGTCCATTCGCTGTCGTTAGCTACCAAGTGTTTTGACGGATAAAGTTCCTTAGCCTTTTCAAAAAACTCAACGCGTTTGTCATCATATTTCTTTGCTACCTTGGCATATAATTCTGGCTTCTTAATGTTTTTTAAGTAGTAAAATAAGAACATACTGCCAAGCAATATAAGCCCTGCGACAATTTTTAAGGTTAAGTAATCATCCATTATAATGGTAATTTAACGACTTCAATAATATAGTGATTATACATTACTATGTTATGCAAAGCAAAATCACATAGCCGAATAAGAACTCGGTTCTGGGGGTTCAAAATTAGCTGTTCCTGCTTCAAAAGGGTCTGTTTCCTTGGCATGTTTCCAGCTGTCTGCCTGCACTGGTCGGATATCGTCAAAACTCGTATGTGGGAGGTCTGGCACGTCAGCAAGAGCTGTTTTCAGGTTTTCCAGCTGGTCTTTGGAAAAACTCAAAATCGGCGGCAAGCTCGGTAACTCAACCGCAACCATACCCCTGTTATGCAACTCTTTTTGTTCCTGCTGTACGTTTAGGAACTCTACCTGCTGGAATATACCTGCGCCTTCCATAGCTTCCCGTACCGCCCTGCTTCCAAAAACCTTTTCTGGGTGCCTTGCCACAGCTTCACTGTACCCTGCCTTTCTAAGGGCGTCTGCTTTGCTTTTGTATCCGCCTTTAATCCAAAGCTGAATAGCTTTACTGGCGCGGTGAGAAATTCTGATTTCTGGTAGCGTATAGTGCATATGGTCATTATAACAGAGCTTTCAGGTATCTAAGGCAGGGGTCGGGCTGTGCATTTTGCGCCCATATGCGTCCATATGCGACCCAATGCGCTCTCTAACCATGCTGCAAGTCCATTTCAAGGTTTATTGCGTCTTGGGTCAAATCATTACTGTTCCCGCCGCTTGCTCTGTTTATTGAGCGTAGCTGCGCTTCCAAACCTTCGGGGTTATGTTGGGCGAAACTATACAGTTTAGGAAATCGTTCAGGTGTGATATCTACGCCCGCGATAGAAATAATTTTATTATCTGTCATAGCTTATAACCTCCTCTCTGCATTTTACGCACCATTTGCCAGAGTTTGAACACCCAGCTTAAACGAGTTATTAAAATAATTAAATAAAATCCTACTCCTACCGATATTAAATATCCTAACCAATTTCGCTCTCCAAAATGGGCAGTCAGTTTAATAAACATAAACACAAATAGGATAAAAAGTATTATTGCAATAAAATATGCTGCTACTTTTACTATCCCGAAAAGCTCCTGTTTGTGCACTATAATCATAGCTGAATGGAAAGTCTCAATGTCATTTATACCACTTAGCTCTTTTGATACCTTGCGTCGTTCTTCTTTCGTAAGGTCGGACAGTTTTCCCTTAGCAACTCCTATTTCTAACGCATACCGATATTTTCCAACACAGCGAGCGCATATTGGTTCTTGTTCTTTTGAGTATAAAGCGGGTTTATCCCTCTCTTCCTTACACCATGCACAATTAAACATATTGTTAAGTTAATTATCTGTGCGGGCATACAAAAAGCCCGCTTCTTGGAGGAGCTTTCGCCCCATACGTGAGTTTCCTCACGCAACGCAGTAAACGCCCAAAAAACGGGTTCTCTATTGTTTACTGCGTTTTCACACCATACCTACCACAGAGTGATAGGGTTAGGTGCTTTATAGCTTATTTAGTTGTATGTTATTATTATGCCATATTTATAACAGTTTATGAAGAAGCCAGAGGTAATCCCAATAGAAATAAACGATACCGAACGAAAGATATATTTAATGTATCAAAATGAGAAATCTAACAGATTTTTGAATGTATTCAAAATCTTGTTGTTGCGCCATGATTATTACGATTTGTTGAGCAAGTTAAAACAACTCCATTACACTGACCCTGAATTGGAACAGGTTGTGGAGCACTACTTGGGAAAATTGTCCAAAACAGAATATCTTAAAAAGCTCTCAAAGTATCAACGAGACAATTTCCTGCGTATTGCACGAAATTTGTTTCGTCATTACTACCCGCTGTTTATGTTCAAAAATATCTATGGCAAACAATTCAAAGGATTTATTTTTGACCCTACTTTGGGGTTTCCTAACATTTATTTTTCCCTCTATCCAGAACCGCTTTTCCAAAAATACTTTCACTTATTTACGGATAAACTTGGAAACCCAGCAAACCAGCTGGATTATGATTACAGTAATTTTGAGACAGTTGCCAATGAGCCAATGACTGTTCAAATTACTTTTGATAACACAACAAAAAAAGAAGAACTGATTAGCTTTATTGATAAACATTGGAAAGAAATAAGTGCAATGGGCAAATTTCCGATGGATAAGTCGCGCGACAAATCTTCAAAAACATTTTTACGAGACATTGATATTTATAATGCCTATATTTTAAGCGACGGAAAAACCTCAATAAACAAGGAAAGCCAAGTCATGAAAATGTTCAACGGCAAAGATTTTATAACTGATTTGCAAGTTCGCAAGAGTTACCAAACGATATTGAAGTTTTACAAAGCGATAAATAGTGAAGGATAAGCCCCTGCTTATTTTTATGTGCCAGTAATCAATATCTCAACTTATAATGACCACACTTGATAATAAGTGTGGTTCTTTTTTAACTAACAAGATAGCCAGAGGTACTTAAATCCGTTACGAAGGGTGGGTCATTTTACCTCTGGCACTACTCAAAAATTCGTGGCGGATTTTAGTTTACCCTTGCTCGCTAAATATAGCGGATAAAGGCAAGCTAACAGCTTGCGTCGCCCCACTCCCATACAGGAGAGCCTGCGGACGTAAAATGGCAGGTGGCAAGTAGACCAATACGGGAACCTCGTCCAATTGCATAAATAATCGTGATATAGCCAGCTGGCTATGGCGTCCGAGCGGAGCGGTAATCTCCGCCGCCGAATATAAACAACATTAAGACAAGTAATGCAAGAGACAGGAATACGGCTGGGGGGTGGGGGCATAGACATGGCAATAGCAAATACTATGAGAGATAAACATTACAAAAACAAAACCATTAGAATAGACGAGCCTGTCTGGCAGGAATTCAAGAAACAGCGAAAAAAATTCGGCAAATCTTGGAACCTATTTATCAAATTTTTATTGAACATAAAATCTAACAATGGCAAATGAGCAAAAAAACTTAATACAGAACGAAGCCAACTCTCCACCATTGAGCGATTTTGAGCTGTCCAAAGTAACGAGACTATTTGAAATCTTGATTACTGTGGAAAAACGAGCCAAGAAGCAGAATGACCTGCGAACTGACAACCCCAATTAAATCATTTACAATAACATTAACTTATAAGCATATGAACAACGAGGTAAATCAAAAACAAAAAGCAATAATATACTGTCGCGTTAGCTCCAAAGACCAAGCGGAGGGTTATTCTTTGGCTGCCCAAGAAAGACTGCTTAAAGAATATGCAGGAACTAACAACCTTAATGTCTTAAAGGTTTATCCTATTTCAGAGACCGCCAGTAAAAGCCATGTCAGAAAAACCTTCTCTGAAATGTTGAACTTCTGCAATAAAAATAAAGTGCCGATTATTCTGTGCGAAAAAATTGACCGCCTAACTCGTAATCTTAAAGACGCGGCAATTATCAGCGACTGGGTCTTGGACAATTCAGAACGCGCTGTGCATTTCGTTAAGGAAAATTTTATCGTTAGCAAAAATACTCGTGCCCACGAGAACTTGGTGTGGGATATGAAAGTTGCCATAGCGAGATTTTACACCAATAACTTGTCCGAGGAAGTAAAAAAGGGTCAGTCAGAAAAATTAACCCAAGGCTGGAAACCTTACCGACCTTCGCTCGGCTACAAATCTGTGGGAGACGAAGGTCATAAAATCCATGTTCCTGACGAAGTGTCTTCCATATTTATTAAACAAATTTTTGATTTATACAGCACGGGTCTGTATTCAATTAAAGACCTCGCTGGTTTAATGTATGAAAACGGTTTGCGAAGCGTAAATGGCTTAAAGGTATCTTCCAGCAACATATTTCGCATAATCAACAACCCGTTCTATTATGGCGAGATTAAATGGAACGACAAGTTTTACCAAGGCAAGCATACTCCCTTAATTAGCAAAGAATTATTTGACGCCTGTCAGCAAGTGCTCAATGGCGGCAAGCCAGACAAATATGTAAAACATAACCCTTTATTCAAAGGCATGGTGGAGTGCGGTAAGTGCGCTCATAAAGTCTCGTGGTATGAGAAAAAGGGTAATTGGTATGGACGCTGCGCATATCATGGCTTATGCGAGCAGAATAAAATACCCATACGAGAAGACGCGTTAGTTGAGCAAGTTTTCCCATTTTTTGAAAACATTCGTTTATCAGAAAAAGATTTGAACACGATTAAAGAAAACTTGCAGCGAGACCACCAAGCTGAAATAGCCACGCGCGATACCATGATAAACGACCTTGCTCGTAAAATCGGACGTGCGAAAGAAAAACGAGACTTATCGTATAATGACCGCTTAGAGGGAGTTATACCCCTTGAAGAATATCAAATTAAGAATAAGGAAATTGAAGCAGAGGTTCAAACACTTCAAGCTGCGTTGCAGAAGTTGGAAGAGCAAGAAATAGACTACTTTGAATTTGGGATAAACATAATGGAACTTGCTCGTAAATTAAAGCGGCTGTTCCCTCACGCAACAAAAGAGGAGAAGCAGGAATTATTTACGCTGGCGTTTGGAAAAATGACCGTAAAAGATAAAACTTTGGAAATTGAATACACTCCGTGGTTCGCAAAACTTAAATATCACTTACCTGAACTCACTACTTCCTGCGAACAGGTCATTTCCGCCACAGATAAAACGAAAAACCGCGCTGTCGCGGTTCTACATTCCAGTTGGCTGGGGTAGTAGGATTCGAACCTACGAATGGCGGCACCAAAAGCCGCTGCC
>CAZHDZ010000025.1:12079-12846 GCA_964531275.1 uncultured Gammaproteobacteria bacterium
CCACTTGGCGATACCCCAATATCGATATTGTTATAGTTTAGCCTCAGTATTATACTTGGAATTATTATAAAATTCAAGTCTTCCAGTATTGATTTATTGACAAAATACGGAAAATACCATATAATATCGGCAGTTAAAAATCTATCTACATTTTGGTTGGAGGACATAGAAATGAAAATTCCATTTATTAGCAATTACCTTGCAGTAAAAAGACAGAAAGCTGATGAAATTTTTGCTGCTCAGGAACTAAAACATCAGGAATGTTACAAGAGAGCAAATTTTTCGCGTGTTTTTTCTTTTGAGCCGGAGCAGCTTGCAGATCCTATTTATCAGCAAGAGGCGTATATAAAACTCTGTCTGTTGGCAATCAAGCTCAAGCGGTATGCCGATGCAATGAATGCAAACCCGAGGTCTCTTACAATCAGCGGTTACAACGAACTACTTGATTTATACTCACGAGGAGTTAAAGGTTTGGAAAATTTTGAACCGAGGATGGTGGAGAACTTGCCACACTGGTCGCTTCTTCCAGTATATTACGATGACCTTGTTAACGGCAGAGCAGAAAAAGCTTTTAAACCATTCGAATTTCCGGAGCTGGACAAATCAAAGCCATACGAGTTAGGTGACTGGAGAGATGAACATATGCCGTTTGCATGGCCAAGCTAGTACTTTGCTACAAAACGCACTTTAATATAATTAGGGTGCGTTTTCTTTATGATATAATACTCCTATACTTAACTAAATTTATGGCAGATTACTCATATTCA
>CAZHDZ010000026.1:0-12136 GCA_964531275.1 uncultured Gammaproteobacteria bacterium
ATCTCAACTCCGCAGTCGATACATTATTCAAAAAAGAATTTGATGTCCATCGCGCTAACGGCACAGCTCATCCACTGATGGAACATTACAAAATTAACGCCGTTCCATTTCAACATCCCAAAATGGATATTTGGCGCGAGAACTTTCAAGGTATCCAAGTCCACCATCCACTTAGTAATTTTATCGTCACCGGTGCAATTGATGACATTTGGGTTACGCCAGACAATCAACTACATGTTGTTGATTACAAAAGCACCGCCTCTGAAAAAGGCATTGATATGGATGGTCCGTATAAGGACGGATACAAAAGACAAATCGAAATTTATCAGTGGCTCCTTCGCTCCAGCGGATTCGATGTTAGCAATATTGGATATTTCGTTTACGCAAACGGAAGAACTGACAGAAAAGCCTTCGATGGCAAACTAGAATTCGATGTGGAAATATTTCCTTATACTGGAGATGCCAGCTGGGTAGAGGACTCCCTCCTCAAAGCCCGCGACTGTCTAGAATCCGACACGCTTCCCGCCAGCGACCATACTTGTGAACACTGCATTTATAGAGCTGAATCAAAAGGCGTAGAATAATTATTTATTAAAGAAAAATTATGCCACTAATTGATAATCAAAACCAAACAATGCATCAAGCCTTAATTAATGCGTTGTCTACTTCAGACCAAATTGATATCCAAGTCGGCTATTTCTATTTTTCAGGTTTTGAACTGTTAGCTAAACACTTAAAAGATAAAAAAGTAAGAATATTGGTGGGCAAACAAATCGACCCAGAGGCTGTACCAAAAATAATAGCAATGCAACAAAAGACAGGTAGATCTGTCGACTTTGATCGGTTTCAGCCTCAAGATTCCTACTCCAGTAGAACAGAGCAAAAAGATGAATATTTTAAAGGATTTACACGATTATTTAATGAGACCCAAGTTTTTGATGATCCCGAATCTCAAGAAGCATACAAAATATTTGAACAAAAGATTATTGATGGTTCACTTGAAATCAAACTAACTGATACAGACGAACACGGTAAGATGTATCTTGTTTATAATTCCTCCGATTCCAACCAAGGTGGTGATTTTCCTGGTACACGTTTTCTGGGATCAAGCAATTTAACCTATAATGGATTAATTGAACAGGGCGAATTAAACGACTCTTCAAGAGATAAGCAAGTATTTCTTGATGGTTGCGCAAAATTTGATTCGATGTGGAAAGATTCACAAAATATTGATATTGCCACACCCGACAATAATGAAGAATTTAAAGATATTGTAAAGAATCTTTGGATCAATGCTACTGTTAATCCTTATTTAATGTATGTTCGAGTTCTTCACGAATTATTTGGAAAAGACAGAAGCACTGACATTGAATCTCCGGGAAAAATTACTGATGAGTCATTTTTGGATCTTGAATATCAGCTAGATGCTATTCGAATGGGCGTTGATAGAATCGACCAATATGGTGGAGTTATTATTGCTGATGTTGTTGGACTAGGGAAAAGTATTATTGCTTCAGCGATCGCATACAATATAGCCAAAGAAGAACACATTAATGTTGTTATTATTAGCCCTCCACATTTAATAACCCAATGGGAAGAGTATCAGGCGCATTTTAGACTCCCTGGTACAAAAATATTTAGCTCTGGAAAAATAGACGATGCATATAAGTGGTGTATGGATCAAGTCACTGGACCTGTGTTGTTAATACTCGATGAAGCTCATCGCTATCGCAACGAGCTCACTGATGACTACACACTTCTCCACTCGCTGGCTCGAAGCAATGCAAATAATAAAATCATAATTCTAACTGCAACCCCATTTAATAATGACCCAAAAGATGTTTTTGCGTTAGTTAAACTATTCCAAACACCAGGCCAATCATCTATTCGCTCAGTAGATAATTTATCACTCCGCTTCCGTGAGTTAATTGACCGCTACAAAAAACTACGATCTAGTATGCGTAGTAATAAGATGAGTTTAAGCGAAATAAATAATGAAGCTCAAGAAATAGCTCAAGAACTAAGACGACTAATAGAGCCAGTTATTGTTCGTCGTTCAAGACTTGATCTTCAAAAAATCACGAGATATAGGAACAACCTCATAAAACAAGGAATCTCATTTGCGCAAGTAGAAGGGCCAGAGTTATTAGAATATGAGCTTGGTGATTTATTTGATCTATATTTGCATACTCTTGAAGCTATAACTAATGAAGAACACGGGTTTGAGGGTGCGCGTTACAAGCCAGTCACATACATACTAGACAATAAGCGAGAAGCATTTATGGAAAAGTACGGTGCATATCTTGATGATGTCGACTTACAAAGTGCACAAACCAACTTGGCTTCTTTTATGAAACGATTACTTGTTATGAGGTTTGAAAGTTCTAAAGAAGCATTTCGAATTACCTTACAGAATATGATAGATTCGAATCAGATGATTGCGCGCTGGTACAACGATCAAGGTAAAGTGCCAATCTTAAAAAAGGGTAAAATTCCAGACCCGGACTCGTTTATATCTGATGCAGGTGATGATTTCACTACCGAGTTTGCAGATCAGTTTAATAATGAGGCTGATACCAAATATAAGTTATTGTTTGTTGAAAAGGATTGGTTAAAAAGTAATTTTATTAAGGATGTTGAGTCAGATACTCAAGTCCTTTTATCAATCAAAGACCAATGGTTTGGTTCAAATAAAGCAATTACTGAATTAGATCCCAAACTGGATTATTTAGTAGAGAATATAAAACGGTTACAAGACGAAGATCCAGAAAGGAAAATAGTTATTTTCTCTGCCTATGCAGACACAGTTGAATATCTAGGGCAAGCAATCAAAAAAGCAGGAATTTCTCGAGTATACAAGTACACCGCTAAAGATGCTTCAAAAGCGAATCGTGAATTACTTCGCAATAATTTTGACGCTGGAGTTAAGTCAGAATTACAATCTAACGACTACGATGTTTTAGTCGCCACAGACGCATTAAGTGAAGGATATAATTTGCACCGAGCCGGAGTAATTTTTAATTATGACATTCCTTTCAATCCAACAAGAGTAATTCAACGTATTGGTCGCATTAACCGTATCAATAAAAAGGTCTTTGATAAGCTTTTTGTTTACAACTTTTTTCCAACTTCAATAGGAGAGGCTGAAACAAGAATCCAACAAATAAGCACCCTTAAAATGACTTTAATTAATGCGGTGGTTGGTAGTGATACTAAAACACTAACGGGAGATGAAGAGCTTAAAAGCTTCTTTAAAGATGAGTATGTTAAAGCAAATAGTGAAGCAGAATTTGAATCATGGGATGCCTCTCATCGAGAAATATATGACCAAACATCAAATGAAATTATTGAAAAAGCTGTAAGTATTCGCCCAAGAAGCCGTGTTATGCGACAAAATCAGAAGTTCAGTGGCGGTATAGCTTTTGGAAAAAAAGGTAATCATGCCGTTTTTGCAATTAAAGAAGGGACGGGTTTAGAATCTCAAGTAGTGGCTGCTGAAAAGGTTCTTCCACTATTTTCTGCTAAACCAGAAGAAAAGGGTAATACTCCCGACACAAGCTTTAATGAATTGTTTGTTCTTATCCGAGATAAATTATTTGAAAAACACAAGCTACCTAGGATTAGTGGTAACAGAGCAAAGGCATTACAGCCACTACAAATATTAATAGAAAACTATCCTCAATCTAAAGATTATGCGATGGACTTAATTAAAGTTATTAAAGAGTATGATGATTTGAGCGAAGGCCAATATAAACAAATAGGTAGAATTAGTATGGATGATTTTGAGAAAGCATATCTTGATATTCAAAACATCGTTTCGAAACAAACAATAGCAACAAGTCTTAAGAGAGTTGATCAATTGGAAGGACTATCTGAATTAATAGTTCTTTCTGAGGAATTGCGGGCATGAATTTAGGCGAAAAATTCTACTTACAAAATTTTACTGAGTGGATTGAGAATTTTATTCCTGAATTTTCTGTTGATATTCGCAAGCTTGATATTCCCAGTGGATTAAGTGGTGTTAAATCTATTAGCACTCTTGGCGAGTCTATTATGGGAATCAGAGTTTTTGTTATCGAAACAGCCAAAGATCCTTCGGGAAGAAAAATTGGACTCGCAAAAGAAAGTTTTAACCTCATTAAAAACTATGGAACTCCAAATGCCATTATTGCCTATTATTCTGAAGAATCCTCAAAGTGGCGCCTATCACTTTTAACCAGCACGGCGGAATGGTCTGAGGGAAAAATTATCACTAAACTTTCCAATCCAAAAAGGCAGTCTTATGTTCTTGGACCTCAATCAAAAGTAAACACTCCAACCAGATTTTTGATTAAAAAAGATTCAGTATCAGACCTAAGCGATCTAAAAAATAGATTTTCACTCGAAGTTGTGAATAAAGAGTTTTATAAGGAAATTTCTGAAAGCTTCGTTAAACTTGTAGGTGGATCGCTCGGAACGGGTAAAAACCAAAAAAAGTATGACGCATTATTAAAACTCCCTTCTATTGTCGATCATAGCCAAATAAATCTCGAGTTTACGGTTCGCTTAATAGGCAGAATTATTTTTTGTTGGTTTTTGCGCGAAAAGAAAAGCGAATCTGGTTTGGCATTGATGCCAAAGGAGCTACTTTCAACTAATGCTATTCAAGAGCATAAAGACTATTATCACAACATCCTTGAGCCAATTTTCTTTGAGATTCTCAACAAACCAGAAAAATCCAGACGGGAAGAATTCGAAAAAAAACCATTTTCTTCTGTTCCATATTTAAACGGTGGACTTTTTTCTCCCCAGGAGGACGACTTCTATAAGCGAACGAATAGTGATCTTCAGTCTCAGTTCCATAACATTTTAATAATTCCAGACTCGTGGATTAATGATTTTTTTGAAATTCTAGAAACATATAATTTCACCATCGATGAAAATACCAGCTATGATGAAGAGATTTCAATTGACCCCGAAATGCTTGGACGCATTTTCGAAAACTTGCTTGCTGAAATAAATCCCGAGACAGGAGAGTCAGCCCGCAAAAGCACGGGTAGTTATTACACTCCTCGTGTAATCGTTGACTACATGGTAGATGAAAGCTTACTTCTCTATTTGAAGCAAAAAACTGGAATTGAAGAGAGCAAGTTGCGAGCAATAATCAGTTACGACCTGACCGATGATACGCAATATCCACTTAATGACACTGAAAAACAAAAAGCCATAGATGCGCTCGAGAAGATTAAAATTCTTGATCCGGCGTGTGGATCTGGAGCATTCCCCATTGGTGCATTGCAAAAAATGGTGTTTATTCTCCAGCAAATAGATCCTGATGGGCAATTGTGGTTCAAAAAACAAATTCAACATACGTCTCCAGAGATTCGTCGCGTATTAGAACGAGAGTTTACTCATAAAAACTTTGACTATATTCGAAAGCTAGGTGTCATTCGAGAAAATATTTACGGAATAGATATTCAGCCAATAGCTACAGAGATTTCTCGCCTCAGATGTTTCCTTACTTTAGTAGTTGACGAGCGCATCGACGATTCACTAGAGAATCGTGGAATAGAACCACTTCCCAATTTAGACTTTAAGTTTGTTACAGCCAACAGTTTGATTGGACTTCCAGCAACGGGGAAACAAGTACAGTTTGGGCTTTTTGAAGACAGTGAAGGTATCTCGGAATTAAAAGAAATTAGAGATTTGTTTTTTAATGCCTCTGGATCTGAGCGTGAAATGCTCAAGCTTCAGTTTGTACAATCTCAAAACAAGATGTTCCAAAGGCTTATCAGTGAAGGTAGGCGCGGTCACGCAGACCTAACCACGAAACTCACTAGCTGGGATCCATTTAACCATAAAGCTTCTTCATGGTTTGATCCAGAGTGGATGTTCGGGATAAAAGAAGGATTTGATGTTGTTATTGCCAACCCGCCGTACATAAGCCACGATAAAATTGAAGGTAAGGAGCATCTCAAAAGCCAATATCAATCATTTCAGGCGTTTGCCGACATTTATTGTTATTTTATTGAACTTGCAATTAATATTCAGAGCTCCCAAGGTTTGCTTTGCTATATTACTTCAAACTCATACTTAAGGGCAGATTATGGACATCCACTTAGAAAATTACTTATAAATCAGGATAATATACATCGCATTATCAATATTGAAGATTATCAAGTTTTTGATTCTGCAATTGTAAATACGGCAATACTAATTGGATCAAAAAAAGAGACTGCTCAAAAAGAAATTGTGGCATCGGTAGTAAATAGTTCTTTTAAAGGATCTGATGACTTTAGAAAGTTTATTGAAGAACACCACTATCATTATCAACAAGACGATTTTGATGATGATTCCTGGACTTTAATTTCAACGGAGGAACTAGCCGTTAAGAGGAAGATTGAAAATAAACATAGAACTCTTGAACGACATCATACAAAGATTAGACTGGGTATAGCGACTGGAGCAAATGAAGCCTTTATTGTAGACGAAACAAAAAAACTCGAACTTGTCTCCAAGGACAATAAAAGCTCCGAAATAATTAAGCCAATATTAAGAGGGAAAGATATCAATAGATATGGCTACGAATTTTCTAATTTGTATGTATTGTTAACTAAAAATGGAATTGATGTTAAGAATCACTATCCAGCAATATATGATTACTTGGATAGCTTTGGCCCAAAGTTTAAGTCAAGAGGTGCTCAAGGTCAAAATTGGTGGAATCTGAGAGCGTGTGCATTTTTTGATGATTTCAAAAAAGAAAAAATTGTTTGGATAGAATTGAACGACAGAGGGAGATTTGCTTTTGTTTCTGATGAAATATATTTAATTAATTCTGCTTATTTCTTATTACCGCCAAACTCAACTAGTGCTAAATACCTTTTGGGAATACTAAATTCAAATACAATTCGTTTCTATATGAATACGATCGCTGAAACAAGTGGAATGGGAACATTAAGATGGATTAATAATTATGTTAAGAAATTTCCAATACCTGAAGCCAGACTAGAACAAGTTGCTAAGATCGAAAGCTTAGTTGATAAAGCCATTGTCTTAGCAAATAAACAAAGCAAAGCAGATGTTTCATCGAAGCGTGAGCTAGAAAAAATTGAAAAGGAAATCGATCATATGGTTTATGAACTTTATGGTTTGACTGATGAAGAAATAAAAATTGTCGAAGGAGAAGCTAATATTTCCTAATGGCTAATAAGCAAATAGTGTATGAAGAAAATCCGTATCTACACAAAAAATCAAGCGTTTAATTCTGCTTACATAGAAAGTCTGAAGAAGGGAAAGAGTGCCATTGATGGTTTTGATAGGCCAAAGAAATACCATCATGATCCTAAAAAACTTGAGAGATTCACAAGTTATGTTGCATACTTTCATTGGTCAAATGAGTTATACGCTTCCTCATTGTTACTAGTTGCCTCACTACGAAATATCTACGACAAAATCGAAGTCGCTGGTTCATCTTGGTACGTAAGTAAGAATAGCCTGAATTATATTCTAGATGAGTACAACCAGGTCAAACTAAGTTTGAATGATCTGTATGATGATATATCTGAATTTCAAAATTGTATGCTTGCAACAGATATTAGTGAGAAGCAAGCACAAATTGAAGCCTTATCTGATCAAATGAGGTTATTGGGAACTTTGGAAAACAAAATAGTTGAAACAAGTAGCAGAAAGCTTTACGAAATAAGTTCTTCAAGAGTTACTGTTGCAAACATATCTATAGCTCTAGTTGCATTATTTGTTTCTGTAATGTCAATATTTTACGCTAGGAATTAATATGGATATTTACAGAAGATTAATTTAAAAGTTATATGACTAAAACGATAAAAAAAATAGAAGATTTATTTGATAGAGACGTCTTTGCGGAAGAGATTTTTCAAAAAATTAATTCTGAATACAATAAAAGTGATTCGTCATATATTTTTGGTATTTCTGGTTATTGGGGCGAAGGGAAAACTCACCTTTTAAAGCTCTTGGAAACAAAGCTCGAAAATGACGGCTATACAGTTGTCTGGTTTAGTCCGTGGAAATTTGCAGGAGATCAGGCTTCCCTTATGAGACGCTTTATTCGATTAATTAATAAGGAATTACCTTCCTTTGCTATGCCACACAAAAGAAGAGTTAATCTAGTAGATTTCGAGCGGGACCAGACATCTTTTAGTATAAATCTAGGCTTATTAATCCCCACACTTTTGATAATTTCCACCTTTTTCGTACTTTTTTACTTTAATACAAGCTTTAAAAGCCTTGTAGACCAATACAAGACACTGTTAGTACCAATAGCAACATCTATATTAATTCCTATTCTATTGCATATTTTAGCCTTTCAGAAAACTACTAAGACTATGACGGCTATTGATTATTTTGATGAGCGTCTAGATAAAATTTTAAACAGAATGTCTAAGAAAGTAATCGTATTTGTTGACGATCTTGATAGAACAACTCCCATAATAGCAAGAGAAGTGCTCGATGCACTGAGAACCTTTTTTGATAAGCCTAAATTAAGCTTTGTGGTTACTGGTGATCACAAAATCTTGGAGGGTTTTATAGATCCTAAATCACAACAAGATTCCGAGGAAGGAAGACGATTTTTAAAGAAAATATTTAATGTATATTGGAGAATACCTTTGCCAACTATAAATCAAATACAAGGTTTTATTGGGGATAAAACTAGCAAGTCACCACTATCTGATGAAGAAAAAATCGTTCTGGCGACTTGGCTAGTTAATTTTTTTAATTTAAATCCTCGAGCTATAGAAAGGTTCATTGAGACTATAAATTTCAACATCCAGTCTTTAGAACTAAGGGAAGCCCAGCTTAAGAAAAAAACTAAGGCAGAAAAAGAGGCCATCGATCAAATTGATGAAGCTCTAAAAAACAAGTTGTTGCTTATAAGAGTCCTTATGATTCAGGAAAAAGCTTACCCATTATTTGAAAAAATGATTGAGCAGCCAATAATCGCAAAACAAATCGAAGAGGAGATAGATAAAGGTCAAGACTTTTTGAGTATTATAACTAACTTAAAATTAAGTATTACTGATACGCAACGACAGTTTTTATCGGAATTTTTACCAGAAACACCCAGGTTTGTTGAGGATGGAACATTAAAAGTACATCTATCAACATTTTTCAAATTAGCTGCAGACATTGGATTAAGCGATGATAGAGGAATTTCCCTCGAAGCTTTCGAGAAATTCATGCGTGCTGGAGAGTCCGATAAAATTAATCAGTCATTTAAGGTTACAGGTGACATAAGCAATCACGCACTAAAAGCTCAGCAAATAATAGACTCTGAGGGAGACGTCAATACAAAAAAGACCTTTGTCTCGACGATTTTAGCGAGTCTAGAAGGCGATAATAGCAATCACATATTGCAGCTTTTATCTGTAATAGCACCTAGTATACAAAGTGTTGTTTCGGTCCTCAGTCCCGAAGAAAGAATGCAAATAGTGAACAAGGTTTTCGATCTTATAGACCATGTTGATGAAAGCACTGAACTATCTTTGTATGACCAGTTCCCCTTCATAACAGTGGACGATTTAAATTATGTTGCGGACAATAGAGGTCCAAGATCATCAACCTATATTGCTAAGTGGTTCATTGCCTCCATGGATCAAAATATTTGGGATGCTTTTCTTAGTTTTGAATCTACATTACCCAAATTAAACAAAGATAAACTAAAAGATATTTTGTCAGAAAGAGAAGACATTGGGATTGGCAATTTCTTGGGCGCAAACGATCAACAGAAAAGACAAATAATTCTTTTCCTCGAAAATACAACTAACGGGATTATGAAATTAAAAGACTTACTCAAGTCAAATTACGATTCTTCAGACCAGAACCAAAAAAATAGCTTAGACACCGTAATAAAAGAGAAATTTGGTGGCATCAAGAAAAATTTTGGAGTAAAGAAATGGATAAGAAATTGAAGAAAACGAAATCTTAAACAGTCCCGTAATTAAGATGAGGAAAAGATCCGCGGGATATGTCTGGTGGATTACAAGTGCAATTCTGGAGTTTGGAAAGTTTTCCTTCTTTAGTCAAAATCACCCCATCAACATCCAAATAAATATTCATAAAATTTATAATTGTATTTTATCGACATCTTCTCTGGATAAATTTGCACCGTTCTTAATCATTTCCAATGCCTTTAATCCCTTCATAAAACTTGTTGCCTGTTCCTTGGTTACAAATGGTACTTGGGAATTGTCAGGGCAATAATGGTCAATATTTTTTCTGGTAGGATACAAATCTAATATTTTGTTACTCAATTTAGTAGAAGATTGTTTTTCACAATTAGAGCCGTTCATATCCTCGTATCGTTTTTGCATATCCTTGATATCAAAAATATGTTTATTATTTGCTAATACGTATGTGTTTTGTGCGCTGTCCCAATCATAGTAATCAGACCAAGGAATGACATTACCGAGTCCAGCTAAAACACCCAAATCTTGATAAACTTCTATTGAATTTCCTTCAAAAATCGACCCTCCACCAGAAAATCTCACCCCTGTCCAGCGACCAGACAAACTACTAAAAGGTCTTTCAAATATTAATTTATACCCATTGTTCTCTTTTTCGAATACATACCCTGCCCTTGTATAACTAACAACAGGGTTAATTATCGGGAAAATAGCAATGAATTCCTTCTCATCTAGAAAATAGATTACTGCTTCAAATTGAGGGGTCGACGGTTTTTCATCCTGAAAAACTTTGTACTCAAAGAGAGCAGGATATTGTTCTCTGGTAGCGACAACTCTTTTCCCGTAAGAGATTAAATCCTTACAGATTAGCAGGTGATCCTGTCTATTAGAGTAGTCTTCTAGTTTTGTTGGGGAGCTACAAGAGGCAATCTCTTGTTTGGGGCGAAAATATGTAAATAATAAAAGCGCAGTAACTACAATTAGAATAAATATGATTACCGAAATTAATTTTTTTCGACGGCGCATATTGAAATTATACTCGTTAAAATTTAATTGAAAAAAACTGAAGAATTTATTTTAAAAGTTGTACTAAGTTATTTCTAAACCTTCTTAGCAACTTTTTTCTTTTTTGCAACAACTTCTGTAATTACTTCTGGCTCAACTGTTACTGTTTCTGGCTCAATAACTGCAACCGGTTCAACTGTTTCTACAACAGGTTTGATTTTTGGTTCAGATTTTTTCTTTGGAGCAGGAACTATTTCTGGTTTAGCAACTACAGTGTTGTTAGCTGATAGCAAAGCAAGGATTTTATCCAATTTAGCATCCAATGCTTCGAATTGAAGTTTTCTTAAGGACTTACCGCTTGTGTCGTTATCAAACTTCCTAAAAGGAGGTCTGCTTCCACCACGGTCGTCTCTTCTGTCGTTGCGGTCAAAATTTCTTCGTGGTTCAGCACCGTTGGTTTTGGCAAAACAGTCACTACAGTAGACTGGTCTGTCACCACTTGGTCTGAAGGGGAGTTGGCATTCTTTGCCACAGCTACTACAGATTGCAGTATGCATTTCTGGTCGTTCACGATTACGGTCTCCGCCAAAATCGCGTCTCCCAAATCGTCCGCCACCAGAATTGTTGTTTCGATCAAAGTTTCCCATAAGGCGCCAATAGTATCATTATTTCTAAGTTATTGCCTAAGCAAATAAATTATTCCTCAATCTCTGGTTCGTACTTTGTAATTAATACCTTCCTGGGCTTTGATCCGTCAGCAGGTCCAACTACTCCTGCTTTCTCAAGTTGATCCATAATTTTTGCAGATCTAGCATATCCAGTATCAAGTCTTCTCATTAAAAATGAGGATGACGCTTTCTTGTAAAGAATTACTACTTCCTTGGCTTTTTCAAATAAAGGATCTAAAGCATCATCATATTCATTATCTTCTTCCGTTGAGGACTCAAGCTTGTAGATATGGGTAACTTTTCGTCCGTCCCGCTCCAATTTGATAATTCTTTTTTTTAACTCAAGTATCTCTTTCTCTAGGTCTCTAAGTTTGTGGTATATAAACATTTTTTTCTTAGTTACTTAAAATTATAACCCAGTCTGAGTTCTACAGTCCCCAATATCCCTCAATCTATTTTCTTGGATCTCTCCGTTTGCCGTAAGGCAAACCAACAAGTCCAAAGTTTTACTACGAACGCCTTTTGTTTTGCGACGGCAAAACAAGG
>CAZHDZ010000027.1:0-12101 GCA_964531275.1 uncultured Gammaproteobacteria bacterium
AGAGCAACAGAGACGAGTGAGTGTGAAACGGGCAATCCCACCTACTGCAACCTCCGAAGGGTGTGAACGTACATCACCGGTTTTGTCAGAAATGGCAAAACTAGCACCAAAGTTTGAGGGCATTGGCCGAATAGGCCAACGATTTGAGTTATATCAAAACGAGAGAGATGGCGGTCAAAACAGAATCCGGCTCACTCTCTTCCTGAGGCATTTAAATTGATGGAAGAAAGCACATTAGATTGGTACAACAGGAACGCAAAGGTTTATTATCACGTTGGAAGTATTTATCCCGAAGATGCAAAAAGTCTTAAGAGATTTATAGACTCAGTACCCAATGATGGAAAGGTTCTTGATGCAGGTTGCGGTTCGGGTAACTTCACGCAATCTATGGCTAAGTCAGGTCTGAATCCAATTGGAATCGATCTGTCTCAAAAATTAATTGAAATGTGTAAAAACGCCAATAAAGATATAGATTTTAGGGTAGCTGATATGAGAGATCTTCCGTTTTCCGACAATTATTTCAACGGAATATGGGCACACGCATCCCTAGTGCATATGGTCAAGAAAATGGATGTGGCTAAATGTTTGAATGAATTTTCCCGTGTACTTAAAGATAGCGGGAGGCTTCACATAACAGTTAAGAAGAAGAAAAAAAATCAAACTGAGAAAGCAATTGAACCAAAAACCGGTGAAAAAAGATTTTTTAGATATTTTGGAAAAGAAGAAATTTGCCAAATGATTGAGTCTGCTGGTTTTTCAGTTGACACGGTTGATGATTACAATGAGTTTGAAAGAAACGGCAATGTAGGCAGAAAAGATACTAATTGGATAAATATATTTGCTCATAAAATATGACATCAGGAGAATTCGAAAAACAATATGTATCTCTTAATAAAGAGCAAAAAGAAGCGGTAGATACTATTGAAGGAGCAGTCATGGTAGTTGCAGGGCCAGGAACCGGAAAGACCAAGATTCTTACACTTCGTATTGCAAACATACTCCTCAAAACTCAGGTTAATCCCGAAAATATTTTAGCTCTAACTTTTACCGAGGCGGCAGCTCATGAAATGCGAAAGCGATTAGTTCAAATTATTGGCCACGATGCGTACAGGGTAGACATAACAACATTTCATTCTTTTGCTAATAGTTTTATTAAAAAACATCAAGAGGAGTTTGCTCATATTATTTCATCAGAAAGCATAAATGAAATTGATCAACTTGATATTGTTGACAGATGTATAAAAGCACTACCATTATTTATTTTAAAACCTCTTGGTAATTTGGATTATTACACCAAGCCAACGATGCAGATGATTAATAAGTTGAAGCAGGAAAATGTATCACCTGACGCATTTGAGAAAAGTCTTTTTGAATCAGAAAAAGAATTAAATAGCAGGTCCGACCTATATCACGAAAAAGGTGCACACAAAGGAAAAATGAAAAGTATTTATACAAAACAATATAAAGATTTAGAGAAGAATAAAGAACTCTGTTGCGTATACGATTTATATCAGCAAAAAATGGTTGAGGAAAAAAAATATGATTACAACGATATGCTTTTGGAAGTAATCAAAAAGCTTTCAGAACACGAGTATTTGCTTTTATCCCTCCAAGAAAAATACCAGTACTTTTTAGTAGATGAAAATCAAGACACTAATGCATCACAAAATAGAATTGTAGAGCTTATTTCCAATTACTTCGAAAATCCTAACCTCTTCATCGTTGGAGATGAAAAACAAGCAATATTTAGATTCCAGGGAGCGACTCTTTCCAATTTTCTTAATTTCAGACAGAAATACCCCGAAGCAAAACTTATTAATTTGAGTAATAATTATCGCTCTACAAAAAAAATACTTGATGCTACATTTTCACTAATTAGTAATAACCCTAAGAATGAAGAGGTATTATCCGAAGCACATGCATTAACAAAGAATGTTTCTTTTGATGAGGAAAAAATAATTATAGCCGGTCTTCCATCTCAAGACGCAGAGTATCTCTATGTTGCAAATAGAATTTCTGAATGTCTTAAAACAATACCAGCGCATGAGGTAGCAGTACTCGTAAGAAATAATCGTGATATCGAGCCATTCATTAATATATTTGATAGACAACAAATCCCCTACGTAGTAGAAGCAGATAATAATATTCTTGAAGATTTAGAAGTGCAAAAACAAATACTTCTTTTAAAGGCCGTAGCAAATCAGAATAATCTAAATATTGAAAGAGTACTCCTTTTAGATTGTTTTAAAATAAAGCCGCTTGATGTCTTTAAGATTAACAGGTATGTCTATGATGAAAAAAAGAACGTATGGGAAGTTCTAACAAGTCCAGAAATTTTAGATAAGCTTTCTATTGAGGATCGTCATTCAATAGATAATTTTGTGGAAATTTTTATGGGTGAGAATGGTTTTATAAAGAATTCGGCGAACATTCGATTCGATGTTTTATTTGTTGATGTTTTAAATCGTTCTGGTCTTATAAGCAGTATTTTATCAAAGCCAAATGGACAAGAAATATTGACCAGGATGACTAGATTTTATGATGAAGTTAAAAAACAAGTAACACGAAAGCCAGCCCTAACAGTAGGTGAGTTTATTAAATATATAGAACTTTTAGAAACCCACGAGATTACACTAAAATCAAATAGTAATATTATTCCCCAAAACTCGATAAGACTTATGACTGTTCACAAATCCAAAGGACAGGAGTTTGAAGCAGTATTTATTGTTAATTCTTACGACACTCATTGGGGAAACAAGCATAATAGAGGAGCTAAATTTCATATTCCTTGGGAACACTTAGTAAGCATCGGTGATAAGGCCGAAGTTGTAGATGAAAATGCAGACGAGAGGAGGCTTTTCTATGTAGCAATGACGAGAGCTAGAAAAAAACTTTTCATTACTTATTCAGTATGTTCCTCTGAGGGTCGTGAGCAAATCCCATCTCAATTTTTGTCTGAAATTCCTGAAGAATTAGTGGAAAAGGAAGACCTTAATAAATTTGAGAGTTATTTCTCTACACACCAACAAGAACTATTAACTCCACAAAAAGTGGATCGTAACAATTTCATGACTAAAGAATACACGATGGAGCTTTTTAGAAGACAAGGACTATCAGTTACTGCTCTCAACAACTACTTACTATGTCCTTGGAAATTTTTCTTTGTGAATATGATACGTTTACCGGAAAAAATAAACAATTCTGGTCTTTTTGGAAGTGCGATGCATGGTTCACTTAATCAATTTATAATTCAGCTTAAAAAAGAAAAAAAAGCCGATAAGGCATTTTTGATTGAAAAGTTTAAAGAAGAAATGAACGCTCTACCTTTTAGTGAAAACGAGAAAGATAGATTTATGGAAAGAGGACTTACCGCTCTTTCAGGGTTTTATGATGAGCAAATGCAAGAGTGGAATAAGGAGATGGAAACAGAGCTTGATATAAAAGGCATAAGGATAAATGATAACCTTATTCTCAACGGAAAAATTGATATGGTTATTCCGGTCTCGGATAACAGGTTTGATATTATTGATTTTAAAACAGGAAAAACCAAGTCAAGGAACGTTATTGAGGGTAATAATAAAGATGGAGACGGCAATTATAAGAGACAGTTGGTTTTTTATAAAATTCTTCTTGATCGATTCAGGAATGGCTTCTTCAAAATGAATAATGGAATTATTGAATTTTTAGAACCGAATGACGCAGGGGTTTACAAAAGAGAAGTTTTTGAAATTACTGATAAAGAGACACAAGAGCTTTTGGATTTAGTGATCGCAACTGCAGATGATATTGTGAATCTCTCTTTTTGGGGTAAGAAGTGTAATGATCATGATTGTGAATATTGTTCGCTTCGAGAACTTATTGGTTAAATATATGGATAAAACTTTTTTGCTGCCGTTCATAAAAAAAGAACAATTAAATCAGGATACATTCACCTTTTTTTTCGGTCGTAACGGAAAAGAGAAAGCTTTTATTCCTGGTCAGTATTATGAAATGACATTGCCGCATGAGAAAATGGATGAGCGGGGGGATGCACGGGTCTTTACAATTTCATCCAGTCCTACCGACAGAGAATATATAACGATTACTACAAGAATAATTCAAAGTTCGTTTAAGATGACATTGGCAAATATTAAGCCTGGGGATTTAGTCAATTTTGGTGGTCCTTGGGATGATTTAAATTTTGATGAGACTGACAAGTCACCACACGTATTCCTTTCAGGTGGAATTGGTATAACGCCTTATCATTCAATAGTAAATTACGTAATCGATAAGCGTCTTGATAACCAGATGATACTTTTTGCTAGCTGGAAGAACAGGGGGGAAATGATATTTGATGATTTTTTCAGAAACGTAAATAATCATATAGAGAATTTTACGTACGTTCCTACTCTAACAGAGGAGCGAGCTTCTGTACCTGCAATAACAGACATCGATAGTCTTCAAGATTGGGACGGAGAGAAGGGAAGAGTAAGTGAAAATATGCTTCGAAAATATATATTCGATATTCAAAATAGCAAATATTATTTCTCAGGACCCCCTGCAATGATCAAAGGCTTAAAAGAAACTGTAGTAAATATGGGGGCGCCAAAAGAGAAAATTATCGCAGAAGAGTTCGAAGGATACTAAAATCGTGATTGGTGGTTAGTGATTGGTGGTTGGAGGATCTATTTTTGGATTATCTTCGACAGCCTCGCTGAGCGTATTGGTTGATTCGATCTCTTTCCCTAATTTACTAAAACTAGTTGTAACAGTCGTCATCATGTTGTACGAATTAGTTATATGACGGCTTAAAGTCTCCATATTTTCATTTGCTTTATTAAATTCTTGCTGAACACTTCTTAAATTACTTAGTATTTTATGTGCTTGTTGAGAAATCTTTTGTCCTTCAAGTCCTATGAGTATTGATTTTATGAAAGCATAAAAAGTTGTTGGAGAAACTGCAAGAACCCTCTTTTTTGATGAATGTTCATATAGCAATTCACTGTTAACTATTTCGTAGTACACACTTTCTGATGGTATATACATTAGTGCAAAATCGATAGTACCTTCGGTTGTAAGGATATATTTGTTTGATATTGCATCAATATGTTTTTTAACATCAGAGATAAATTCTCGTTGTAATAATTTTTTTTCTTGTACGTCTTCTGCTGCGTGCATCTTTTTAAAATTCTCCATTGGGAATTTTGAATCAATTGGTATAAGACCCGCTTCAGTTACTATTGCAGCATCAACAATGGAGCCAGATTTAAATCTGTGTTGAATCTTGTATGCATTCTTGGGAAGGAATTGGCTCAGGAGCTCTTTAAGTACTTGCTCTCCTATATTGCCTCTTAACTTTGGAGAATTAAGAAATTCCTGTAGGTTCTTCATGTTGCGACCAATTTCAGACATCTCACCCAAGCTTTTTTGTACTGAAGCAAATGCTGTCGCTGCATTATTTAGTCTCGTATTCATCTCAACTGAATTTGTATCAAGTCTTTTGTCCATAGACTTAAGCCATTCGACAACGGTGGTATCAGTGCTTGAAGTTTGTTTGCGATTGATTAAGTAGATTACGATCCCAAAGCCAAGAATGAGTATTACTGAAATAATGAGCAGATCTAAATTCACAGTGAACAATAGTTTACCATAAATTTATATTTGAGTTTCGGGTGTGGTCCCACGGGGTCCTGTCGGCGCTCCTCCCTCCGCTTGCCACCCCTCCGGTTTGCCACTCGAGAAAAGCAATCCTAACCGTTTGAGTTTTTTTCTAAGACTTCGTAGAGGACAATGCCTAAAGAGACCATGACATTGAGGGATTTATTGATACCTAGCTGTGGGAGTTGGACAATTTGGTCACACATCGAAAGTATTTCTTGTGATATGCCATCAGATTCATGACCAACAACAAGTGCAATTGGAAGTGTGTAATTAGCTTTTGTGTAGTCTATTGCCTTCTCGTCTAGTTCTACGCCAATAATTTTTGCATTTGGAACCTTCTCCTTAAGACTTAATATTGCATCTTTTGTATTTTCAAAGTATTCCCATTCGACCCATTGCCATGTACCAACGGATGCTTTTTTAATTTTGTGATTAGGAGGAGTCTCGCTTCCTGCGCAAAGATATATTTTCCTAGCTCCTACTGCATCCGCCAAGCGAAAAACGCTGCCGATGTTATAGGTATCAAGAATATCATCGAGGATAATATAAATCTCGGATCGTGTGGCTTTTACTCTTTCAAGTTGTTCTTCTGTGGGAATAATTACTCTTAATTCTTCAGCCCCTAACTTTGTAATATCCATTTACATATTATATCGAAATGAACTCGAATTAAACAGTTGAATTGTTAATTGCCAAGAGTATAATGACTTTATGACAAATTCAGGGTCGCTAGAACAAACCTTTCCAGGGATGGAAGGAATGGTTTCAGATACGCAGGTAAGAAACACTAAAACAGCACTAGACTTATTATTTGACAAGGTAGGTGATGAGTTCCGTTATATTGCTGACGAAGAATTAGCAGGAATTGAGACCGATCCGAAGACGGGACAAAAAAGACTGATAGCATATGATTTAGTCGAGGGTCATGAGGTTATTGTTATGTGGGGTCTTGATCAACGTGGTAAAACTCGTTCTAGAGGTACCTTTTTTGTAAACCAAATGGATTATCCGGATGTTAGCGTTTCGGCATACGAAGGTGTCAGATTGGGTAAAAGTATTAAGCCGGATGCTAGACACTACGACATTCATGGGGATAGTATCCCACTCACAAATATATTTCAAGCAATTACAGAAAAGGTTGGTGGATTATTATCAGACCCTTCACTGGAAAGTACTATGCCAACGGAAAAGGCGCTTGGTTTATTGAGAGAAATCAAACCCAATGAAGTTCATTATATTGAAAGTTCAAATTTCTAATTTGTTGTAGGTGAGGGATCTGCAGGTTTTACGATATCTTCTTTTTTCCAGACAGCGAAATCACAGTTTGGATAATTGCTGCATCCGTAGAATGTTCTGCCTTTTCTTGTTCTTTTCATAACAATTTTCCCGCCATCTTTTGGACAAGGGATATCCAAGGTTTCTGTTAATGATTCAGTAAAGCGACACTCTGGAAAGTTCTCGCAGGCTAAGAATTTTCCGTAACGGGATTGTCTAACGATCAATCTCCCATTATCTTTAGGACACATACGGTCGGAATATTCAACTTCAATTTTTACTCCCTCAGCATCTCCAGCCGCTTCTAATTGTTTTGCAAATGGAGTATAGAACTCTCTAAATACGTCTTGCCATTTTAATTTTCCTTCTGCAATCTCATCGAGTTCTTCCTCAAGTCGTGCTGTGAAGGGGATGTCATCAATGTTTGCAAAGTTCTTCACTAAAAATTCAGTTACAGAGATCCCAATTTCAGTAGGATTAAGTCTTCCCTCATTTTTTTCAATATACAATCTATCAAAAAGTGTAGAAATGATTGGGGCATATGTTGAAGGACGACCAATGCCATGTTTTTCTAACGAAGAGACAAGGGATGCCTCATTATATCTTGGAGGAGGTGTGGTCGAATGTTCTGATGCTCGAGAATCTTGATATAAAAGTATTTCATCTTTTGATATCTCCGGTAGCTCCTGGGTTGCTTCATCATCCTTAATTGAATAAAGCTTTAGAAACCCCGGAAATTTCATGACACTACCTGATGCTTCAAATGTATAAACTCGATCTTTTTCAATTTCTCCAATAACTTTTGTGGAAGCAAATATTGCGTCACTCATTTGCGTTGCAACAGCACGTCGGAAGATGAGATCATATAAATTTGCAAAGTCATTTCCTAGTTCTTTTTTTATAACTTCTTTTCTGCTTTGAGCATCAACTGGACGAATTGCTTCGTGAGCTTCCTGCGCTGATTTAGATTTAGTTTTAAATACTTTTAAGTCAGAGGATAAATACTCTTTTCCAAATTCTTTTTCAATGAACTGCCTTGAGGAATCTAGAAATACTTTAGAGAGGTTAAAGGAATCTGTCCTGTGGTATGTTATATATCCTTCTTCATAAAGTCTTTGCGCTAAAGACATTGTTCTTTTTCCCGCATATCCAAATCTTCTAAATGCAGCCTGCTGCATTGTAGATGTAATAAAAGGTGGGTATGAAGAGCGCTTAGTTTCCTTTTGTTGGACGTCTGTGATTTTGAGACCCTCATCTTTTGCTTGTGCTATTACTTCATCTGCATTTTCTTGAGACAAAATTGTTCTGTTATATTTGTAAGTGCCATCATATAATTTCATTTCCGTTGTGCTTTCAATTTTTTCTCCATCAATTCTTGTTAGTTCGAATTCTATAGCAGATTTAACGCCTTCTTTAGTTGTTGTAAGAAATATCCTATAGAATCCAACAGTATCAAAAGCTCCTATTTCTTTCTCCCTTTCAACTATTAGTCTTAAAGCTACGGATTGAACTCGGCCTGCTGATAAATGACGTTTTACTTTTTTCCATAAAATTGGTGAAAGCTTATATCCAACAACTCTATCAAGCACTCTACGTGCTGTTTGGGCATTTACTAAATCCTGATCAATTTTTCTTCGATGTCCCATTGCTTCTTCAATTGCTCCTTTTGTAATTTCATGAAATACAATTCTTTGAAAATCAGCCTTTTTATTTACTTCCTTTAGGATTTCGTGAAGATGAAATGAAATCGCTTCGCCTTCGCGGTCAGGGTCAGTCGCAAGAATAATAAGAGACGCTCCTTTAACTGTATCCTTTAGCATTTTTACAGTTTTTTGTTTGTCTTTGGGAATGATATATTGGGGTTCAAAATTGTTCTCTAAATCTACACCAAGTTTTGATTTCGGAAGGTCTCTAATGTGACCCATTGATGCTACCACTTCATATTTTCCCGCTAAAAAGCGGGTTAAGGTCTTTGCCTTTGTTGGAGATTCTACAAGTATTACGTCTTTCATATTTGTCATTCAGAACAAAAATCAGTACACCCTATTTATAGATTTATAAGGTCGGGTGTTACTCTTTCTAAGCTAAATTTTTATGTAACTTTGAAAATTGCAGCAAGAAAGAGTATAGCACAAGCGATTAATTAACTATCCAAAATACAATTCTGGATTTGCATTAACATCTTTCCATTCAATCGGATTGTGATTAAGTAAGGCATAGGAGCCTATCATCGCTGCATTATCTGTGCAGTACATACTAGGTGGCGAAAAGACCTGAATATTCATAGTTGAAGCTTTTTCTTTGATTCCATTAATGAATGTTTGGTTAGCACTTACACCGCCACCAATTAAAATGGTTGAGCAATTAAACTTTTCTGATGCCACTAAAGTTTTTTTAATGAGTACATCGACAATAGCCTTTTGAGTTGCGTAACAAATTTCGTCGATATCATTTTCTTGTAAATCCCCTTTTTGCTTTTTGTGTAATTCGTAGTATCTAATAGCCTCTGTTTTGAGTCCTGAAAAAGAGAAATCAAAATTATCCTCGTTAATTAGTGGGCTTTTGAATTTAATATCGTGCTTATTGCTTTTTGCTGCTCGTTTTTCAATTTCAGGTCCTGCAGGATATGATAGGCCCAATACTCTGCCAATTTTGTCGAAAGCCTCACCGGCAGCATCATCTCGAGTTCCACCTAGCCATTCATATTCTCCGTGGTTCTTAAAATGTAAAAGATCGGTATGTCCCCCAGACACAATAAGCCCTATAAAAGGAAATTCAATTTTATCAATGCCATCAATAAAGTTTGCATAAATATGACCCAAAAGATGGTTAACAGGAATAAGCGGTTTGTTAAAAGAATACGCTAGCGTTTTTGCTGTTTCTACTCCAACTAGGAGGCTTCCAATAAGTCCTGGTCCAAATGTAACAGCAATTGCGTCAACGTTTTCTTTAAGAGCTATCTTCGAGTCATTTCCAAAAGCGTCAGAAAGAGCTTTTATAATAACAGGCATGATGTACGTTACTTGCATGCGTGCAGCATTTTCGGGAATTATTCCACCTGTTGTGGCATGTAGGCTTAATGACGTTGCTGTAACTGAAGCGTGTACTTTCATTCCTTGAGGCGTTTTTTCGAGTATTGAGGCACTGGTCTCATCACAGGAAGATTCGATGGCAAGAATTTTCATTTTAGAATTTGACTATTTTATTCCTGTAAAGTTAACGGTGTCACCGTTTTTAAATTTATATTTATCTGAAAGTCCTCCATTTATCTCAAGGACTTTATCTGCCTGTACCGTTGGGGTATATATAGGAAGCGCATTTTTAACGTCTTTTTCTGGTTTTGCATTTTTGACAATATATACAATTTTATCGTTATCGATGTAAATAATATCTAGTGGTATCAGTGTGTTTTTCATCCAGAAGCTATATATTCCTTTTTTCTCAAATATAAATAGCATTCCTTTATTTTGATCAAGGGATTTTCTGCCAGACAATCCTATCTGTCGAGATTTGTCATCTTTTACTATCTCAATATTAAATTGCTGCCCGCCAATAGTAGCTGTTTTGCCATTGCCAAAATTGGAGAAAAAAGTTGTTCCATTGAATTTAACAAACGCAAGAACAAGTACAACAATTACAAGGGCACCGTATGCAAGAAGTATTTTTTTCATTTAGATTTTTTTGTTGATTAATTTACTTGAGGAGTGCTGTGTATTTCTTTTCATAACTTCGACAACTTTGCCCCCCACTGCTGCTGCTTGGTTCTTTTTATGCTCTAAAAGAGGATCCCCAGCAGTCACAGCAATTATAGCAGGATGAAGTAATTTTACAAGGTTATAGTAATATTCTGACGAATCAGGATTATTGAGTAAAATAATGGTATCAGCAATATCCATATTGGATAAATTTGTTGCGCGTATACTTTGTGTGTTCAGTGGTCTTTGCGTGCCCTTTAATTTTTTTATATTCTCATCGCTTTCCAAAAGAATGCATAAGCTGTTGCCTTGAGATCTTGACTTCTTTAGAAATTCCTCATGTGCAGGATGAAGAACATCAAAGCAACCCCCTGCCAGAACGGCACCAGACGGAAGTTTTGTAGCACTGGTATCTCGGATAATATTACTCATGAATTTTCTATTAAGAAGTCTAGAAGTTGTGGGAAAGAAATGCCAATTGCATTTGCTTCCTGGGGAAGTAGCGAGGTCGCAGTCATGCCGGGTAGAGTATTTGCTTCTAGAAAATATATTTTGCCCCCAACAACTAGGAAATCATTTCGAGAGTATGTTCTTAACCCAAGAAGCTTATGAACTTCTATAGAAATTTTAGCTATTTTATCTGATAGTTTTTTTGGAATACCTATAGGTGGTGTTATTTCTGTTGCACCACCGATTTTGTATTTTGAATCATAATCGAAAAATACATTCTTTTTTGGGATAATTTCTATCGGTGGAACAGGTAGAAATTTTCCATTCTTTAATTGTAGAGTTCCTGATTGTATTTCAATGACATTCTCAAAATACTCCTGAATAACAATTTCTTGAGATGGATATTCTTTGCGGAAATCCGCAATCTGCTTATTATATTCAGAAGTCGTGCGGGCTATTGTTACACCAACGCTAGAACCCATTGAATTTGGCTTTATGATGACGGGAAGCTTTAGCGCCTTTGGAAAAGAGAAATCGTTTGTGAGTATTTCCGTTTTTGGAAGAAGTACTCCTTCAATATTTTTGACCAAAAGAGCGGATCTATATTTGTCCATAGCAAGAGAGCTGGCTGTGACTCCTGATCCTGAGTATTTAATTCCAAAAAATTCTAAAAGTCCTTGAAGTCTTCCATCCTCAACGAATTCTCCATGTATGCCAGCAAGTAGAGCGAAGATCTTTCTCCTTTTTAAATCTTCGAGACCTTTGATAAGAGTAGTTTGCGTTTTGATTTTTTCTAAATTAACTTTTTCAGTAGCTAGTAAAAGTTTGCAGTTACCTGTTTTGGATATATAGAAAAAATAAATTTCGTACTTTTCTTTATCGATGTATTGGTACATCGTTTTGGAGCTGCTCAGTGAAACTTCATGTTCAGAGGAAGGTCCTCCACAAAATATTGCAATTTTTTTAATCATACAAAGATCATCCAGTACCGACTAAAAAGACGGCCCTCCAAGGCGAATACCTTGAAACAAATTTTTCATC
>CAZHDZ010000028.1:0-2136 GCA_964531275.1 uncultured Gammaproteobacteria bacterium
AAAAGAATGCCCAGAACAAATTTTGTTTTATGACACGCATTGTTGAGCGGGAAAGGTTAATTGCTTTTGGTAATTTTGATATATGACCGCCAAGTAGAGTAATCCCCGCTGACTCAATTGCTACATCTGTTCCTGTCCCCATTGCTACCCCTACATCAGCTGTAGCAAGCGCTGGCGCATCATTAATTCCGTCCCCTACCATCGCTACTTTATATCCCTCTTGTTGCAGCTTCATTACTTCATTGGCCTTCTCGCTCGGCAATACTTCCGCAATAACCCGATCTATACCTACTTGCTTTGCAATATATTCAGCTGTCCTATGGTTATCCCCTGTGAGCATCGCAACCTTTATTCCTAATTTATGCAGCTGCTGCACTGTCTCAATTGCATCATCTTTAATCGTATCAGCAATGCCTATGTAACCGATTACTTTCCTTTTTGCCATCAACACTACGGGAGTTTTTCCTTGAGACGCATATGCTTTAACCAGTTTTTCATCAACATTGATACCCAAATCCTCAGTTAGCTTGAGGTTTCCTGCATAGTATTCTACTCCCTGTATAGATCCTCGGACCCCTTTCCCTTCGATTGCTTCAAAGTCTTTTACTAGAAATGTTGAAAGCTTGTCATTTTTGGCTCTTTCAATAACCGCTATGGCTAACGGATGTTCAGAATGAGCTTCAAGGGACGCCAGAAGTTGTAATATCTCTTTTATTTTGTGAGCACCAATTGGTTTTATATCAGTAACAGAGGGTTCACCCTTGGTGATTGTGCCGGTCTTGTCCATAATAACAAAATTGACTGAATTAAATTTCTCAAGACTCTCCGCGTTTTTAATAAGGATGCCGTTTTGTGCGGCTTTCCCAACCCCAACAATGACAGCAGTAGGAGTTGCCAAACCCATTGCACAAGGACAGGCTATTACTAAGATTCCGACAAAAGCGATAAGTCCTAATGAAACCGCAGTCTGAAGGGGAAGGAATTGAGCACCAACAATAACCCAAGCTAAAAGAACAATTACAGCAAAGACGAGCACGAGAGGAACAAAAACTCCTGATACCTGATCCGCGATTCTCTCAATTGGTGCTTTTGACCCCTGGGCAGATTCAACCATCTTAATAATTTGAGCAAGCATAGTGTCATTCCCAACTTGTGTTGCTTTTATTTTGAGGGATCCCTGCTTGTTAACTGTAGCGCCGATGACCAAATCATCTTCTTCCTTGTCGACCGGAATCGGCTCTCCTGTTATCATTGATTCATCAATCGAGGACTTACCCTCTATTATTACTCCATCAACTGGAATTTTTTGTCCAGGTTTTACAAGCACAATATCTCCAACAACCACCTGATCAATTGGGATAGAAAGCTCACGACCATCCCGCAAGACAACTGCATTTTTTGCTGCTAACCCAAGAAGCTTTTCAATCGCCTCACCCGTTTTTAGTTTTGATCTGGCTTCTAAATATTTACCTAAAGTAATAAAGCCAATAACTACAATTGTTACATCATAATAAAGTCCATCAGGAGCATTAAGCAGCTGCTTAAATGCAGGGAATAGCAAAATAAGGCTACTATACGTATAGGCAATAAGAGTTCCAATACCAACGAGTGTGTCCATATTAGCAGCACGGTGTCGAATAAAACGAACTACGCCATCAATAAACGGCTTACCAATCCAAAACATAGTAGGAGTTGCTAAAATAAACGAAATGAGGTTAAACGAATCCATAGAGAGAGGAAAGGGCGGAAGAAAAGTAACTCGGTGAGAAAGCAGCTCCCAAATCATGCCAATAAACACAATTGCTGCAATAGGCATAGCAAATTCAGTTTTGTGTTTCAGAGTCTCAAGTTCTTTTTCTTTCTGTTCTTTAACTGCATTTTCGGGAGAGGCACCAGTACTCACAGTTTCACCTTGTAAGGTATAGCCAAGCTTGCTAATCTGTTCATTCATTTGGGATAGATCAACTTTGTTTGCTTCATATGCAACCTCGGCTTTTTCAGTTCCAAAGTTAACAGTACAAGTTGAAACACCATCAAGTTTTTCTAACTTTCTTTTGATGATATTTGCGCAAGATGCACAATGCATTCCTTTTACTTGAAAAGTTTTTGTTTCCATATAAATTTAGGGTGTACCTC
>CAZHDZ010000028.1:2236-11814 GCA_964531275.1 uncultured Gammaproteobacteria bacterium
TGCATTCCTTTTACTTGAAAAGTTTTTGTTTCCATATAAATTTAGGGTGTACCTCCAGACTGATGTGACCACAAGCTAATACCATTGGGCATTTTGCCAACCTTAACTTTTGTTATTTCTTTATCGGTTAATGTATCAATAACTGAGATGTCATCACTAAGCAAATTAGTGATATATGCTCTTTTCCCATCGGGAGATACCACCACACCATGGGGCGCAACACCTGCTTGTATCCTTTGAACAACCTCTTTGTTTTGAACATCAATTTTATACACATAATCACTTGTTGGTTTGCCAAAATAATACCCCTGGTCTGCAACATATAGATATTTCCCATCCGGTGTAGCATAGGACTGGATTGCACCTTCAGATTCAAAAGGTAAATCTATATAGAATACTTCCTCGGTTAATGAATCGTAAAATGCCATTTGTTTAGTGTCATATATAGAAGCTGCGATATATGAACTATTGGGAATCACTGCTGTTTGAATCGCACTCCCAGCTAGGGGAATTATTTTAATTGCATTAGTTTTGATATCAATTACTCCAATGCCTTTCCCCCCAATAAGCGCAATATACGCCTTCGTGTCGTCCGAGGAAAGTCTTAGGCCATGTGGTTGTGAATCTTTTGCAAGTGGAAGAGTTTTATCGATTTTATATGTTTCTCCGTTTATTCTGTATACTAATCCTGGTTCTTGGGCTGTAGCAAAAGCTGTCTTACCATCGCGAGTTGCAACAATATGCGCTAAATGTTGATCCGGTGCTATATCGATTCGCTTTATAATTTCATCCTTTAGAGGATCGATAACAATTACTTGATCTGGAATAGTTGTTTCTTCAGAATTCGTCTCTTCTTCCTCATGCCCACCGACATCCATAAAATTAGCCGTTACCCATACATTTTTCCCATCTGGCGCTACTTGAATATTATGAGCTGCAAAGGTTACCATCTTATCACCTTTTTTATACGTTAAATCAATTTTGCCAAGCAGTGAATTATCTTTAGTATTTGTAACTGCAATAGCTCCTTCTCCTTCCAGAGCAATGTATAGCTTTTCAGCTACTTGATTATTTTTAACCGTGGATGAATTTTGGGTTGAGATTTTATCAGATAAAAAACCTAAAGAAAAAACAATGATAATAAAAATTATCGATAAAATTGTGTATGGAGATTTAAATAGTTTCATTTATATTTCTTAAAAACTTCCATGACTTCTTTGATCGCTTCATCTTTTCGACCCTTACCAATGGCCTCTGCTGCACAACACCTTAGGTGGTTTTCTAGCATAAGATTATCTACTTCCTTGAGAGCACGTTGTACTGCTTGCGATTGATGCAGAACATCGATGCAATAAGTATCGTCCTCAACCATTTTGATAACTTTTTCCAACTGTCCTTTTGCAATCTTAAGTCGGTGAGTAATTCTTTCTTGTGTATCTTTTGGTCGGTAAGCCATATATCTCCCTGTAGGAGATATACTACTACAAGTTGTAGTAATTTGTCAACTCTACATTTTTCAGTTTATTTTGTAAGAATTCCAAAATTATTTCACCCATATATTCTCTTTTTGTATACGAGTCATCAATATTGTCCATAAAAAAAGCATATCAGAATACTCATACTTGGATTATTGCTACAATAAAATGCAAAGTGTATATTTTTATTAATGTTTAATAAGTCAAAAAATGAGATTGAAGAATTAAAGACAGAAATTGTAAACCTAAAGATTCGCATAAAAAGGCTTGGAGATTTTTATAGAACTGTAAGAAATACGGTAGAAAAATAATCTTTTACCTCAAATAGTGCTTGACATCACTGATAGACTTTGTTATATATTGATAAAGTTATAGTATTAATTAATGGGCTGCCTCCGGGTAGCTTTTTTTGTATAACAACGAAGGAAAGGAGGAAATGGTATGAAAAAGATTATTTTCTTACAAGCACTTATACTTACTAGCCTAATTGTTGCAAGTCCAGCATTTGCACAGTCTGCTGATGTCTCAAAAATCCAAAACTTCATTAAAGGTATTATTCAAATCTTTGTAACTCTGTCAGGTCTTATTGCAACAGGATTTTTTGTATGGGGAGGAGTTGGATACATTACAAGTAGTGGAAATCCAGAAGCTCTTGACCGTTCAAAAAAGACAATTATGTATTCATCAGTAGGTCTTGCAATTGTTCTTGGAGCATTTGTTTTGAGCACAATAGTAACAGATCTAGCAACTACTGCTTTTGGGGCAAGTAATTAACTCCAAAAATGAAATTATTTGTTACAAGCATATTACTTGCGATTTTTTTTGTATCTGCTCAACCTGCAGTTGCAGCAGCAAACAATGAAGTCGCAGCATTTACAACTTCAACCCTCAATGGGTTTTTCATCATTGCCTCCCTTGCTGCAACATTTTTTATAGTCAAAGGTGGATTTACCTATATTACTTCTTCAGGCAAACCCGACGAACTTGAACACGCAAAACACACTATACGAAATGCGGTAATTGGACTTGTTCTCGTTCTTGGCGCATCAGTAATATCTTCTGTTCTTAATAACACTTTTTCAACACCAACCTCTGGATTTACCACAGATCAGATAAAAATGGCGCCGTTGGTTCCCACAACGCCATCAAATGGGCTTACTCAAGTGCTCCTTGATGCAATAGGAGGATTTCTTCAAAACATTATCCAAAGTGCTACAAAACCATTAATTGACGGGATAATAGGATTTCTAACTACAACTCCCACACTTTCTAATAATTCTGTAGTCTTTAACTTCTGGCTCATCATATTAGGAATTACAGATTCTTTATTTGCCATAATAATCGCACTTCTTGGATTCCATTTTATGAGCGCCTCAACTTTTGGTTTTGAGGAAATGGAATTAAAACAACTTTTACCACGAATCGGTTTGGCATTTTTAGGCGCAAATAGTTCAATATTTCTTGCTGACTTTATAATTACGAGTTGCAATGTCTTAATTCAAGCGTTACTTCATGCAACTGGGGGGATAGGAAACGCATGGATATTAAACGCATTTAATCCAGCATCAATCGCAACAAATTCGACAAACCTTATAACCCTCATCTTTATGCTTTTATTTGTGATTCTTGCCGTGGTACTTCTTTTGTTTTACATCTCCCGCCTCATTGTAATTGCCCTTGGTGCCGTTTTGTCTCCCCTCATATTTCTACTATGGATTACTCCTAAATTTAGTGACTTTGCCGAAATTTCAATTAAAACATATATAACTATGGTGTTTTCAGTGTTCGTACAACTTGTGATAATTCAACTTGCATCCGCATTTTTGCTCATTCCCGGACAGCAGGGGACTAATTCTCTTATCTCAATTCTTATTGGAGTAGGTTTATTTTTAACACTCCTTAAAACTCCAGGTATTATGATGCAATTTGTTTTCTATAATTCAGGACGTGGATTGATGAAAAAAATGGGTGGACAAATCATGAATGTTATTGCAACGAGTCGAACGCCTGACGCAGGTGTAGTAAGTACTGCTGTAAAAACTCCAAGAAAGGTGGTAGCCGCATGAAAACAAGAGTTATTCCAGCTCAAATTACAACCGTAGAGGATAAAATCGCCGGAAGTCTAAGCCTTACTCAAATATTGTTACTTATGACTCCTGTCTTTTGGACAGCAATGGTCTATGCACTTTTTATGCCACAGCTAAAATTTGCAATGTATAAAGTGCCGATTATTGGAGTAGTGCTACTTATCAGCTTATTCCTTGCAATTCGTATCAAAGAAAAATTAATTCTTAACTGGCTTATGGTGTTAGTAACTTACAATATGCGGCCAAAATATTATGTATTTAATAAAAATGAAAAGTATCTTAGAGCAATGGATATGCCTTCATTTACAAAGCAAAAGAATATAAAACATAAGAAATCTTTAGCGTTAAATCAAAATGAAGCTCAATCAAAATCAGTCTCCTTAAGAGAGCTTATTAAGCTCGATGGGATTCTAGCCAATCCAAAATATACATTCTCTCTAAAATCCACAAAGAAAGGAGGGTTAAATGTTGCTATTCAGCAAACGCACGAGTAAGGCCTCATCCAGGCGTCAAATTCAAATAAAGGAAGTAAGGGACGACATATTAATCCTTCCCAATAATCAGTATCGTTTAGTTATTGAAACTTCCTCAGTTAATTTTGAGCTTAAAAGTGATGAAGAGCAAGATGTACTCTTAGATAGCTTCCAGAATTTTCTCAATTCCCTTCCTTGCGAGTTGCAGATTTTAGTAAGGGTTAGAGAAGTTGATATCGACTCATATCTTGAGCAGATTGGAAAACGAGAAGACAATGAGCAGGAGACAGTATATAAAGAACAGATTCATAACTATAGTCAATTTATTAAAAACTTAGTGTCAGGAAACAAGATATTGTCCCGGAGATTTTATATCATTGTTCCATATAAAAGTACTGAAAAATCAAAAGACTTTTCGGTTATCTCTGAACAAATTCATTTGCAACGAGATATTATTCAACGTGGACTTGAAAAATTAGGCATGAAAGCAAGAAATCTGAATAGCCTAGAACTCCTAGACCTTTTCTATACATTCTATAATTCTTCTCAAGCAAAAACGCAAGAGTTGAAGGGGCACACGATAGAAACATTATTACAAAATTAATATGATTACTTTAAATTCACTACCACATATTCCAACGAAAGCAGAAGTTGAAAAATACGTTAAGACTCTCAAAAGAAAACGAAAGCAATCGAAAAAAGAATTATTAAGAAAATCATTTGACTATAATTTTGGAGAACAAGACCAAGTCGATATAATTTCTTACTCAGGACTGGAAGAAAACACAACGTACCTTCAAGTGGGAGACAAATTTGTTCGTACACTTTTCATATCCGGTTATCCCTATGTTGCTTCAACCGGATGGCTTAATATGCTTATTAATTTTAACCATGACATAGATATTTCATATCATATTGAGCAAATTAACCCACTTCTGGCACTTCCAAAGTTGAAGAGGAAAATAACTGAGCTTGAGTCGACAAAACGCACTATGCTTAAAGCCGGTAAGGTTTTAGGATCAGAGATTACAGATCCTCTTGAATCTGCAATTGAATTAAAGGACAAAATCCAACGTGGTCAAGAAAAACTTTTTCAAATATCTATTTACATGGCGCTTTCGGCAAGTAGTCTTGATGAATTGAATAAAATTACAAAAACTCTAGAAACGGTTATGTCCACCAGACTTTTCTATATTAAAACCGCAACTTTCCAGCAAATTGAAGGGTTGCAGTCAGTATTGCCACGTGCAGAAAACAAGCTTAACCAAAAAAGAAATCTTGATAGCTCATCAGCAGCTCTCACGTTTCCATTTGTCTCTTCAGAACTCGTTCAAGAATCAGGGATTTTATATGGAGTAAATAAATCCAATAATTCTCTTGTTATTTTAGATAGGTTTGCCCTCAACAACGCAAACAGTATTATCTTTGCCCAATCAGGTAGTGGAAAAAGTTACACGGCAAAAGTCGAAATTCTCAGACAACTTATGCAGGGGACAAAAGTAATTGTCATTGATCCTGAACGAGAATACAAACAATTAAGTGAGTCTATTAATGGAACGTATATCAAGCTCTCTGCCAAATCCAGGGAAAAGATAAATCCTTTTGATTTTTCCATGAGTAACTATAGCGATGAGAACAATTTATCAGAACACATTCAGGATTTAACAGAAATTTTATCCCTCATGGTTGGAGGACTAACTTCAGAAGAGAAAGCAATTATGGATAAGGCAATTATTCAAACATACAAAGAAGCTGGATTTTCACTTCACTCAAAACCTACAACTAAAAGCACCAGTACTCGAGGGAGAAAACCCAAAGAAAAAGAATTCCCACTTCTAATCGACTTATATAGAGTTTTAAAGACAATGAAACAAAAAGAACTCTGTGATAGGCTTGAGAGATTTGTTAAGGGCTCATTATCGTCAGTTTTTGATTCTCAAACCAATATTTCACTCAACAACCGCCTTGTTGTGTTTGATATTAAAGATTTAAATGAATCACTTAGGCAAATAATGATGCTTTGTGTTGCCAACTTCGTAAATTCCCAGGTGAAAAGTAACCCTCAAAAACGTATTCTTGTAATTGATGAGGGTTGGATGTTACTTGAGCATCAAGAAAGCGCTAGATACGTTGCAGGGCTTGTCAGAAGGGCACGTAAATACTACTTAGGAGTAACTATTATTACCCAGCAAGCAAATGATTTCTTATCACAAGAGTATGGGCGGGCAATAGCTTCTCAGTCATCTTTAAGAATTTTAATGAGACAAGATACGACTACTATCAAAAAGGTTGCAGAAGAATTTAAGCTCAGTGAGTATGAAGAAAACTTTTTGCTTACAAGTGACCGGGGAGAGGCACTTATTATTGCAGACCAAAACCATGTAGCTTTAAAAGTTGTAGCATCCGAAAAAGAACACCCCCTACTCACCACAGACCCTAAGGAGATCTACCTTTAAAAATCCGTGAATCCACTACTGTTTTTCAAAATTGCTTCAGTTTGGTCATTTAGAAGAGAGTTATTTTATGTTTTTCTAGCCTTTTTTCTAGCATTACTTCTCCCTATTATTGCAGTTATTTTACTTACACAAACGGGAATTGATTTAGTGTCAGACAAACTCGCAACGGTAAATGTTAAGACTAATAAAGTTGAAATTCATGACCCGGCAACAGGAAAGGTAGTTTTAACGCTTGATGCAAATGCAGTATGGCCAGTCAAGGGTGCTATAACTCTTGAGTTTGGTGAAATAGACCTTCCATACCAACCATTACACACAGGAATTGATATAGGAAGTCCTAGTAGAAAAGTTGGCGATCCAGTAACTGCTTTTATGCCTGGAAAGGTTCTCTATGCAAGTGAAATATCTTGGGGATATGGAAAACACATTATCATTGACCACGGAAATAATATAACTTCCGTGTATGCACATTTAGACAAAATATTTGTATTTCCAGGACAAGAAATTAAAACGACAAATTATGTAATCGGGAATGAGGGAAGCACGGGTTGGTCAACTGGTCCACATTTACATTTTGAGGTAAGAGTATTTGGACTACCAGTGAATCCAAGGACATTTTTGCAGGGAAATCCATAAATCCTAACCTAGGTTCCTAAAATATGCGGCATCCACAACAACATTGTCAATTTTTTCACTATTGATCCATTGAATGAATACTGATGGTCGAATACCATAGGTTATACCAAACCTGCGATTAGAAATTAAATAACATTTTTTACGTGTTCTAGTTAATGCAACGATAAATTGACAGACTTCGTTATCGGTTGGATTCGTAGGATTTCTTGGAATATTACCATTGTTCATTCCTACAACAAAAACAAAGCCTGCTGACATCCCCTTACAACTTGTTATTGTTGATAATTTAATTGATACTGATTGATCATCTTGTATTATTTCTCCTTCGTTATCAGCACTTTGTTTAAAAATAGTCCTAGCCTCTTCAATCGTCAGAGCAAGACTTTTTTTAATTAACTTGGTTTCCTCATCAGCAATTTCTTCTGAGTTGAGAATTTTCTTAAGAACTTTTACTACGTCTAAATGTTTTTCTTTAAAATTATCAGTCAATAAGTCACATAAAATTAAATCTTCCAATTTCGTTTTTTCCACGATTTCTTCTTTGAATTTTGTATCCGAAAATTCAACAATTATTCTCCATCCCAAATTAGAGTTAATATCCTCCATTAATATTTTGTAACCATCTAATATATCGATTTCATCATCTTTATTTTCAGAAAAATCAATATTAGTAAATTTATCCTTAAGGTAAACATGAATCTGCTTAAGGTATTGAGATTGACCGACAATTAATACACAGGGGTAATTTTTGCTTTTTGCCAAATCTATTTCACTTTGTGGAATTTTCTTTATCTCATTTTCTATATATTTCCCAATATAATTCCTTGCAGGCTGCTTATTTTGAATTGAACATGATGCATGAATTATCTGTGGATACTTTTGACTATCCAGCTCCTTTTCAGGCATAAAACAGATATATTTTTTATCGATTCTATTCTCTAATGAACCAAGAGCTTTAGCTTTACTAATAATATCTGCAATTGCTGAAACAATAACTTCAGTGCATCTGCTACAAAATGGCAATTCAAACTTTTCATAAGTTCCATCTGTTGCCTTTTTCCTAATATAATCTGCCGATGCGTTCTTAAACCAGTAGAGAGCTTGATCGTCATCGCCAGCAATTAAGACAGGGCTTTTCAATGCAAGACTTTCTATAAATTCTACTTCTAAAAGATTAAAATCTTGATATTCATCAACAACAATTTGTGTAAATGTAGGTATAGCATTTGGGTTTAAACTGAAATACTTCAAAACCCTGTAGACGGAATCATTATGACCTACGGAATTGTAATAATTCGCTCTTCTTAGGTAAAATTCTATTTCTTCACCATCTGTTAAGGTTTGTATGCTTTTCTCTAAATCACTTAATTGATTGGCCAATGTTAAGGCATCAGATTCTATAAGTTTTGGTAGCTGCGGGTAATAGCGAAAACTTGAAGTAATACCATCGACTGATATCTTATGTAGAACACTTTTGCAGTAACCATGAAAAGTATGTACTTCCGCAATACCAGCCAAATCGTTAAATAAATCACGAGCAAGATTATTAATAAAAGTTAGAGCCAACGATTTGCCTTCTTTACCTGTAAGATATGATTGAAATGTGAAACTTTTTCCAGTACCTGCTCCTGCAACAACAATTTTATTTCTGGCAGTCGAATTAATAATTAGGTCTGTATATCTTTTCCTATCTTCGATTTGTTCGTTATATAAATTAGACTCTGACATATTTAGCCACAATTCTAACAGTATATAGCTCATAATAATAGCGGCAAGCTATCTCTAAAAGTTGTATAATCACCTCATGGGTTCACAGAAAAAACTTGGAGAAAATCTTAAGAAATTTAGAGAAAAAGTTGGCTTAACTCAGGCCGAAGTGGCTGAAGGTGCTGCAATTAATACAAACTTTTATGCGCGAGTTGAGCGTGGGGAAGAGAAAGTGTCACTTGATACACTGGAGGCGATTGCAAAAGTTTTGAAGACAAAAGTTTCTGATATTATCCCTTTTTAGAACTCTTTACCTTCGTTTTGCTAATTATTCCCTGAGCAAATTCCTGCATTCTGTCTGCTAACAATTCTGCGCGCTCACGTGTCGCATTCTCAGGATCAGTTCTCTTCAGGCTCTTCAGAGCGGATGCAATAATAGCTTCACGATTTTTGCTCTCGGCTACTGAAATAAATATACTCATATCAATATTTCGTGCATATTCCTTGATGTTGTCTTTTTTTAAGTACACATCCAGCTCCTCCCATGGAATTGGAAGTGCTAGAAAATCCCCTGATTTTTGCTTTTTTTTGCTAGATCTCATAGTTATAGGCTCAATTCTAGCAGAAAACCATCGAAAGACAAAATTGGAGATTATATATAGCGGTTAAAGTTTAAAAACTTAAATGTCTGCATAGTTACTTCTTCACCATCTATCCTTCTCATAATTTCCCGACTATTATTTT
>CAZHDZ010000029.1:0-11634 GCA_964531275.1 uncultured Gammaproteobacteria bacterium
GACCTCCTTTTAGAAAGTTTGATAACGACACCAGTGGCAAATCTTTAAGAAAACTTCAGTTCGAGGCACTTGATGCTAAGTTAGACAAAATTCTTAATTTGCTAACCGCAAACAACAACACCGTAGTTGCTAAACCAGCAGTAGCTCCAGTTCCAAAGAAAAAATCTGAACCAAAAGTCCTAGCTGAAGAACCAGTCGTTGATACATTTGAGGAAGTTGTAATTACAGAGCCGAAAGTAAAAGCCAAACCTGCTGCAAAAAAGAAAACAGCTTCCAAAAAAGTTTCCTAAAAATCGGACCTCATACCCAAGAAATTCTTACTCATTTAATTTGTTCCAGTTCTTAATCATTCTTCTAATAGTATAATTTTTGTATGCTTCGTCGAAGAAAATTAATTTCGGTAATCATATTTATTCTAATTGTAGTTATTGCGCTTTTATTATTTACATATTTTCGCCCCAAACAAGAGATTGCCTCTTGTAGCTCCCCAACAAAACTAGAAGACTACTCTAATAGACAGGATCACCTGCTAATCTGTAAGGATTTAATCTCTTACGGGAAAAGAGTTGTCGCTACCAGAGAACAATATCCTGCTCTCTTTGAGTACAAAGTTTTTCAGGATGAAAAACCGTCGACCCCTCAATTTGAAGCAGTAATCTATTTTCTAGATGAGAAGGAATTCATTGCTATTTTCCCGATAATTAACCCTGTTGTTAGTTATACAAGGGCAGGGTATGTATTCGAAAAAGAGAACAATGGGTATAAATTAATATTTGAAAGACCTTTTAGTAGTTTGTCTGGTCGCTGGACAGGGGTGAGATTTTCTGGTGGAGGGTCGATTTTTGAAGGAAATTCAATAGAAGTTTATCAAGATTTGGGTGTTTTAGCTGGACTCGGTAATGTCATTCCTTGGTCTGATTACTATGATTGGGACAGCGCACAAAACACATACGTATTAGCAAATAATAAACATATTTTTGATATCAAGGATATGCAAAAACGATACGAGGATATGAACGGCTCTAATTGTGAAAAACAATCTTCTACTAAATTGAGTAACAAAATATTAGATTTGTATCCTACCAGAAAAAATATTGACCATTATTGCCCTGACAATTCCCAAGTACCATTTGTAACCAAGGAACAGGCAACAAGTTTTATGAAGGGATTAAAGGCATTGGAAATGATTAAGAACGGTGCAAATATATCCAAAGAGGATGTCGAAAAAATAAAATTATAAATTTTATGTCTGTTTTTTTGAATTAAATTTGCTCAATCTCAATATACCTATATCAGTTCGTTTTGAATCTTGAGTTTACGTACTCGCTTACTTCGCTCACTCCGAGTTCTTGAGAAGTATTACCACTTCTCACATAGAATTTTTCAACTTTATTTCCGTTTACATCTGCGACTTTTAAATAAAGAGGCTTATTGCTTTTATGAATTTCAATCTTACAAATCTCAATATCTTCTATTTGATAAAATTTGATTGAAATATTTGAAGTGGCAAATGTTTTTCCAAATGCATCATTTATTAGATCTCTCAAGTGAAGCTCAAATTCGTCTCTATCCCCATTTAAAGAACGAAAATCATGATCTAAGCCCAGTATTTGCCCTTCATCATCGACTCCGATCATCAATGTCCCGCCTCCGCCGTTGCTAAACGCTGAAATTGATTTTAGAATTACTGTTTCTAATTTTTTATCAATATTTTCTGTTTGAAAATTCCACCTTAATGAAGATTTAAATTCTAACTCGCTACTTTCACCTTCTTTAATCATCTCCTCAATTGTCACCTCACTTTTCGTTTCTTCGGTAATGGTGATGTTTGAAAGAAAACTGTTGAATTCTAGAGCTAGTATCTTTCTTCGTGCATCCAAAAATTGTTCGTAGTTTTCAACCAGCCACAATTCTTCATTTTCTGGAACTGATTGGAGTTTTAAAGCAGTGGGAAATTTTTCTTTTACTTCCTTTAAATAATTTTTAGGAAGTTTGTCGCTTTTTCTACGATTAGCAACTTGCGTTAATATAGCCCTATTTGTTATTTCCTGCGCAAGTGCATACTTATATCGATTGTTTAGATTATAACCATTCTCTTTTAGGACAGAGTATGGAAATATATGGTCCCACTCAAGCGAATATTTCTTGCCCATATTTTGTCTGATTCCAATTCCAGTTGTAAAGCAAATTGCGTTTCGACTTTTAAAATACCATCGCATCAGCCCATATAGCGCGTTGCGTATATCAACCCCTATAAATTCATCAGACGAAATTTCAAGCGGCCTTTCGCTTTTAATGATATTTAGTAATTCATCAAACGGATTTTCTTGTTTGACAATAATACCTATATCTTTATCAAGTTTCTGTGGAAGTTGACTGACATAGCGTTGTCTAATTTGCGAGTAGTAGAACCATTTGACTATCTTTTTAATTTCTTCTTGGGAGAGTGATGTTTTTTCCTTGTTAAAAACATAGACTATTATAGGAACTAGTGCATAGATAGAATTAATTTCGTTCGAATGATCAACATAAGCATGCGAGCGGAGCAGATTCACCACATAATCCAAAACTTCTTCGTCTAGTTTTTTCCAGACTTCTTTCAGCTTTTTCTCATTATTACTGTCATGTAGTTTGCTCATGTCAGATCCTATGTGGTGAATTGTTCCTAGTAAACAATAAATAATAAAATCTAGTTTAAAGTCAAAACCTTCTTCTTTTAATTCTTCAATTTTTTTCTTAAAAGTTTCTCTGGCTTGTGGCCAATACCCTGAGATCTGTGCAAGCGCAAGCTCCGCTTCAGTAAGATTTACCCCGCTAGCATTGACTATATAGAAAATATCAATTGCCTCCTTCAAACTTGCCTTAATTGGGATTGATTGCTCTACGAATTCCAAGTCCGGAATATTTTCAATTTCATGAAAATTGTCAGACAATTTATCTTCATCATCTCGCGTCAAACCAATTTCTTCATCATGAATGCTTCTTATTACATCTAATACTCGTAGTTTCCTTTGAAAAATATCAGTTATGTTCAGCCAGTATGGATCATTCTTCATTATTGTTTGTTTATAGTACTGAAGCTCTAGAGTTTTTATGTTTACATATAGATCCCTAGGATCTTTTAATATTTCAGATTCTTTATAGTAAGGTGGAATCTTATTTCTTATAAGCAAATAGAGGGTGGTGATCCTCTGTTGACCGTCTAGAATTATTTTTACCGCTCCCTGCTTAGGGTCATATACCCAATCTCCTTTGAGCTCAGGAGGTGTATTTGTATCCCAAGTAAGCATTGTCCCCGTAGGATAATTATGAATCAGGGAGTTGATAAGTTTTTTGGCATTATCCCGACTCCAAACATATTCCCTTTGAAAAGCGGGAATAAAGAGTTGATTTTCGTCGATTTTATCTAGTATTTGACTGATTTTCATTTATTAAGAATGTTTAGATAGATTGTAACAAAATATTCCGAGGTTAAAGGATAATTTGTAGATAAATTAAGTTAGCTTGTGTTTTCAATTATTTTTTACTTGAATAATCTAGAGTTTTAATTCTGCCAAATGTTGTCAGCAGCTTTTTTGGTAAGCTCTCTTTTTTTACTTAGATTCTCACCCTTTATATATACAAATATTTTGGATCTATCGAGCAGAATTTTACCTTCATCTGAATACTTTAATTCCACTAGAGCCACGACATGGTAGATTTTTGGAAGATTTATTATCCTAGTGATAATATTCTGTGATGTTTTTACTTGAACAAATTTTACGACTTCGCCCTTAATAGCAATTAGATCGTTTCCACTATCTTTGATTGGCGATGCTGATTGAATACCAAATTCAAGCAAACGTAGTTGAACGAGCAGCTCACCTATGGTTCCGGTGTGTATTTTTTTTGTTATAGGATTTCCCATATTTTTATTCTTCCTAGCTATAGCGTACTATATTTCTTAAAATTTTCTGCTTGTTCAAAAATTTCTTTGAATACTTCATCTTTTGGCACAGGAGGATATCCGTGTTTGTCGAGAGTGATGATCAAATCAACTTTTAATTCTGCTTTTATGTTATCTCTCGCTGACCAATCTGTATATCTGGCTTTATCGTCAACAATCTTCTTAATCTCTTGAGACAAGATAATCAATTTATCTTCCGGATATTCGAATTTATATTTTTCTGCAACTGCTTTTAAAATATCGTAAAAGGCTTTTTCTTCAAAATCTATTCCCAGCCCCTCAAAAGACTTTCTTTCTTCTTGCAATTGTCTGAATAAATCAGCAAATTTATCAGCAACGTCATCTAAAACATGACTTTGAAATACATCAAAGTCTTTTCTTTCATTATAAAGATCAATAAGTTTCTTTAGCTTCTTTGAAAAATCAACTCCTTTGATTCTATTTGTTTTCTTGAATTCATCAATGGCTTTTGCCAGCAATTTTTGCAAAAGTTTTATTTTCGTATTCGGCAATTTAATTTTTTCAATTTTAGCCAAGTACTCATCACTAAAAATATCAGCGTTATTTTCTGGCTTGTTTTTATCAAGTTTGAATATTTCCTCAATCCCCTCGCTAATCAACGCCTCTTGTATCATTTGGCGCACTCTTTCATTCATCTGTGCTGTATCTGGCGCATCACCCTTGGTCAGCTTATGAATAATTGATTTAATAGCAAAATAAAAGTGTATATAATCCCGCTCTGTTTGCGTAATTTTTTCACTCGCACAACAAAGATCATAAGCAGATCTCAATTTTTTAGTTATCGACATGAAGCGATTCTCTAAATCAGCCGTGACTTGAACAAATTCTGCCGATCGATTTAAGCAATTCAATTTTTCCAGAGGAGAACCGTTGAAAAATGGCTTTGTATTAAATCCATGAAATAGTTTTGAAAGCAAATCAAGCTGATCTTTTACTATTTCCACCGCCTTATCCGCATCTGTAAAATCATCGCCATGCACCTTGCTATATTTCGCAAGAGCAATATTCATGTTGCTTTTTATTCCAATATAATCAACCACCAACCCGACTTCTTTACCTTCATAAACACGATTGACGCGTGAAATGGTTTGAATTAGTGAATGTTGTTGAACGGGTTTATCAATATAAATTGCCTCCAAAAAAGGCACATCAAAACCGGTAAGCCACATATCAACCACAATAGCGATTTTGAAATTTGATTTTGAATTTTTAAATTGACGATCAAGCTCTTTCCTATCTTCTTTAGTACCCAGCATGTCATACAGCACTTTTTCATCATCATTATTACGAGTCATTACCATTTTAATTTTCTCAATTGGTTTGATCTCTCGTTTTTCGTCTAGAGTAAGTATGATACCTTCCTCACACGCTTTAACTTCTGCCCATTCCGGTCTAAGCGAAATCACTTCTTTGTAGAAATTGTAGGCAATGGGTCGACTCGAACAGACAAACATCACCTTACCCTTAACACTTGCACCTTCTTCAATCCTTTTTTCGTAATGCTCAACAAAATCCTTTGCTAAAAGTTTCAACCTCTTTGGATCACCCAAAATAACTTCCATCTGCGCGGCAGCTTTTTTGCTTTCCTCAATCTGATACTCGTTTGCCCCATCATCTGCACATTTCGCGTAATACTCTTCAATTTCCTTCAATTTGGTCTCGTTTAACAAAACTTTTGCCGCCCGCCCCTCGTACACGATTCTGACTGTTATTTCATCCTCTACTGACTCTCTCATGGTGTAGGCATCGGCGACCCCACCAAAAACAGACAAAGTGCCATCGATCGGAGTACCCGTTACCCCAACATAAGTTGCATTCGGTAAGGAATCGTGGAGGTATTTTGCAAACCCATATTTAACTTCCACGCCTTCATCAGTAACTTTTAATTTTTGATCAAGATTTATCTGCGTTCTGTGCGCTTCATCAGAGATACAAATTACATTCGGTCTGTCAGTCAAAAGCTCTGTATCTTCAGTAAACTTTTGGATGGTTGTGAGATACACGCCACCACCTTTAATGCCCTGTAGATATTTTCGCAAATCAGCTCGGCTCGCAACGCTCAAAATTTTGTCTTCATTAATAAAATTCTTGGCATTAGTAAATTGCTCAGATAATTGATCGTCCAAATCGGTTCTATCGGTAATAAGCACAATTGTCGGACTTGATAATTCAATGCTTTTCATTAAGAGGCGTGATAAATACAACATCGCAAAACTCTTGCCAGATCCGGTTGCCCCAAAATACGTTCCGCCCTTACCGCTTCCTACTGGCTTTATGTTTGCTTTTATACTTTCGTAAAGCTTTCTGGCAGCATAGTACTGTGGATAGCGACATACGATTTTCGTCTCACTTTTTGAAGTGTCAGGGAAATAAATGAAATTATGTATGACGTCGAGCAGTCTGTTTTTATCAAAAAGCCCTTTAATCAAAGTGTGGAGGGAATCAATCCCGTCACTAGGTTCATCGGTATTATTTACTTTTCTCCATGCATAGAAAAAGTCGTAGGGCGAAAACAATGAGCCCATTTTATTATTGACACCATCACTAATAACACAAAAAGCATTGTATTTTAAAAGTTCTGGTATATCTCTGCGATAACGGACAGTGAGTTGAGTATAGGCATCCTTAATAGTGCAGTTTTCTTTTACCGCGCTTTTAAATTCAAAAACAACTAGTGGTAGTCCGTTTATATACACTATTCCATCAGGGATTCGCTTTTCTGATCCTTGGATTTCTAATTGATTTATAATTTTGAAAATGTTATTTGTCGGGTTATCAAAATCCAAAAGCTCAATAAAAATATCTTTTTGACTACGATCCTCTCTTTTTAAGGTAAACCCATCGGCAATCAGTCTGATGATGTCGCGATTGCTTTCATACAAAGCGGAGCTGGGGTACAAATCAAGTTTTCGCAAGATAGATTCGATTTCACTGGCAGTGATATTTTCATCTTTGTATCTATTTTGTAGAAACGCGCGTAAATCATCGCGCAATAAAACATCACTCATTTCTTTGTGAATGATTTCGCCGTGATAATGCGGAATATCAACTTTTCCAAAAAGTTCTATAACCGCTTTTTCTAATGTTTCTTCCGTAAATTTCATATTTTTGTAATTAAAATGGTAAATCTTCTAACTTCACTTCTAATTTGTCTTTTATCTCTAAATCAAGTGGCTTTTTATTATAGACTACGAAATAGGCTCTTTCATAAAGCTCATCGAAAGTAATAATTTCCACATTTCTATTATTTCTTCTAAATCTTTCAAAGGTATCTCTTTTTGTAATTATTTCAGGATTCAATGAAATTTCAGAGATTTCTCTAAATTTAGAACCAATAAGAAAAATGCTTTTGGGGTCAACTGTTCTTATTTTATTTTGATCTATAATTTCCTCTTTTCCGCTAATGAGATCTTTTGATCTATGACATTTTTCCCAATCTGTTTTTTGCGCTAAACACTGACTCACTCCATCAATAAAATAACTCGAAAATGACCAAGTGTTTGCCCTTGATGTATTTTTTTTCTTTTCTGTAAAAATATTAGTATTGGAGGTTTTAAACTCAATTAAAGTTGTATAATCAGACCAACCAATTTGATCTGCTTCGGGGTTACCTTTTCCTATTGTATTTGGAATTCCCGCATCTGCTTCATCTATAAATTCTCTTATAAATCTAATATCTACATTAAGGCCAAGTATCCAATCATATTTTTTTAGAAAATAATGCCAAACAGCCTCTTCCCCTGTTCCCTTTATATCTTTATTCTTATCATGGTAAGTATTCCAATAATTCTTATCTTCAAGCAGCCTTTTAAATTCTTCTAAAACTTGCTTTCTATTATCTAAAAGGGCTTTTTTAATATCTTCCTCAGAAATATTTCCCTCGGAAAGAATCTGACTTAGATCTTTAATTTTTTGTGCTTCTTCTTGTGTTTTAAAATTATGCAAAAACGCATTTTTATCTACTACCTGAAAAGCAGTATCTCCAATTTCCACACCATTAAAACTACCGAAAAAATCTAGTAAAGTTAAGAATTCTTGATAACAATCATCAAGACTAATATTTGATTTTATAAAACTTTTATTAATCTCTCCTCTATCAAATTCTTCTTTTACTTTTTTCGTGGTATTCCAAATATAAAAATTAAAACGAGGTGTAAGCATTCCATTCTCTTTTTTTATGAGAGCAACATCACAGGACTTTTGACATTGGACGCCTTTTTTAAGAATAAAGTGCTTTATTAATCCTTTACTTTGATGTTTAAAATAATAAAATTTATCAATAACTGAATTCTCTATAATAATATTTTCAAAAACATCTTCATTTATTGTGAAGCTTGATTTTTTAAAATCGTCAGAAAATGGATTGAGATTACTCATAATTTTTATTTAGTAGTAGCAAATTTTTGCATATTATCAATGACCCCTTTCATCAAAACCGGACACAAGGGAGTAATCATATTTTTTAAACCTTCATTGATTTTTTTTCTTGATTCCAAAACATGATGAATAGCAACAATTGATTTTTGAACTTCAATCTTTGGTATTGGCAATCCTACTTCACACATATCCTCCCAATTAAATGTTTCGCGCGCGCTACCCCAAGAGTGAAAACGCGCATACCTATCAAAGTCTTCTCTTTTAAACCAAAGCAATAAAAATTCTGGAAGCAATTCAGTCTCGTCAATTATTTTAAATACAATATATGTAGCAGAGACAATTCCGGTTTCATTATCAAGGAGAGCTATTGATATTTTCTCTCCATTTCTTGAGGTTACCGTAACAAAGCTAAATTGACCTTTATGTACTATTTTATAACCATCAACATCTAAATTTGTCTGATTTGTTTTGGATGGAAAAAACTTTTTACTAATACTTATTCCAAGAAGATTTCCAACCTCTAAACTAGAATTTCTTTCTTCGGATTGTCGGATATATTCACCCAATCTCTTTAAATCCTTTTTCTTCGCTAAATCTTCAATATAAGTATCACAAATCAACTGCAGGTCATCCAAACTAGCCTCGTAACTTTTCTGGTTACGAAGTAGCTCATTGTAAACTGCAACAACACTTTTTTGATCCTCAACATCGTCAGGAATCGGAATTTCAATCTCACAAAAACGCTCCCATTCCAAACCACCCCGGACACTACTGTCGCTGACATACCAAGAATATCTATCAAACTCTGGCTTCTGAAAAACCATCATTAAATACTCTGGAAGTACTTTATTTGAATCTAGGACTTCAAAAGTAACGTACGCTGGAGAAACAAGTGCGGGTTTATCCTCCAAATATAACGATACTGGCAATCTTTCGTCCCTACCAACATGCATTATGTTGCAAGCAAATCTTCCTTTTCTCACTATTTTATATTTTGAAAAATCAAGATTAGTTTGGTTTGCAACTGACGGCATGTAATTCTTGGTAATATTAATACCCAAAAGATTACTTATTTCTAAGTCTTTGTTTCGCTCATCTACGAGACGTATGTTCTCGCCAATTTTTTTATAATTCAATCTCATAACCAAGATGTTTGAATGCCTCCATCAGTTGTTCTTGCGAATCCTTTTCCTCAGTAAGAATGCTGGTGAATTGCTTTTGGATTCGTTTCATTTCCTTGTCGTAATCAATCTTACTGTCACGGTCAACAAACTCGATATATTTACTTGGTATGAGTGACCAATTATTCTTTTCTATCTCGTTCTCGTTAGCGCCATAGCAAAACTCCGCAATATTTTTATAACTTGTTTCAAATCCTTCTCTCTGCCAGTTATGATAAGTCGAGACCACCTCTAGAATATTGGCCTCAGTGAGCTGAATATACTTTTTTTCGTATTCTTCACCCTTTCGACGCAAGTCCATAAACAATATCTCTTCGCGTCTGTCTCTGTATTTCACCATTTCGCCATTATGTTCAACACTTCTTGCCTGTTTGTTTTTATTTAAAATCCAAAGCGTCACACTAATATCTGTGCTATAAAACATATCTCTTGGCAAAACAATAATCGCTTCCACGAGATGATTTTTGATAAATTGCTTTCTGATTGCCACTGTATCGGGATCACCCAACGCACCATTGGCAAGCAAAAATCCAGCCACGCCATTTGAGGAGAGTTTTGATGCCATGTGCAAAATCCATCCATAATTCGCATTGCTAACAGGAGGCACATCATATCCCGCCCAGCGCGCATCAGTAGTTAGTTCACTTGCACCTCGCCAATCCTTTTGATTAAAAGGAGGATTTGCCATAATGAAATCTGCTTTGAGATCTTTGTGTTGATCTTTTCCAAAGGAGTCAGCTGCAGTATCGCCCAGATTTGAAGATATGCCACGAATAGCTAAGTTCATTTTTGCCAATTTGTAGGTGGTCGGAATACTTTCTTGTCCGTAAATCGCGACTTCTTTTGTGTTTCCATGGTGTGCTTCAATAAATTTGATTGATTGCACAAACATACCACCAGAACCACAGCAAGGATCATAAATCTTGCCTTTGTATGGCTCGATAAGTTCAGCAATAAGATTGACTATGTTTTTTGGAGTATAAAATTCTCCTTTTCCTTTTCCTTCTGCAATCGCAAACTTCCTTAAAAAATATTCATAAATTCTGCCGATAATGTCGTGAGACTTGTCTTTGAGAGTATCGATTTTATGAATTTCATCTAACAGCGCTCCAAGTTTTGTTGTGTCAAGATTTAATCGAGAATAGTAGTTGTCTGGCAATGCCCCTTTGAGTGCAGGATTCTTTTTTTCTACTGTAAATAAAGCAGTGTCAATTTTTATTGAAATATCACTTTGCTTGGCGTTTTTTATCAAATAACTCCATCTGGATTCTTCAGGAAGATAAAAAACGTTTTTCATCGTGTAAAAATCCACCATTTCAAGATATTTTTCTTTACCCTCTGCAACTAGTTCTTTTCTACGCTCTTCAAACTTGTCGCTGGCAAACTTCAAAAATATCAAACCTAATACAACGTGCTTGTATTCAGAGGGTTCAACAGTGCCCCGAAGTTTATTCGCAGACTCCCAAAGAGACTCTTCAATGCTTTTTTGTTTTTTTTCTTTTGACATGATTTAGTATTTCTCCGCTTGATTAGATTCTATACGGTATTTGCAGTGTTCGCAGGTGGGGTCGGAGTCTGGAAGAGTGTCGGATTCTAGACAATCGCGGGCTTTGAGGAGGGAGTCTTCTACCCAGCTGGCATCTCCAGTATAAGGAAATATTTCTATATCAAATTCTAGTTTGCCATCGAAAGCTTTGCGGTCAGTACGACCGTTTGCATAAACAAAGTATCCAACATTACTAACATTGAATCCGCTGGAACGAAGTAACCATTGATAGATTTCTATTTGTCTTTTGTAACCATCTTTGTAAGGACCATCCATATCGATGCCTTTTTCGGAGGCGGTGCTTTTGTAATCAACAACATGAAGCTTATTATCTGGCGTAACCCAAATATCATCAATTGCTCCGGTGACGATAAAGTTGCTAAGTGGATGATGGACTTGGATACCTTGAAAGTTCTCGCGCCAAATATCCATTTTGGGATGCTGGAATGGAACGGCGTTTATTTTGTAATGTTCCATGAGCGGATGAGCTGTACCGTTTGCGCGGTGGACGTCAAATTCTTTTTTGAATAATGTATCGACTGCGGAGTTGAGATTAAAAGAAG
>CAZHDZ010000030.1:0-10490 GCA_964531275.1 uncultured Gammaproteobacteria bacterium
CAGAATTATTAGTAATTGAACAGCAACGACAATGAAAAAATTTCTTTTCAAGACAAACTTATATTATTTGGTTAATGATATCAGGTCAAGAGGTCTTTTTAGATGAGGCTAGGAAGTTAAATTTGCTAAAACTTTACTTTTTATAACATCTCGCATTGCAAAGTATGCTGGTTTGGGTTTTTTATTTTCGTCGAAAACAGCTGCTTTTGTTTCTGGATGTTTTGCTGCCGTCCATACAGTGGTATCTGTTAATCCACCAAGTGCAAAATCTGCTCCTACTTCTAGATATGCTGACACGAGATTTGCGAAGACTTCAGCTTGTAGGTCAAATGGATTAGGTACGGGATTGTTTGTTTTAAGCGCAGCATAAAACCCTTCATCTTTATAAGTACCCACATTAGCTTCAGCAGAAGCTATCTCAAATCCCATATTTTGAATCTTCCGAAGAGTAGCAACCATTTGATCACGGGTGGGGGCGGCATAAATCCAAAGGTTATTCTCTATTCCAAATTTGCTAATTGGAACATTTGCATCCTTATAATGCTGAAGCATCTCAAAAGTTTTAGCTGTAGTTTGCTTGAAAAAATTAATTGCGTTTGGCATTGAAGAGCCTTCTATGACGTGATCTTCTACCGCAACGAGTTTTGTTTCCGGATCCGATTCATGTGTCCATGCAGCAATTTTATCTATAATTCCTACGCCCAATTTGTCATAAATGAGGCTTGTTTTTCCGTCGCGCGATAGAATATGTGGAGCCGCTTCCCCTACCACTGTCCATTCATCTACTTTACCTTTATATCTATTTACTCGTGCTCTGACCGTAAATTCTATGAGATTTGTTAATTCTTCATTGGAGAATCCGCTGTTAACAAGAGTGTCTGGGATATCATTACCCCAAAGCAGATACTGACTTCTAATTTTCATTCCATGATTTGCTGCAAAGGAGACTAATGGATCACTTATTGACCAACTATATTTCAAGTCTGTGGGATTTTTACCGTTCTTTAGCTCTGCTTGAATTCTGTCCCAGTTACTAAGCACGTTTCTCCAATCAGCTTGGGTATATCCTCTAAATACTGTTTTCATTTCGATACCAGCCATAACCAACTGATTTCCCATTTTATCAACCAGCTCTCCAAAACCTTGTTCCCTGGCTCTTTCAGATAACGTACGAATATCTCCATCAAATAGACCAAAAGTGAAATTCGAGGCATCTGCATATTCCCGAATTGTATAATCACTCACACTTTCAGGATCTTTTACCCATTTCCACTCTTTTTTCCATGGATAATATCGTGCACGTGCTATTTCTGCTCCACTCGCATCCTTTGCAACCACTCTCCCGTCAGCTGCTTTTGACAATGTAGAACCTTCCGGAACAATAGATACATCAGGTTGCGTCACCACAGGATTTTCAAGTAAGGGGTGGTCTTTTTTAAGCGGATCGCGATCAACGAAAAATATGCCCGCGTTCTCTTCGTCTTTTGCCAAATCTTCTTCTCCAGCAAGCGCAATCCTCTTTTTTGTACCATCTTTTAACGCGAGTGTTGAACGACCATTTTTTGATTCATAGACTGCCCCATTCATACCAACAAGAGCCTCATAGGAAGTGGCTCCTTGCTGTTGTTGTTCTGCAGTTACCTTATCTGGAATAATTCCGGTAAAAATAGCTTCTTTACCATCTGTTGTTTTTCGCTCTGGGTCAGTGACTGTTACGACTGCATGGTTCTGTCCATCCTCGTCCTGAAACATGTATTTTGTACTGAGGGTACTGCCCTTTCTCACTACTAAGTTCTTAGGATATGCATTGCCAAAAATGAGTTCATTTTTGCCATCTGGAAGATTATCAATTTTAATTACTGCTTCGCCTACTTTAAAGTCAGTCTCTGGAGTTGGGGTTGGATTTTCTGTTACATTGCCACCATTTCCTTTATCCGACTCGCTGCCACATCCCACAAATCCTACTGCTGCAAGTCCAAGTGCAGTTACACCAGCACCAGTTACAACTTTTCTGCGGGAAAATGGTCTGTCAAATATACTCTGCCTCTCAGCTTGAGGCTTAATATTAGAATCTAGCGATTCATGGTTTGCCATAGTTATTAGGAGCCCTTATTACTATAAGCCCTAACATAATTTTACCATTTTTGCTTGCTTTGTCAAGCTCATTTTTGTTACTATCCAAGAATCATTTAGGCTCTGCAATACATGAAAAAAGTAGCTTTTATCACTTCTTCCCTAGCAAATGGGGGTGCTGAAAGAAATATCATTAATCTCAGTCTAAATTTATCACGAAAAAAATATAGAACGGAAATAATCTCATTCACGAATAAAAATGATTATATGAATGAATATGGGAGAAAGATGAGTAGACTAAAGATAACTACTCTTTTGAAGCAAAAAAAGCTTATCACACGTACCCAAAAAATTATTCAAGGCCCCTTTCTTGTTGTCCGGATGCTACAAGCAATAAAAAAAGAAAAGTACTCGCTTTTAATTGCAGCTCATGAATACAACACTTTCTATTTAACCGTTTTGTCCTCAAAATTAATCGGCTGCAAAAGCATGTTAATTGTTGGAAATAATATCTATGAAGATTTAAAAACGAAACACTTTCCCATACGCATGTATCACAATGCCTGCCTTTGGTTTTCATTTAGACTTACAGACACCATTATTTGTGTTTCAAAAGGATTAAAAACAGATTTAAAAAAACAGTACGGTATTCCACTACGAAAAATTGAGGTTATATATAATGGGGTCAATATATCTGCGTCCATTTTTGAAAAGACTTCAAAAACCCATAAAGCTATCAAAATTATTACGGTTGGACGACTCATCGAGCGCAAGGGTCATGCCCATTTGTTTAAAATTATTAAGTATTTAATTGAATCTGAACAACTTGATATAAAACTTACCATAATAGGCTCTGGTATGCTTCAAAACAACTTTAAAAAAAATATTTCTCAGCTCAATCTAACTTCCAGTATTACACTCATTCCAAACGCAGAAAAGAAGCTCTACAAGTTGCTCGTAAATTCAGATATTTTCGTACTTTCCTCTTATTATGAGGGGTTTGGAAATGTCATTATTGAGGCTATGAACTGTGGACTACCAATAGTAAGCACTGATTGTCCTTTTGGTCCAAAAGAGATATTGGATAAGGGTACCTATGGAATTCTAACACCGACTTTGCACAAAGAAAGCCTGAATGAGCATCAACTCTCCAAAGAGGAAAAGTTGTTAGCCTTGGCAATTAAAATACTTATTACCAATACCAAAAAAAGAGTTTATTATCAAAATATGAGCCTAAAAAGAGCGAAATATTTCACTTTACAGGCGATGACTCGTAGTTATGACAAGGCAATCATAAAATTGCTCAATTAATATGACAAAAAACTTTTCACTTCAAAAAATTCTATTCTTCTTATTTTTAGCAGCCATTTTCTTCTTTAAAATTCCAAATTTTTACTTTCTACCTCAAATACCAAGTTCCTTTTTTACAACTCAGTCAGCTGCGCGAGCAATCATTCTTCTTCTTTTTGTTATTAAAACGGGTGAGATGGTCATGAAACGAGAAAACGTTTTCAAAAAAAGAGAGAGCAAGCGAATTGTCCAGCTCTGCCTTCTCCTATTCCTATTTCAATCCATTTCAATCATCGAAGCCATAAATATGGTAGCTTTTTTAAACCGATATAAAGACGTTGTCGTTGGATTATGTTCATTATTTGTGTTCTACTACTATAAAAGAGGTTCTGACAAAATAATTACTGTTTTTCTTTATTCTGTCCTTTTTAATGCGTTTTTTCAGTTTCTTATTCTTTTTGACAGTCAACTTTTTTTAGCTACATTTTCCCCAATTCTCTATAAAAACTATCTTGGATTACTCATTGCCAATATTGATAGAGGAAGAATTTATGTTCCAACTTATGATGAAATGGTAGTTCCCTTCCTTTTCTTGCCTCAACAAGCCATTCACCTAAAAACAAAAATTCTTCCTGTGATTGCATTTCTTACTATAACTTTTTTTGCTCTTGCCTCAAATATTCGGTCAAGCGTACTCGTATTTGGCTTAGGACTTTTAGGTTCGCTTATTAGTTACAGAAAAATTGCACTTCAAAAAATCATCCTGTCTATAGGTTTTTTACTATTGATTAGTTATTTTACGAATTCACTACTTGTCAATTTCGTGGGCTTCTCATTTTATGACCGTTTAACTTTTCAGAACCAAGCTGAAGATGTTGATACAATTTCTCAAAGAGGCCAACAAATCGAACAATCAATCGCTATGGCAAATACAAGCATATTTGGAGTTGGACTGGGAAATTATTACGACAATGTAAGTATGCCCAAAATAATTATTGCTTACTCTGAATCAAGAAGAACTGAAATACGTAATGCTCGCGAATACGTCCACAATATTTTTGGTACACTTGCTGCTGAATCAGGATATGTTAGCCTTGCTGTTTTTATCGTTATTATGCTTCTTTTCGTAAAACAGGACATCCTAACCTTTAAGGGCAAAAAAACTCAAAACAAAGCATTTGTAATTGCATTTTGGGCACTTTTTAGTTGGGGGCTTGTGAATCCACCAGTTTCTGGAACTTATCAGGTACTCTTCTGGGGAATTCGAGGCTTATTGCTGATTTAACACCTGAGAGATTGCACTCGCATATGCCTTCAACATCTTTTCCTGGCTAAAAAACCCAGCTCTTTCCTTTGCTTTTTTCTGATATTTGAGTCTCTCTCTTGAACTACTAACCAAGCTGCTTATTTGCTTGGCAAGCTCTCTAACATTGCCCACGGCAACAAGTATGCCGTACTTTCCGTTACTTAATATTTCTGCAGGTCCAAATGGGGCATCTGTTGAAATTATCGGTCTACCAACCGACAGTGCTTCAAGTAACACATATGGAAACCCTTCTCTTTTTGATGTAAGCACAAAAATGTCAGCCTTTTCTATCCAATTAGGCGTATTCTGCTTCCAACCCAATAGTGTAATACGATGTGAGGATTTTTTTGTATGAATGAATTTTGCAAGCCTTTTTTTTAGTGGCCCGTCACCAATTATATCAAGCGAAACATTTGGAAATTTTCTAAACACCTCATCAAATGCGTTTATTAATGTAAAAAAATCTTTCTGTTCAACTAGTCTGCCTATGCTCATGATTTTAATAATGGAACCGTGATGGGTACTTTTCTGATTTGAAAAGGGCACTACTCCATAAGCAATAACTTTTGAATTTAATGAAATACCATAAAGCTCTTTAAAGCTATTCCTCATCCTCTCTGAAGAATAAACATTCAAGTCTGCCTTTTTGTAAAACTGGCTTATTCCAAGATGTATTAAGAAGCGCAAAAGATGTGAGCTTTTATCGTCAATGGTATTCTTTAGGTTTATGTGTGTAGTTAAAATAAGTTTTGTTTGAATTCTCAAAAAATATCTTGCTATTGTAGCTATGAGATTGCAGTGAACATCCATGCTCACAACTACATCGGGTTTATACATTTCAATTTTACTTCGATACCACTTGATCTCTTTTAAAAAAGTTTGTGAGTGTCTCAAACTAAATCGATAACGGGATGGGTAAAATTTTGCGGGATGAGCTTTTATGTATGTGTAGGATATTTTTTTTCTACCAGAAGGCTTTTCCAAAACAATTGTTTCTACCTCAAATCCTAATGATTTAAGATTTTGTAGACCTTCTACAAAAGAGCCGGTTCCCCCATCAATACTTTTCGCAAATAATAGAACAGTTCGCTGATTATTCAATTTTACGAATTTGGAAATTTTCAAAATAGTAATTATCTGTATAAAAAGGTATTGAAGCGTTCACTGTCACTTTATAGTCCTCACCGTAAAATAATCCGCTCGTCTTCTTCAATAATTTAACTTTAGCTTTTACAACAATATTTTGAGTCGTAGTAATTTCGCGCTCGTATACATATCCAGTTAGATTATTTGCTATCGGCCAGATATTTTTTTCAAGGGCTTTATCTATGACCTCAAAAACAATTCCTGTACCATCATTGTAAGTGCCTCCTATTTGAATATTATTATATCGGTATGGAAAATCTTCGTTAAAACCACCTTGGTAAACTAGGTAAATGGTTTTATAGACAAACTCATCCAAAAATGGCTTTTCGCTTATTTCAATCACGGTTCCCGTTAGGTCAACCTTAGGAAATTGAACCTCAATAGGTGAGCCAATTGATAGCTGGCCCCTATTATATGAGTATCCCCCTGTTTTTTTATTGAGTCCTGACTTTAAAAGCAAGGTGACATACACATCATACTGATTACTTAACCATGTAATTGTTGGGCTTGGATAGCGTCTAACAGATAGTACGTGAGCATCTGGCTTTCCTCCCATGCCCAACTTCGTATCTCCTACTTTTATTGATTGCGCATACCAATTATTTGGTCTTGTTGTTGCAGCCCACCACAATCCTTGTCCAACCTTAACTTTGACGTATACATATGAGGGTTTTGAAAATACTGATTTAGAAACTATATAAAAACCAACAATAAATATACCCAGCGCAAAAATAACAAATAAATAATTCTTTTTTGCCGTCTTTACGACCTTTCTCATCTTCATCTCCGTTATAATATAATATAGCTCATATAAAAACAAATGAATCCATTTATAGAAAAGACTTTAGCATCGTTCCTTTTTCTGATTACGCTTCCTATTTATCCTATTTTCTTTCTCATCATCAAACTTACCTCAAAAGGCCCATTTATTTTTTCTCAACAAAGGATGGGGAAAGATAAAAAAACCTTTACTATCTATAAATTTCGCACTATGAGGATAAATGCAGAAAATGAAAAGGATAGTCTTGCACCATTCAATCAATCAGACGGACCTACGTTTAAGATCTACAACGACCCACGCTTCACTCCTATTGGAAAACTTCTAGCTCACACAGCTCTTGATGAGATTCCGCAACTATTCAATATTTTGAAAGGAGATATGGCATTTGTCGGTCCCAGACCACTTCCTATAACTGAAGCTCAACAAATTGACGTGAAATATCAAAAACGGTTCTCGGTGCTTCCGGGGCTTACTTCAACATGGGTTATCAGCGGGGCGCACAAACTTTCATTTAATCAATGGATGAAGTTGGATATCGAATATGTGAACAAGAAAAATATTTGGTATGATGTTAAGATAATTCTGCTCACAGGGGTTTTTATTATTAAATCTTGGTTTTCAATACATGTTTGAGTCAATGAAACAAATTTTTCAACTTATCTTAAAATCAAATAAGATATATCTGATTCCTATTCTCCTGCTTCTTATTATCATCGTATTACTCATCGTAAGCGCTTCAATATCTCCTGTCCCTATATTTATGTATCCAATTATATGATGGGGACATATAAAAAATTTGTAAAATACCTTAACAATTCGTTCGTTACCCTCATACTTTTTTTAGTATATTTTCCAGCAATTGGACTTTGCTTTGCTATTTACCTACTTACATTGCTAAAACTTAAAAGGGTTTCTAAGACTTCGTTTTGGATACAGGCAAACCCAAAACAATTTACAAAGAATTATTTCAAGTCAGCTTACTAAATTATTAACTATTAGCTATTAACTATTGACTATTAACATGTATATACTCGGAATTTCTGCATTTTATCATGATAGTGCCGCAGCTCTAATAAAAGACGGGGTTGTTATCGCAGCTGCTGAAGAAGAACGGTTTAGCCGTGTAAAGCACACATTCCAATTTCCTTATGAAGCTATTGAATTCTGCCTCAAAGAAGCTGGTATTACTATAGATGATGTTGCATATGTTGCTTATTACGAAAAGACACTGCTCCGTTTTGAAAGGGTTTTGGATATGTTTATTAAAGCATATCCCTTTACACTAAAACCTTTTGTAAAAGGTATTCCTGAATGGATAACTGAGAAAATTAAAGTAGAACAAAAAATTAGAAAGAAGCTTAAATTTAGAAAAAAAATACTGTATATTCCCCATCATGTTTCTCATGCAGCCGCTTCATATTATGCGTCTGGATTTAAGAGTGCAGCAATACTCACAATTGATGGAATTGGAGAATACCAAACGACTGCGTTGTGGAGTGGAAAAAACAACAGGCTTACCCCACTGCAACATATCAATTTTCCGGACTCGATAGGACTCCTTTATTCTACCTTCACTGCATTTTTAGGTTTTCGGGTAAATGAAGATGAATACAAGGTTATGGGGCTTGCCGCATATGGGAAGCCAGTCTACAAAGACAAAATCTATCAGCTCATAACAGTTCTGGATGATGGTAGCTTTAAGTTAGATTTGTCCTATTTTAAATTTCGTGAGGAGTTTAGAATGTGGAGTAACAAGTTTGAAAAGTCTTTTGGAAAACCCCGACGTCATCCTCAGAAAGTAACCCAAAAACATAAGGATATTGCAGCAAGCATTCAAGCGGTAACCGAAGAGATATACTTTAAAATTCTTAACCACCTCTATGTCTTAACAAAAAAAACTAATTTATGTATTGGTGGCGGAGTTGCCCTTAATGCACTCGCAAATGGAAAAGTATTTGCAAATACCCCATTTAAAAATGTGTATGTTGTTGGACCGGCAGGAGACGGAGGGAATGCAATGGGCGCAGCTTTATTCGCCTATTATCATGTTCTTGGCAATAAAAACGCTCGAGGACAAATGAACAATCTCTATCTTGGGTCTCATTATTCTAATGAGGAAATAGAAGCCGTTCTAAAACAAAAATCATTAAAATATAAAAAAATACCTTCTGACAAAGAGCTTATTTCAAAAGCTGCCGCACTACTCGCCAATGGTAAGGTAATCGGTTGGTTTCAGGGAAGAATGGAATATGGCCCTCGCGCTTTAGGTGCACGCTCAATTCTTGCAAACCCAGAAAAGAAGGAAATGAAAGAAAAAGTAAATAAAATTAAAATACGCGAACTATTCAGGCCTTTTGCGGGGTCAATTTTAAAAGAAAATGCAGCGGAACACTTTGAGATACCTGCAAGTGGGTACTTCTCCCCATTTATGGTTTTTTGTTTTGTAGTAAAAGAAAAAATGCGCAAAAACATGGCTTCAATCGTACATGAAGATTTTACATGCCGAGTGCATACGGTCAATAGAGAGGATGGACTTTACTATCAACTCCTTCAAGAGTTCTACAAAATAACAAACATTCCAATCGTTCTCAATACCAGCTTCAATTTGAAGGGTGAGCCAATAGTTGAATCCCCAGAACAGGCTGTAAATGATTTTATAAAAACATCTCTCGACTACCTCGTCATAGGAAATTTTATCGTTACAAAATGATAGGATAGAGGTATGCCCACTTTACTAACAGTTGGTTTGATTCTTGTTCTTTCATTTGAAGGACTCGGTATTTTTTTTGGAAGAGAGCTTTCCTACTTTCTCATAATCTTTCTTGCCGTCTTTTTGTTTGTACATACGGTTTTTCAGAAGAGAAAAATTATCTTTCCGAAATGGTCAACCATTTTTTTTACTTGCTTTGTTGTTTCGTCATTGATCTCATCACTCTTAAGCCAAAATATTACCCAAACTTTTTCTTATTCAATCTACCAAACAGCGCTTCTGTTATTTTTCATTTGTGCCCATAATTATCGGAAAGTTCTTGAAAAACAGCTGTATTTCTTGATTTTTGGGCTAAGTATTCTATTTTCACTTTATTTTCTGTTACTACAGTTCCACATCTTCAGACTGACTATTCCCACTACTGGTTATCAATTCGTATTCTCTCATATTGGTTCTCATGTGCATCTTGGTGATTTTCTTATTTTACCAACTATGATTTTACTCTATCATGTATACCGCGAAAACTACAAAAAAATCCAACTCGGTGGCCTTTTGCTTTTGAGTCCTTTTATTTTGTTTTCTTTTTCTCGTTCAGCATATCTTTCAATTACCATTGCTGGCTCGCTATTGCATGTTTTCTGGATCCTTAAAAAAGGGATATCGAAAAATGTTAAGCTCATGAGATTACTAATATTACTTGTAGTTGTTGTTTCTTTTTTTGCTTTTCTAGTAAGTACGAGTCAGTCTAAAAATAAGTCTACATCATCTATACTGAATACTTATTTAGTTCAGAACAAGTTACTCTCAAACAATAAAGATCTGATGGGAAGAAGACCTCAGTATTTCACTCAAGCACTCCACTCATTCAAGGCTCATCCATTTTTTGGTATTGGACCCAGCAACTTTCATAGCGTTTCTAAAAACTATGCTCAAAAACCATATCTCGAGTCGACTGAAATTGTCCACAATATTTTTCTAGAAGTGCTCGTAGGTCAAGGCTTAGTGGGATTCGCACCTTTCATAGGTCTTATAATACTGTTCGTTTGGAAATCAAAGAAAAAAGCTCTTTATTTTATACTGCTTGGAATGCTTATTAATTTCCAGACTGACTATACTTATCAAATCTATTCATTTCTTCTCCTCTTCTTTGTAATTGCGGGTACAATTCATGAAGAAAAGAATTA
>CAZHDZ010000031.1:0-10074 GCA_964531275.1 uncultured Gammaproteobacteria bacterium
TTCGAGTTGTCTTTTATACGCGTCTTGCCACTCGCTGTCCAAATTTACTTCTCCATTTTTGGAAGTTGCTTTGTAGTCAACAATAATGAGTTTTCCATCGCTCCCTTTCCATACATCATCAACCCCACCCGTGACAACAACATTTGTCCCTTCAATAGGAGCCGTAATTCCGCGTCTTAAAGAGTCGCGCCATGCATCCATTCGCTCGTCCTGAAATGGGACGGCATTAAGTCCATATTCTTTCATCAAAGGATGCGCTGTACCCGCAGCTCTATGCACATCAAATTCTTTTTTAAGAAGTGCGTCCACTGCAGTATTTAGTGTAAAAGGGATTTGAGGAGGACGGCTTACGCCAAGTCTTCTATCCATATAAAAGCACCGCGGGCATTCAATAAAATTGTCAATTTTCCCACGACTCATACGAAAAGTATTCTCCGAATCCGCTTGCCCAGAGCCATGGCGGAGGGGTTTGAATAAATTCCTTGTTTTGTTGGGATTATATTTCTCAGACATAAAAAAACAGAAAAGCTAATAGAACTATTAATTGATTAGTAGATTTAACTCTTTCCAGATTGCATACATGGCGTACGCATCAAGGTCACAATATTTTTTCAAATTTAAAAGTATCTCATCCTTTTCGTTGCTTGATAATTCCTGTGTTGTAAGCTTATGCCATATCTCGGCCGCAGCTCCTCCGTCGCTAATACTTAACTCTTTGTAAGAAAGCTCCGGAACCATCACAGGTAAAATATTCTTGATGGAAGTTCTACCCTTAAATCCGGGATGTACATAATATTGCTTCGTAAAAAATTCTTCTAGATCAAATACCCGACCATTGAGCGATTCAACAAATTCATACATTTCAGGTATTCTTAAAGCAATCTCACTGTTTCTTCCACATTCAAAACTCTTATTCCAAACAATTATATTTCCACTCTCCCCAATGTGACTTTTCAAAGCTTGTGCAAAATATGCACTAGGATCATCTAATTCCGAATGGAGAAAATTCAGCAGTCTCGGTTCTGAATCAGGAGTATCTAAAACATAAAGAGAAAACTGAAATGGAATGTGTTGGTATGGCGAAAATCTATCAAAGCGAGGTATAGCGCACGGGAGTGTTTCGTAATCTATGAAATATAAAGGGAATTGCAATTCTTCCAATTCATGCTTAAGACTTTCTTTATCAAGAATTGCTTTATCCGATTTATACGCATCTACTTGATTTTGCTGAATAGCAGAAAGCTTAATATGCACTGGTACATCGTTTATGTTAAATATTCGCGAATCAACAAGCTCCTCTAGTTTCTTTTTGCTTGAACCAATTCTTGCGATGTCGTGAATACCATATTCTGGAATATCAGTATTAATAGTCGCAAAGCAAGCACAGTGCTTCGACCTTCCTTTATATACACATGCACAATATCCTTCTGGTAGCGTATCTTGAGAAATATATTCTAGCGCATTAATCATTTCATTTGAAACTTCCTCACAAAGACTTTCTATTTTTTCTGTTACATCTTCTACCTTAAACAAACTTGTGGGGTTTAATGAACCAATTCGCACATAATCCTTATCAAGGTGAATTAAGCAAATCTTTTCGATAATAATTCCACATTTTCTGAGTAAATTCACTTGAAACGCTAAATCGTAGTAGTGTGTTTTTTCATCAATATCATTGGTGGATTTAATTTCATAAATAGTATAGTTACCTGTATCCTGATTCACCTCCAGTACGTCAACAGCAGCAAGAAAACCATCGTTTTCAAATACCGCTTGAAATAGAACAGGCTGTTTCTCTCTAATTAATTTTAAGGTAAGTTCCTGAGATGCCTCATCACGTCCTTCTATCAGAATGCCTGTGGGAAAAAGTTCACGCGCGACCAGTTCTACTTCGTTCCCAGTTTCGACAATCATTTTCTCGAACGGTGTCAACGTGTGACTATAATATAGTTCTGGCTTGTGTTTTTTAAGCCATGCACTTTTTTTACACTCACGATATAAAAGATAATCGGATTTTGATAATACCATAATGTAATTCTTGATTTGAGGTGAATTGTACTCCTTCTGGACTCAAAAAGCGAATAATGCTAGATAAGTAAATTTCTGTCAAGTACAATTTATCTTGTATCATAGCTCTGTTTAGTGATAGTTCTATAAATGTATAGTATAATATCTATACAAAAACCTGTATTCCGAACTGTCACCGGACGGTGCGCGTGTCTAGGACAACTAGACTAGGAACGTGGTTGACTATAGCCCGCAAGGGCTATTTTTTGTTCTATCGGAATACCCATTCATCTTCAATATGTTTTTTAATTAACGATTTATAATCAACAGAGTCTTTTTTAGATTTATCAAAGGAACGTCTTATACATCCCGCAACCATATCAGCAACCTGAATCAATTCATCTGATTTAGAGTCAATGAGTTTGCAATTCTTCATTATTTTTTTCTGTTTTGAATTTAGTTGTCTCCGAAGATATGAGAGAAAATTTCTTCTAAAAAATCTGTCTCCACTTCCATCGATTCTTATTTTTGCATCTAAAATACTTTCATTACTATTTTCCAAAACTAGCTTGATAATGTAACTATAAAATGAATTTTTATTATTTCTCAACTCATCACTTCTTATTAAAGATTTATCAACAACTATTGTCCTAACCCTAAACTGAAATTTATTTATTGTTCTTAAGAAAGACTCTTTGACGGTATTCTTTGACTTAAAGAATTTAAACTCAACATTATCAGGAAAATTTAATTTACGTTTTAATTCTTTAACCGCCACTTTCACCTTCAATGCTTCAAGATCATCATCAAAAATTACGCAAGCTATCACAAAATGAGAAGAAGATCCTTTTTCCAATTTAAATCCCGCATCTCCAGAATCATCAATAAATACAATCATCTTTAAATTATAACAAGAGAAATATACATGCAGAAATTTAAAAAAATTTGAGGTAAATTATAAACCCAACAGGTTCAAAAAGCGAATTTGTTATTCGGAAATAATTTCCACACTTTTCATAAACTCCACAACATCCTGGTCTACAATTATATCTTCCGACTTTAATGGAGAAGTTAAATATAGACCTTCTAGGCTTTGACATCGACTTAATGCAACATAAGTCTGTCCGTGCGCAAATGCTCCATCTGACAAATCAATTGCTATTGATTGATATGTCTGTCCTTGTGATTTATGAATCGTAATTGCCCAAGCAAGTCGTATTGGAAATTGTGTAAATGAACTAACTGTCTCTTTATCGAGCTTCCTTTCCTCAGGATTATAAAAATATCTCACTGAATCCCATGTTTCCTTTGATACCGAATGCTCAACACCATTTATTTTTACAATTATTGTGTTGTCACTTAATTTAGTTATCACTCCAAGAGTTCCATTGACCCACCTTGACGGTTTTTGTCTGTCATTTTTAAGCATCATTATCTGAGCACCAACCTTAAGTCGTAAATACTTTTCCGTTGGAAATGCACTATCTTTTAGATCACCAAAAATATCTGCAACATACGTTTTCTCATCACCTGGAAGACTTGCTAACTTCGTATGATTTATTCTTGATACAGTATCATTTCTCCCGGCCAAAGTTATTAAACCTTCATCGGGTATTTTAACTTCAGTCCTTTCATTAAACTTTTCTAATATTTCAGCAGAGAGCTTCCCATTCCTTACCGCATTTAATAATTTCTTAAACTCCTCATCTTTCTGTCTAAAAATGTGATTCAATTCCAATATCTTTGCATCTGATTCTTTGTAAGCAGGCGAGTTAAAGAAATATATTCCTCCGTAATTGTGGTCAAAATATCTATGTAGCTGACCATCAGATACAACCGGTGGGAGCTGATACAAATCCCCAAACATTATTATCTGTGCACCCCCAAAAGGCAATTCATTTCGTCTGGCAAGCTTTAGTTTCTCGCTTATTGCCTCCATCAAATCAACTCTTACCATTGATATCTCATCAATTACTACAGCATCAAGATTTGCCAACACTTCTTTTGTCTTATAATCCACACGCGTGACATCCCCTTTCTCAATGAGAGCAGGTGGAAGTTTAAAAAATGAGTGAATTGTCTGGCCACCTACATTTAGAGCCGCAACACCAGTTGGGGCGACTACAGCTACTCTTTTTTGAGAATTTCTGACAAAGTACTCTAAAAGCATTGATTTCCCTGTTCCTGCTTTTCCAGTTATATAATAATTAGAATTCGTCTCCTCAAGTAAATTAAACACCTTTTCTTGTTCAAGACTTAATTTAATATAATCTACATCTTCACGCTCTACATTTATTTGAGATTTCTTAGGTGGTTCTTCATTATGAGTCAAAGGTGTATAAGTCGGGGGAGCCGATTTTTTATCCTTTGATTTTCCAAAAAAATATCCAATGCCAAAGATAGCGCCAATAATTAGCAGGTATTCCATAAGTTTATTTAATAGTATGATGTCACTCGTTCTTATGTAAAACGCAGAAGTCAATGAATTATTAATTCGTTATTTACATAAAATCTGTTTGATCGATTTCTTTCATGATTCCATCAGTCTCTATCAAAGCTACAATCATTTTCTGATAATGTTCAATGTCGTCGTTTGTGAGAGTACGCCCCCTTCTATCCTTCAACCATTTTTGTGCAGGTTGGTACCCTCCTATATAAAAACTCCACGCAGTTTCTGGAACATTACCAAAATACTGCACACTATTAATAAAAACGTTTCCGTCTATATATTCAATTTTCTCAACAGTATCTGATCCAGTCTCTGGAAATGTTGTAATAAAATCATTTACCTTTTGTGGTTCGAGCAGATGCAGCTCGCGAAGCTCTCCTCCTAGTTTAACTAGTTTTTTGAAGCTCTCCTTTTCTTTTGGATATGGGATCCGCGGAAAATCAATTTTCAAAAATTCATTATATTTTTTACGATAATTCAATGAGTGTAAAACAGAATAAATATAGTCAAAAATATCTTCCGGTGCTACTTTTCCTACAATATTTTCAATTTTTTCAACTTCTTCTTTATCTAAATTTGATTTTTTTGATCCATCTGCATCATATAAGAAAAGCGGAGCAAAATATGTACCATTAATATCTAGCGAAATTGCCGTAGGTAACGACTTTGTAACAAGAATGTGATTCCATGAAAGTTTTGTTATTTTTGGAAAATTTAAAACTAAACTCTCCTTAGTTATTCTATTCCCGATAGCCTTTCGAGTTCTATCTACAAAATTATCGCTGTAGTATATATAGCGCTCATCAAACGGCCTATATGTTAATTCCCGTATTAATGGTTCCTTAAATTCAGTTTCTTTGTTTATTGCAGATTGAAGTTTCCAATCATTAGATTCCTTAAGGTTAAGCGATATTTTTAGTCCGAGAAGATCTTCGTTACTAAATATTTTTCTAAATCTATTGGATAATGACTTTTTATTATAATCAGTTACTAAGTTATCCCGATGACTTTGCAATCCAATACTAATATTAGTGAACATCCTATTAAGAGAAATGCCTCCTTCATATTCTTTTTTTATTGTCTTGTCTAGAGCTACCCACTCATAATTTGGACCCACTGGTATAATTTTGGTCCATTTAACAGTGCTGATTGAGTTGTTATTTAAAAAACCAAACTTAGAGACACGTTTTCCAAAAAGATCTGCCTGATAAATACTTCCTTTATCTGATTTTTCAACCTTATTTTTAACCCCAAAAAATATAGAAACACCGGTTTTAATATCAAACACATTTTTATCTTCGCTTCCATCAGGAGCTTTCTCTTTCTTATTTGAATTACCATGTAAATCAAGGATATATATCTTATTAAATGTATTCATGAGATGCGATCGCATTCCTCGAAATGTTGGGTTGTCAATATAGCCATGCGCTGTAATCATGGCTACAATACCATCATCATTTTTTTCTATTAGGCTTTCCGCAAAACGAATAAATTTTACATAATCGTCATTTAACCATTTTGAGTTCTTTTCTTGAAGTTTTCCACCTGCTGGTTCCAGTTTATAAACAATATGTCCTGTGAAGTCCTTGTTGCTCGATTCACCAGCGTATGGGGGATTACCGAGTACGATCATAATAGGCGTTTCGTTTTTAATTTTAGAAGCTTCTTTTGATTCTTCAGCAATGCTTTCCGCAAGTCCAAAAGATGTCGGGAATTTCATTTGTCCCAGATTTGATTCAAGTGAGTTCGTAAGATAAATTCCAAGCCGTTTGTTGTTGAAATATTTAAACCCAGTTTTTTCAAATGCGATGCTCAGTTTCAGATGAGCAATTGTATAAGGGGTCATCATCAATTCAAATCCATGTAGTCGTGGTAATAGATCATTCTGTACATATGCAGGCCAGCTTCCTTTTTGTCCTCTTTTAAGTATTTCGCTATATACTTTTCCAATAACTGCGCTTATGAATGTTCCTGTTCCTACAGCCGGGTCAAGAACCTGAACCTTATGTGTTCCATCAGAGTTTTTTGAATTATCAGATAGTCCTCTCACAAGACCAAACTCTTTTACAAGAAGTTCGTCTACCGCGTTTACAATAAATTCCACTACGGGTAAGGGGGTGTAATATGCTCCCATTTTTTTTCGGAGAATTGGATCATATTCCTCCAAAAAATCTTCATAGAAATGTATTATTGGATCTGGTCCCTTTTTTAAACTTTCATGTTTTTCTCCCTTAAAATACTCTTCCATTAAATCCGGTACGTTGGCATGAGAGAAAACTACACAAAGTTCATCTACAATGTATTCTAAGCGTTTATCGAAATCAGGACCAATGATATGATCAAAAAATTGACGAAGAAATGGATTTGATTTTGGAATAAGATCTCTTGCTTCAAGGCGTGTGAAATTATCTTCAGTTTTATCGTGATAACGGGCAGCAAAAAGCCCATAAACCAATGTCTGTGCATACATATCAGCAAATGATTCCTTTGTTAAATCATGTACAAGAAGCTCTTTGAATGTATTATATACTTTTAATAATTCGGCATTTCTTTCCGAATCCGATGACAAAAACTGTCTTACATTATCACGAATACGCTGCGCTTTTCCTCCCATGATTTTTGAAAGATGACCTCCTGATCGAATTGGCTCCTTATGTGACTGCGCAAAATCAAGCATTGTTTTTGCAACAAATTCATAATTTGCTGGAATTAGTTCTAGAGCACGATTTTTTATGTCATAGTTGGCTATCTTTATTGGTTCCTCATAGCGAATTCCATTTCTATAAAAACGAAATTCAATATAATCTGTTAGCACCAAATTTGCATATCCGAAATATCGAGTCATCTGTTCTGACTTCTCTACTTTGTCTAGTGAAATTCCGATATCTTTAGCTTCAATATACAGAATTGGTACATCATGATTGAGGACTACAAAATCCGGCTTATTGCCTTTGGCTGCTTTTGCATCGTGATCGATACGACGCACCTTAATTGTTTCGAAAATTCCCTGGAGTAAAATTTCAAAATCAGATCGATATCCCATTTCGCTTGTTTCCAGATGTGTAAACTTTATAGTTATTGCTTTTAAATATTGCTCAAATATTTCTTTCATTGTGACAATTTTACTCTTTCTGAGGCTGAAATGCGAGGGTTGGTGGACAATCATTTTAATACAAAAAAACCTCCCGTAGGAGGTTGTTTTGTTGGTTTACTTTTGAAAGTACCAACATTTTACAAAACAAACTAATATTTGTCAATAATATAGGCTGAAACAGCCGTGGAGGGGGCAGGATTCGGACCTACAATATAGCTATCTTTCAAAGTAAACCAATACTTTTTCGATCGTGCTAGTTGGATTTGGACTCCAATTCCTTTTCCATTGGAATCCCCTCCCTATTTAATTTCAGTAACTAATGCATCGATTAAGAGCTTCAACTGATCTTTTTCGGTTGTATTCATTTTTTCTGGCAAAATAAGCTTTGCCCTTCCATACTCAAAATCCCTTTCTGCAACAGCACTTCCATATGTTTTCTTTAGAGTTAGTGATAATTCTTGATTGTTCTTTTGTGAAGAGGCATTTTCTAGCTCATTATTTTGCTCTTCATCTCCTTCTAGCTCTCTTACTGGTGTCTCTTCTTCAACTTGCTCTAAAATTCCATTTGCGGATACCTCCAAAACAACTTTAGGCGACACCAACACATTCTTTCCTGAAAGCACTTCAATTAATTTCCAATCTGAAATATTCTGCTTAATAATATTCCAACAAATCCCTGCATCTGATTGTGATAAGGATTGATTTCTCACTAACCAGTCTTCCGCAATATCACTGCCTGGTATTTGCTTATCTTTCCAATACTCAATGAAATTTACAAAAATAGGATTTCCCTCAAGTATTTTATAGGCCAATTCTAACTTAGTTTTTGACTCATCAGGTGCCTGAAGAAATGATTTTCCCACTTCTGTAACATGTAAGTACTCTGCCTGATACCCACCTTTGGTTAAACCGTAATGCGATGAGGTGGAAACAAGAGTTCTGCTTGGTCCACTCTCAGCCGATTTACCAAGAACGTCGAATACTTTTACCCTTCTCACTGGTTCTCCTTGACCAGCTTCGAGAATAGCTTTTGCCAATTCACAAGCTTTTAATAAAGTAAGTCTCGGAAAAATACCCTTCTTTGATTTCTGAATCAGACCAGGTGTTGATTGCTGTTGTACGGAACTTTTTATCTCGGGCTTACTATTAATCATAGAATAGTATTAATATACTATTTATCAGACTGAGTGTCAATAGCTCAAATTGACCAAAATGATTATCTCTACGATTGCTTAGAACAATTAGTACTTATCTATTCAAGTATAAGTATGATTAGCAGTCTTGGCCACTTCTAAAACCTTTTTACCATAATTAAATGTAGCTGTTACCTTGATAGTTATTTTACCACACTGGGTTCAAATTTGGAGTTTTTTTGAGGCTGACTTAATTTTTCTTTTTTTCTTCTTTTGTGGATTGGAGTTTTTTTTCTAATTTTTCTTTTAAATTATCGAGGTCTTTTTTCTTCACGAGGACAGTGCTTGGCTTTGAGTCAACATATGGCTCAATAATTTGGTTTTCGGCAAGTGCATCCATAAGCCTGATGGCTCTGTTGTACCCAATCTGCAATCTTCGTTGAAGATATGAAGCTGATACCTTTTCTGTCTGGAGAGTTAGCCACAGAGCTTTTTCATATAAGTCATCTTGGTTATCAACATCCAGTGATTCACTGGAATCAAAAGCGGGGAATTCTTCTAAATAATTCTCAAGGGCTCTTACTCTTCTTTCAAGTTCTTGAATTTTTTTTCTTAATTCTTCATCTGACATATCCGTATTGTAACACCTTGTACTAGCCAATTTTTGAAGCTGGGTTACTCTCCTTCTCTGCCGTAATATATTTCATTGATAAATTTTTTATACAATGCATCTTCTGTCAATTTATCCTGTGGTATTCTTTCAAGTTCCTGCCTAATTTTACTAGCCTGTTCTCTAGTAATAAGTAAATAGGTCACTCCAATTATTTCTGGCTCCGAATTATCTTTTTTAGCTAAGTGTAGATAGGGTACCATGAATTTATCTTTTGGCACTTCATAATTGGCATCCCAACGGAAACATGTCGAATTATCAAGCCCCAACTGTAACGCTTTCGTACCCCACTCAGTAATACCACCACCCATTGTCTTCATTTTCCCGAAGCCAATCTTTTCTCTTACATATTTTTTTTCTTATGACATACAAATTCGTCTATATTTTTATATTCAGTGAAGTCAGCAAAATTAGAATTGCTGGTGATTGAAAGTAACTCGGCTGTCCATTGTTCGGGTGTAAGATGCGTTGAGCAAAACTTTCGGAAAAAGCATTTATTGCGTCTTCTCTCGATTGGCTTATTGCCATATTACGGTCAAATTGTAGATTCTCTTGCATAATAATTTGAATTATAACACCAAAATAAAATCAGTCAAACTATGGGTTTAAAGATAAGTTTTTCTAAGTAGGTTAGTTATACTTTGGTAGTTTTAAATCTTGTGTTTTCTGTGTTAATAATTAACTATGGCCACACTTCAATCTACCGTTGATTTTATTGCAT
>CAZHDZ010000032.1:0-9403 GCA_964531275.1 uncultured Gammaproteobacteria bacterium
ACGATATTCCATAGATTCCTACATCGGTTGTAGGTTTGAGAAATGTCAGAAGGAAGATGTCTGCTCTTGCATAGAGGAGGTTAAATCCAAGCATTAAACCTAGTGGCCACGCAGCATAGAGCATTTCTTTTGCAAAAGTCGGAAGATTGTGTAACCGAAGAGTGAATGCTTGCCTTTGCTTTAGGGCTATATAGGTAAAAATAGTATTTATTGAGGTCGATAGGATATAGGCTACAAATAACAATAGGAAATTCCCTGAATAAACTGAAAAGAGAACTACTAAAATCAAAAATATGCTTGAAATAAAACTTGGAAAAACTGAGAGAGAGTAGCTCAAGCGTTTTTGCAAAAGTGCCTGCAAGGTATTTGAAAGAGATGTTGCAATCAGCGTAAATGAGTATATAAAAAGCCCAACCTTTTCGATTGGTGAAAATCCTGTTCCGGCAAGATTGTTGTGGGGTAGGATGAAAGCAAGACTCGCAACTATTGGAATAAGAATTATTGAAATGCTCAAACGTAGCACTACAAGATTGCCCAAGTTTTTTTCAAAATCTTTAAAATACTTCTTTAAAAAAATTGAGTTGAATCCAAAGTCTATGAATATATAAAAAAGGCTAACGAAAGCTACTACCTTGGTAAAGCTTCCAACTGCTTCAAGACCCAAGAAGTAGGTGATAAATAATGTTGTAAAGAGAGTGGAGGTACTGCTAATAATCCTAACCAGAAATTGCATAAAGGTGTTTATGGAAAGAGATCGAAGTTCAAGACCTGAAAAGCGAGACATAGTCAAAGTATATTGGTGTTGAAGAAAAGTTACAAGGAAATTAAAAGCCTTCGAGTTTGTGGTCTCGTGAGAAATTAGCAAGAGACTGTAGGTCTGAGAGAGTTAATGACTCTCCAGCTACAAGGCTGCTCATGGTGTCCAGAACTTTTGATAAGCCTCTGGGTGGTAATTCTTGAGGAATTGCTCCAGTATGGTCTACGCTTTCATAGCTCGTTAGTTTTCCCGTTTCAAGATCGTACTCTGTTTGTAGGGAGCTTCCATTATAAAGAGATATTTCAAGTCCCCTATTTGTAGTAAATCTAAATCTTTTTGACCTATCCTCTTTTCCGGGTTGGTTGGGAAGTACCCAGACGGCGTCCCCTTCTTCTGGATTCCTAACAACATAGAAATTGTTTATTGCTGTTACTCGTTGTTGATCAGGGGATCTTTTAACAACTGCCAGTACGTCCGGTTGCGCATCTGAATTAGAGGGTAGTTCAAAAACACTACCTTCTACAGACACTTTTTCTTTTCCAAAAGGGGTGAAGCATGGCGCAAGCTCAGCAAGACTGCGTGAACGACTTTTCGTTGTTGGAATAGATGCAGACAGATGTGGACTAGCTTCTGCTATAGACATTTAAGGGAATAATATCTAAAACCAATTTATCAAAACTAGAAAAGGGAAGCAATAGTACAGAATGGGTCAACTTCGTTGAACTCAACTTGGCCTCATGATAGAATTAGGTTCACATGGAAAAAGTTTACGATCATACAAAAGTTGAAGAGTCTCTATATAAAGAGTGGGAAGAGAAAGGATATTTTAAGCCTGAAATAAATCCAGAGGGCGACCCATACACAATTATTCTTCCACCTCCCAATGCAAATGGCGCGTTACATTTTGGACACGCAATGTTCACTGTTGAAGATATTCTTGCACGTTATCACCGAATGAGGGGGGACGCTACTCTTTGGTTCCCAGGATCTGATCATGCAGGAATTGAAACACAATTCGTATTTGAGAAAAAGTTAAAGGATCAAGGAAAAAGTAGATTGGATTTTAAGCAGGAAGAGCTTTTTCAAATGATTTCGGATTATGTAGACGAAAACAGGGGTGGCATTGAGGGACAGTTAAGAAGACTTGGTTTTTCTTTAGACTGGTCGAGAGAAAAGTACACGCTTGATCCGGACATTGTAAAGCTTGTTCACAAGACTTTTAAGAAAATGTATGACGACGGGTTAGTCTATCGTGATTATCGCTTAGTCAATTACTGCACTTTTGATGGTACAAGTTTTTCTGATTTGGAAGTAGTGCATGAAGAAAGAGAACGTCCTTTGTATTACATAAAATACGGTCCATTAGTTCTTGCAACAACCAGACCAGAAACTAAATTTGGTGATACCGCTGTTGCAGTGCATCCAGATGACAAAAGATACTCTCAATACGTGGGGCAGGAGTTAGATATAGAAACTGTTTTAGGACCCGCAAAAATAAAAGTGATTGCAGACACAATGGTCGATCCCGCTTTTGGTACAGGTGTCGTAAAAATTACCCCAGCCCATGATTTTAATGATTTTGAAACAGGAAAGAGACATGATCTTCCCATGAAGCAAGTAATTGGCTTTGATGGAAAAATGAATCACTATGCTGGAAAATTTGAGGGGCTTTATATAAAGGAAGCCCGAAAACAAATTATTGAAGAAATGCAGGAGAAGGGTCTTGTGGAAAAGATTGACGAGAAATATATAACAAATCTTAACCTTTGCTATAAATGTAAGAACGTCCTAGAGCCTCTTCCTCTTGAGCAATGGTTTATTAAAGTAAAGCCGCTTACAGAGAAAGCAATTGCAGCTGTCAAGAATAAGGAGATAAAGATTTTTCCAGATAGCTTCGTGTCTCAGTACTATCAGTGGCTTGAAAATCTAAGGGATTGGAATATATCCCGACAGATCGTTTGGGGAATCAGAATTCCAGCATGGAAGAATAAAAATACTGGAGAGTGGATGGTGACAGATGGAGATGGTCCAGTGGGGACAGAGTGGGAGCAAGATACCGACACTTTCGACACATGGTTCTCTTCTTCTCAGTGGCCAATAGTTACGTTAAAGACATCGGGTGATAATGATTTTGAAAAATTCTATCCAACAAGCGTTATGGAGACTGGGTACGATCTTCTAAAAGCCTGGGTTAGTCGAATGATTATGATGGGAATATATTTGACAGGTGAAGTTCCTTTTCGCCATGTGCTTTTTCATGGCTTGGTAAATGATCCATATGGTAAAAAGATGAGCAAGTCGAAGGGAAATGTTGTAAATCCCATGGAGATTATTGAGCAATATGGGGCCGATGCTGTGAGATTCGCATTAGTATATGGAAACTCAACAGGAAATGATCAGAGCCTTTCCTATCCTAAACTGGAAGCTGCCAGACGATTTACGAATAAATTGTGGAACATGGCAAGATTTATTGAGATGAAAGGAGAAGGAATGGACAAAAAGACCCTGGGCTTATCGGAGATTAGGGAATTTGCACATTATGCCAGTGATAAAGAATGGATTGAAAAAGTAGAAGCACTGGTAAAAGAAGTTAGCGGCAACTTGGAGGCATACCAATTTAATCAAGTTAGCGAAAAGTTATATGAATTTGTTTGGCATGAATTTGCTGATAAGTATATTGAAGAGGTAAAGAATAGACTTGATGATAATTCTTTTGTTGTTTTAAATTCTTTATTCCTCACCCTTAATGCCTTGCTTCACCCAATTATGCCATTTGTAACTGATGAAATTTACAGAAAACTTACCCTATCCGATAGATCATTGATGATTGAGAAATGGCCGAGTGTTGCCCAGGCTTGATTGTCTTTTCTCTCTAGGCTGTTACCTCTACGGGTCCGACAAGAGGAGCGTAGGTTGACTCTCCTGGTTGCATTTCAAATGAGGTTAGGCTAGATGGTGAGTGCTGCATGTTCATTGCAGTTTCGAGTGTAACATCTCGAGTAATTTCAAATTCATTTGCAGTCCATCCGTATGTATTCTTTCTCGATCCGGGTATTAGGCTGAGTGGACCTTCATTCCCTGTAATTTTTATGTATTCTTGAATTCTTATTCTTAACTCTCCAGGATTTTTTCCAATTACTACCCCACGTCTTTCTCGTCCAATTATTTCACCACAGACCATTCTCGAAGTATATCCTTGTGTCCATCCCACAATGCCGCTTTCTGCCACAAAACCTTTAGGTTGAGTTTCTGATAATACCTCCAGCATGAAAATACCTACCTGATGTGAGAATAATTCCTGAAGCCTAAAGATGCTTGACAATATCCTGACAAAATTATTTAACAGTTACACTTTTTGAAAGATTGCTGGGTTTGTCTGGATCTTCTCCCCTGCTTTCTTGTGCTACACTAAATTTGCTTTGGTTCATTTTGAATATTAGCAGCAATGGAATTAGTTCTTCAAGCATTTATAGTTCTTCTCAAGTTTCTAGTCCCTAGTTTAATGCTGGTCTTTCCTCTAATTGGTGTTTGGGCTAATTACTTACTGGATATTGTTGATGGTGATATTCTCATGACTTTGGGAATGAATGAATATTTATATCAGACAATTGATAAATCCGCAGACCTTGTTTCGTATGTGTTCATGTTGATATTAGGCATGCGATGGAGGGTTAGTAAGATAATAGCAATCCTTTTTGTTTATAGATTAATAGGACAGTTAGCCTTTTTTATAACGCGAAACGAATTAGTATTTGTATTATTTCAAAACTTGCTGGAGCCGTTTTTGTTGATATATACAGTTCTGGTATTTAAGTTTAGGAATGATAAGGATGCCTATGCTTTTTACAAAAAACATTTGATTATCATTTGGTCAGTGGTTCTCATTTATAAAATTTGGAATGAGTGGTATCTACATTTTGCAAACATTGATCTTTCAACTATTTTTTTTGGTTTTAATGGCGGAAAGTAGTCTTATTTAACAGTTACACTTTTTGCAAGATTTCGTGGCTTGTCGGGGTCTTCAATTCCTCTTTCTAGAGCAAGATAGTAGGAGAGCAATTGCATGACTACTACTTGGGATATGATAGTTCCATCCGAGAGATCGGCTGTCGGAATGTGAACATCAAAAACAGAATTGTTTATCGGACCAATTCCAATAATAAAGCCACCTCTGGCTTTTATCTCTTGCGCATTTGAAAGTATCTCAGGAAGAGTTTCGTCGTTTGGTGCAAATACAAAGCATGGAGTACCTTTTTCAATGAGTGCAATAACACCATGCTTTAATTCGCCGCCAGCAAAGCCTTCAGCGTGCACTAATGCTGTTTCTTTAAGCTTTAGAGCCGCTTCAAGTGCTGCAACATGAGAAATGCCGCGGCCAATTGTAAACGCATGATCCTTATCCTTCATTTTTTTTGCCAACTTTTTAAGGATTATTGTATTTTTAAGAATCTCGGAAATATCCTTGGACGCCCTGGTTAGTAGCTCAGCTCCCTCACTTGCTCTTTTCGCAACTGTATAGGAAATGAGAAGAAAGAGGCCTATCATTGCAGTAAAACTCTTAGTACCAACAACGGCTTTTTCAGTGCCTGCGTGGAGCAAGAGTGAGTAATCCGAAAGGCGTGCAAGAGTTGAAGTTGGGACATTTACTATAGAAATAATTGTTGCACCCTTAGCCTTGGCATTTTTTACTGGCTCAACAACATCAATGGTCTCTCCACTTTGGCTGACAGGAATTATGAGGCTTTTTTTAGTAATAAAATCCTGGAGATATTTGAATTCTGACCCTACAGAAAAGTTTATATGTTTTTTTGCATGCTTGGATAAATAATATTCGCCAACCATGGCAGCATATGATGCCGTTCCACACCCAAGAGTAAAAGTCCCATATGCATTATGTATATCAGCAGCTAGTCGTTTTATTTGATTCTCCTCTTTGTCATATAGAGTGCTCAATATTTCAGGCTGATCATGTATTTCTTTAAGTAAATAATGCGCATATTTTCCCTTAGAACTTAAAGCATCTGGTTTGCCTCTTTTTTCCATTACCGAAGTTACTGTCTCGCGAGTGACGGGATTAAATATTTGGACGGATTCATTGAGGAGTGCAACTTCATTATCATTAATGACAATGAGGTCATCTACGTCACTTGGAAAAGCAGAAGAATCTGAGGAAATATAAAAGGCACTGTGGGAAAAACCGATTATGAGAGGAGAGCCACTCTTTGCTGCTACAAGCTCGCTGCTTTGGCTATCTACAGCAACAAACGCATTAAGTCCATGAAGTTCTAAGAGGGTTTTGCATGCAGCATCTTTTAGGGTGTCTTGTTTTAGACTCTCTTCTAGGAGATGTGCAATTACTTCCGTATCTGTTTGAGATTTAAAAAGATGGCCTTTCTTTGTAAGGCTTTGTTTTATTTCCTGATAATTTTCAACAATTCCATTATGAACTACCGCAATACGATTGAAGCAGTCTAAGTGGGGGTGTGCATTTATTGAAGTAACTCCTCCATGAGTTGCCCACCTTGTATGGCCAATTCCCAACTGTGTTTTGGTGAGTTTGGTTGTTGCGCCCCCAATTTTACCTGTATGTTTTTCGATTTGTATTTTTGCCCCCTGCTTTATGGCAATTCCCCAGGAATCATAGCCTCTATATTCAAGCTGTTTGAGCCCTTCAAGAATACTTGAAGCATCCATCGGGGAGGGGTTAATTAATCCAAATATTCCGCACATATTAATCAATTAAAGCATTATCATTCAATTTTTCAACATTGTTGATAATATAATGCCCAGAATGCCGAGATATTACGTTGCTATCTAGAAGTTTTTTTATTTCGATGCTTGTTGTTTCGCGACTAATTCCTATCAATTCTGATACATCTTGTTGGGTAAGGGCTATTGGAATTACAATCCCTTTTGGTGTAGATTTTCCAAACCGTTCTCCCAATAGGCTGAGAATTGAACTTACTTTCTGAGGTGCTGTGCCAAAAGCCATATGCTCCATCCGTTGGATGAGACCATTCATGCGTTTTACTATTTTCTGAGAAATCATAAACTGCACATCAGAATTCTGTTCAAGAAAAAGTAAGAGTTCTTCTCTGGTTTTTTCATAAGCGGTGCAATCAGTCATCGCTTTGAATGTGTGTTCGTTTGGAGTTTTATTATAAATCCAGTTATATGAGAAAAGATCACCGGGTTCAAAAATAAATAGATTAAAATTGCGGCCATCAGAAGATACCGTTAAGTCTTTTATGTATCCGCTCTTGACATAGAATGCTCCTAATCGTGTTTCGCCAACCCTAAGAACCATATCACCTTTTTTATAAAAAATTGGCTTTGAAGTAACAAAAAACTTTTTGAGCTTCTCGCTCGGAGTTAGGTTCATGCCTTGAGGGGAGTATAGCAATTGGAGTTAGTGTTAGCAATCTCACACCCATTTTGTAAGAATACTTACGGAATTTGCACATAAGGAGTAGTAGCATATTTACAATATGAAAGATAAAGAGTTTTTCTTACGAGACAGACTAAGTGATTCGCAGATTGGTAAATTTAAATTATTCAATGATGAAGAGCTCATTTTTGCTACACGAGAGCACTGGTTACCCTTAGCGCTTCGCTTAGTAAGGCAAATGACTCTTGGCTTGCTTACTGCAACTATGATTGCAGCAGTTCTTGTATTACTTTTGCATAGCGTTAGTCTCTCTCTAAGCGCATTCTTCTTAATTATTCTTATAACTAGCGTAATTTCTGTAAGAGATTTGATCCATTGGAGCTTTCATTTATATATAGCAACCAACAAGCAAATAATTGAGATCCACTATAGCCCTCTTTTATCTGAAGCAATGAACTCGGTTCTTCTTGACCAAATAAGATGCACTGAGATTGATGTAGCAATGTACGGATTCATCCCCGAGCTTATAGGAATTGGAAATGTAGAGCTGACATTTGATAGGCCAACGCATAAAGAAGAGTTCATAATTCGCGATATTCGTTCGCCGAGAAAAATTGCGAATCTTCTATCTGCCCAAATTCACCAGGGGCAACAAGGAGGACAAATAACAAGGCCTCAACCACTTTGGGTAAGAGAGCTTACAACCAACAAGTACCGCTTTGTTGGTGAAACACCATATGGATATACTACCAACTAACTCATTAAGCGTGATAACCATTGCCTTCAGGGTGTTATTCGTAATTTCAGGAATTATCATTGTTGTAGTAAATTACCTTCACGTTAAAGAGGCAAAGAAGATGGAAGATAAATTGAGCATTTCTCTACCCGGGAGTATTCAACTGGCAATGTCTATGCAGCTTATTCTTTCGATCATTTTCCTCTTTGCAACAACAGCCTTTCTTTTTATGCTATAAATCCTTGTGCTTTAGCCTTTAAGTTCGTAAAATCATTACATGGCAGATTTTCTCCGTAAAATTACCGCTCTATTACCGGATCGCTTTGGCAAGTATATTAGTCCGAGGTATCTGTCTTTCTATATAAGGAATTTTCTTCTTGTTTTTTTTCTTTTTACTGCGGCAATTCTCATTCAAGTATTGAGTTTTATGTACACGCGTTATGAGATGACCAAAAGCGTAGCACAGGCAAGAATGCAGGAATATAAATATTGGAGTAGTGTGGTTGACCAATTCCCAAACATACCCGATATACTGTACAACGCTGCTTTGAGCTCATACAATGCAGGTAAAAAAGAAGAGGCGCTTAAGAATTTGGAGAAAGCATTATTGATAGACCCACTTTTTAAGAAAGCAAAAATTCTACTGAGTGAGATTAACGAAGGATAATGGTAAAGATCTATTCTTCCTGAGAGGGTTCTTCTTTATTTTCAGATTCGGTTTTTTCCCCTTCAGCTGAAGTTGTTTCGGTGCCTTCAGCTTTGGCGTCTCCTTCTTCTGATGCCTCCTGAGCCTCTAGTTCTTCCTCAGCAGCCAACTCTTCAGCTTCTTCAGAAACTAGTTCGTCAATTCTAAATATCATTTCCGTTGGCTCTGCTGTAATCTCAACATCTGCAGGAAGAGTAAGGTCAGCAATAGTAAAACTATCTCCAATTTGTGCAAGTCCTTCGATATTTATTTCAAAATGTTCAGGTAGATCCGCTGGAAGGGCCTCAACCTCAACTTCAGAAAGAGGCTGAAGAAGAACCCCAATCTTGTCAGTAACAGCTTTTGGTTCGCCGATCGCAATAATAGGTACGGTAGCTTTGACTTTTTCTTTAAGGTTTACTTTAAAAAAGTCAGCATGTAGCGGAGTGTATGAAATTGGATGAAAATGTACATTCTGAATAAGGATAGGATATTTTTCTCCTCCAACCATAAGGTCAACAAGGCCTGTTTCATGCACTTTCTTGTATATTGCTTGAAAATCCCTTAGTGGAAGCTGTACTGACATAGATTTCATCCCTCTACCAAAAATATTTGCAGGAAGTATGCCGTCACGTCTTAGATGTTTGACTTGTTTGCCTGTAACTGTTCTTTTTTCTGCCTCAAGAGTTTCACGTTTCATAACTAGTTATTCTACTCGAACCAACCTTAAAAAACAAGCATTGCGGTTGCATTTGAAGCTATTTTGACGTATACTATTTCTCACACACGCCGCGGGGTAGTGTACGGCTGCACGCGAGGCTCATAATCTTGCAGATA
>CAZHDZ010000033.1:0-8844 GCA_964531275.1 uncultured Gammaproteobacteria bacterium
TACAGTCCATACACTAAAATAGCTCTCGGCAAAAAAAGTCGGGAGTTATTTTTTTTAATTATTTTTAAGACAGGTTTTCTTCTTTTGAAGAAGCAAGGTTTTTAATTATTTTTTAAAATTACATTCTTTTTTCAATTCTTTTTAGTGGCACGCAAGAAATCCCAGCGAGATTTCTTTCTTTCACTTTTTGCTCACTCTTTTGCTAAAAAGCAAAAACCGTGCCCGCTTACAAAAAGAGATCCACTAAAGAGAATTGAGGATTAAGGGGACAAAAAAGGGTTTGCGGTGAAACATTAAGATATAATTTAATGTAGCTAAAAAAATGTTTATTTACCAAAAACTTAAAGTCCTGGAGAAAGAAATACTTGAATTGAAAGAAAGAATTATCAAGCTTGAGCAGCCAGAACAAGAAGATAATGATTATGATAATGCTTTAGATCCATTATTTGAAAAAGCTAAGGAAGCAGTAATTATTTACAAGAAGGCGTCATCCTCATTTTTAATGAGAAGACTTGATACTGGATATGCTAGATCTGCAAAAATTATGGATCAACTTGAGAAAGCAGGAGTAGTTGGACCTGCTGACGGATCAAAGCCCAGGAAGGTATTAATTACAAAGTACGAACCAGAGATTGAGGAATAATTTATTTGCTTAGGCAATAACTTAGAAATAATGATACTATTGGCGCCTTATGGGAAACTTTGATCGAAACAACAATTCTGGTGGCGGACGATTTGGTAGACGCGATTTTGGCGGAGACCGTAATCGTGAACGTCCAGAAATGCACTCTGCAATTTGTAGTAGCTGTGGCAAAGAATGCCAACTCCCCTTCAGGCCAAGTGGAGATAGACCAGTCTACTGTAGTGATTGTTTTGCCAAAACCAATGGCGCAGAACCACGAAGAAATTTTGACCGAAACGACAGGAGAGACGATAGAGGTGGAAGCAGACCTCCTTTTAGAAAGTTTGATAACGACTCAAGTGGTAAATCTTTAAGAAAACTACAGTTCGAAGCACTTGAAGCTAAGTTGGACAAGATTATTGCCCTACTTTCAGCTAATAACACAGTAGTTGCTCAACCAGTAATAACTCCAGCAACAAAGAAAAAATCAGAACCAAAAGCCAAACCTGTTATAGAAACAGTTCAAGAAGTTGCAATTTCAGAACCGGAAATAGTTACTGCTGAACCAGAAGTAATTACAGAGGTTGTTGAGAAAAAGAAAAGAGTTTCAAAAAAAGTTTCCAAGCCATCTACTGATTAATATTTCTTAGGAAAATATTCTTTCCCTGCTAACCATAAATATTGATCAATTTGTTTCAAATTATATGATTCCAAGTCGTAGAATTTTCTAAAATCCATAAGTATAGTTTTATAGAGCGGGTATGTCCGCAGATCTGTATTTGAAAAATTAGAAAATTTATCTTTATTTCTAAAATGTACTAGTAGTTTATCCACGTACGAATCATAAATTGGATAGACTAGTGGCTTGTGATGACTGCAATATTTTGTAGCAAACGAATAAAAATGAATTATCTTCCCTCCATTCATTTTAATTTCAGCTATTTTATCAACTATTTTTAAATCATTTTTTGCTAGATAGCTATCTATTTTTAGACTGACAATATGTTTGGCAATAGCAAAAGGTGAAAAAATATTTGTGCTGTAAAAATCATTTAGTGCACAGACTTTGATTATCACATCGTCGAGATTATTATTGAGAGGATATGTTTGTGTAAATAACTTTTTTAAACTACTTTCTTGCACAGCGTAATTTTCAAGTGAGTTCCATTTATCAATGTAATATTCAACTTCTTTTCGCGACGGTCTTTTTGTCTCTAATTTATTTATCATGTTTCTTTTTCGGATAGATTAGATTTGCTCGCGTTTTCAATTATTTTTTCTTTCTGTTATTAAGATTCTTTTTATTACTTTATTCTAAAGTTTTTTTGGTATCAGAAAGCTCTGCAAATTTAGTCGTCATTGTTGGATTGCCGCGCGCTAGTCTTTTAATTGTGAGATCTTCTGCTTTATTATTAGCAAGGCGAAGATTGTTTTCAGATGATAAGAGAGCATCTTTGGTTTTTTGAAGATGATCAATAGTCTTGTCTATTTCTTCAATAGCGGTTTTGAATTTACGACTTGCTAGATCATAATTTTTTGCAAAACCCTCTTTAAATTTATTTACATTGTCTTCAAAGTTAGTAATATCAATATTTTGACTTTTAACGAGCGCGAGCTCAGATTTATATTTTAAAGAAGTCATAGCCGCATTTCGTAACAGAGTAATTATTGGAATAAAAAATTGTGGACGGATCACGTACATTTTATGGTATTTGTGAGAAACATCAACGATGCCAGAATTGTATAGTTCGTTTTCTGCCTCTAAAAGAGACACTAGTACCGCGTATTCACATTTCTTTTCAGTACGATCTTTATCGAGTTCACGCAAAAAATCTTCATTGCGTTTTTTAGTAGTAGTTTCATCACCTTCATTTTTCATCTCAAACATAATCGAGATAATTTCATTACCTGACTCATCAGTTTCTCGATAGATATAATCACCCTTACTCCCAGATGCTGAGTCGTTATCTTTTTCGAAATAGGAATTTTGAAAAGCGGTTGCACGAAGTTTGTTAAATTCAATCTCACAATGTTGCTCTAGTGTCTCACCCACCATTTTAGTACTAAGTTTTAATTTCATATCTTTACGAAGTGTAATTTCATCATCTTTCATCTTGATAATGTCATCTTTAGTCTTAAGTTCAGCTAAGTATTTTTCTTGCAGTGATTTTTCGAGTAATTGCTTCTCAGTTTCCTTACTTTTTAACTCACCAGCCAAAGCGTCGCGTTCTTTTTCAATTTCCCTTACAGCTTCAGTAACACTTAGTTTATTCTCAACATCTGATTTATCAAGTTTTGACTTCACCTCAGCAAGCTCAGATTCCTTCTTTGCTAGCTCTTCTTGCAATGTATTTTTGAGATTTGATTCGGCTAATTTGACGGCACTTTCTTTTTCTTTTTCAGCCAGTTCTAGTCGTTCATGGAGTTCTTTATCAAACACATTGTCACGGACTTGCTTGAGGATATCGGCGAATCCTGCTTCATCAACCTTAAAGGCCTTTTTACAGTGTGGACATATAATATCGTTCATAAAATTTCTCCAATTAAAGGATACTTACTTTTTGGTATAAATCTTTCAAATGTTCGTCGCCTAAATCTAAAATTGGTTCATACATAAAACTATTTATGTGTATATTTTCAGAAGTCATTAAATTTACTTGTTCTAATAAATCAATATTGTCAATTTTGGCTACAAATAACTCTTTAAATCTATTAATCAGCGTTACTGTTTGATTCGTTGAAATTTGATCAATAAACAACTGATCGTTAATCATTTTAATCATGAATTCTTCGGCTTTAAGTCTAATTGCGACTGAAAGCACTATCTTATTTTCAAGATCCAGGACATCATCAGTGTTTTGCAAAATTGTATCAGCTGATTTAAAAATCACTTGAATTACTTTCTCGCTGCCATTAGTAAGACTTAAACTACTTTTGTCTTTTAAAATTATTTTATAAATACCTTCTAAATCAGAAATTGTGTGATTGTGTGAATCAGTTTTTATATGCAGCAGAGATGTTAGCTTTTCAAATTCATCCTTATAGCCAGCATACTCTGCTAAATTCCTGACGAATGGAATTGAGGCTATTAACATTAATTCGTTGTCTAAATTATCTTTCCAATGATTAAACGGGTTGTTTTGATATTTTTCCTCTACTATTTTGATTTCTTTTTTTGTCTTTACAACATTTAGTCTGTTGTTTCTCGGTAAATATAATCTGCTTGATATACATCTATAAAAATCAAAATTATGAGTGAGTACTAATTGACCAAAACAATCTTCTTTAGAGATATCATTAAGGTATTCAATAATGGCATATTTATTTTTGTAATCAAAAGAATCTGCGATATCGTCAATTATAAAAAGCGTGTTCTGCTTACTCTTTTTCCTAGCTTGTACTTCAAAAATAATATTTAACAGATACAAGGCTCTCCTTTCACCTTGGCTTAATACTTTTAGCAATTCACCTCTCTCGATTGATTTCTTTCTCTCAGAATCGCTAAATATAAACTCAACGGTGGGAGTACTGGTCTTTAATAACACATCTTCTCTGTTCTTTATAGTCAGCCTGAAAGGCAAGCCTTTAAAACGACCATTAAACTCGTCAATGGATCTTTCCCAATCTGTCTTTTCTTTTTTTGCTCTGGAAACAATATCTTCAAGTTGCGTTTTGCGAGTATTGTAAAATTTAAGTAAATCCTGAACTTCCACCTTCAAGTGATCTAAATAACCCAACCATACTTTCTTCTTAAAGCTCTCATAGTCCTTAAGCTCAACTAGCAGTGTATTGTTCTTCTCTATAGCAGACTTAAATGCTCTTAGTTCATCATTAGAACCGATATCTTTATCTACTTTTTCAAAAATCTCTTTTAATTTATCGTCACTTACAATTTTTTTTATTTCAGCATCTAGTAATTTTTTAAAATCGCTTACCGAGTCTATCCTTGTATGATCTGTAAGCTCAAATGAATGCCCTGCATCAAAGAATGAGTTGTCTGAAACAGACCTAAGGATTTCAGCTGCTTGATATGTGCCAAAAGTATTCTCTGATTTCTTGAAAAAATTTGACTTTGAAATAAGAGATTCGTAATTTTTTGAGTAAAGTTCCAATGAACTCTTATGCTTATCCAAAAACTTTTTAACATTACCTTTCTTGTCAAAAACATCGTTATACTTGAAATTGTATTTTGTCTGCTTCCCGTCAAGTTTTGGCAAAAGCTGACTTAACAGTTCCAAAAAGTTGTCTTCATCGGAAGTAGAAAAAGTAGAAAAAAACTCAGATTCGCAGTCCGTGCTTTGTGAAATATTTTTTAGTTTTTTAATATATTCGTTTTTCTCTGTTTCTAATTCTTGGTATGCTTTATCGTATTCCTCTTTTAATTCTTTTGTAACAAGGAGCGTAGATACTTTATCTGTATTGAATTGTTCGTTATACGGCTCAATTACAAATATCTCTTCAGGCTTTACATCTTTCCCGCTTTCATCTTTTATTTCTCTTTTTGTCACACGATCAGGGAACACTAAATCTACTGAATCTTGCCTATTACTTAAATCAATAAAAGTTTTAGCAAATGAAGTTTTCATTACTCCATTCGGAGAATATATGGCGTAGGTTCGTTTCACAGTAAAATCAAACTCTACTTTTAGCTTGCTTATTCCATAACAGTACTTGAGATCGATAAGTATCTTATTCATATTTTTTCATTACATTAATTGCACGGCATCAATTTCCTTCATAACTTTGTCTGTTTCAACAAGAGCAACAATCATTTTCTGATAATGTTCTATGTCTCCGTTTGTGAGGATTCTGCCTTTTCTGTCTTTGAGCCATTTTTGGACTGGTTTGTAGCCGCCTATCCAGAAATTCCATACAATCTCGGGTACATTTCCAAAATACTGCTCATTATTTATCCAAACATTTCCATCTTTATATACTACTTTCTCAACTATGTCAGAACCTAAAATATCGAAGGTTGTGATAAATTCATTTATCTTGGGAGACTCCAATAAATGAAGTTCTCGTAATTCTTTTCCAAATTTTACAAGCTTATTAAAGGTTTCTTTATCTTTTGGATACGGCACCCTAGGAAAATCTATTTTCAAAAATTCCTTATATTTTTCTTGATAATTTGGTGAATACAAAATCGCATAAATAAAATCAAAAATATCTTCTGGTGATGTATTTCCCGTTATTTTTTTAATCTTCTCAACTATTTCAGTATTTAGATTTGTGATCATTGTCCCATCTTTCGAAAAAAGGCATAAAGGAAAAGTATATGTTGCATCCGTAAGCGAGTGCTTTGATACAATTTCTTTGTGGACAAATGCCAAACTGTTTTTACTTTGTTTAGCAACCAACAACGCTATGTTGTCTTTTTTATACAAATTATCCATAATATTTCGTCTCGGTCGCTGTAGTTCATTTCCATATGTCGTGCATCTTTCGTCAAATGGTGTGACTAAGATCTTATCTTTTAACAAGTCTGTCTCATCAAAAGAAAGAAATTTTTGTTTGTCACCAAAAACAATACTAATAGAATTTTCCACAAATAAATTCTCTATTGAAAAGTCATTTATATTATTTTGTTCTAGATTTTTAGGTACAAAGAAATAATAAGGATCAGTATATTTCAGCTTCTCCCAATTTATATTCTGTATATTATTTTTTATAAGTGAATCAAATTTTCTTTCTCTTTTCCCAAAAAGATCGGCATGATGGACCGTACCAAGTCCGCTTTTATTTCTACCTTTGCGTAAAAAGATATTGATTGATACCCCTTGCTGAATATCAAACACATTCTCGTCTACACTTCCATCTGGCGATTTTTCTTTTTTCTTTGAGTTACCATGAAGATCCAAAACGTAAATATTATCAAACGTTTCTAATAAATGCTTTCTCATCTGGCGATGAATGATGCCATCAAGAAAAGAATTGTTAGTAATCATGGCAACAATGCCACTCCCTTTTTTTTCAATAAAATGCTCGGCAAAACGAATAAATTTAATATAGTCATCCGACAATGGTTGAATGTTTCGTTCATTTAAATCCTGTTTAAATACACCTATTAATTTTGTAATCCATTCACCTTTATTTGAAGAGCTAACACTGTATGGAGGGTTTCCCAGAACAACCATAATGGGTGTATCATTTTTTATTTTTGAAGCCTCTTTTGATTCCTTGGCAATGCTTTCAGCAAGTCCAAAAGCTGTTGGTAATTTCATTTGTCCTAGATTTGATTCGAGTGAATTAGTAAGATAGATTCCCAATCGTTTGTTGTTAAAATATATAAATCCGGTTTTCTTAAATGCGATACTCATCTTTAGATGTGCAATTGTATAAGGTGTCATCATCAGCTCGAACCCATGCAGGCGCGGAAGGAGATCGTTTTGTACATACGCAGGCCAACTGCCCTTTTGTCCTTTTTTAAGTATTTCTCTATAAACTTTTCCAATGACTGCACTGATGAATGTCCCCGTTCCTACAGCCGGGTCTAGTACCTGAACTCTATGTGTTCCATCGGAATTTTTTGAATTGTCGGATAGTCCTCTTGTAAGACCAAACTCTTTCACAAGAAGTTCATCTACCGAATTTACAATAAATTCAACAACTGGTAACGGTGTGTAATATGCTCCCATTTTTTTTCGTAGGACTGGGTCATACTCTTCTAGAAAGTCTTCGTAGAAATGAATTATTGGATCTGGGCCTTTTTTTAAGCTCTCATGCTTTTCCCCTTTAAAATATTCTTCCATTAATTCTGGGACGTTAGCATGTGAAAAAACGACACAAAGCTCATCGACTATGTATTCCAAACGTTTGTCAAAATCTGGTCCGATAATATGATCAAAAAAATCGCGAAGAAACGGATTTGATTTTGGAATAAGGTCTCTCGCTTCTTGGCGTGAAAAATTGTCTTCTGTTTTATCGTGATATCGCGCTGCAAATAGTCCATAGACTAAAGTTTGAGCATACATATCAGAAAATGATTCTTTTGTTAAGTCGTGCACAAGAAGCTCTTTAAAAGTTCCATAAACTTTTAAAAGCTCAGTACTCTTTTCGGGATCTGTTGAAAGAAATTGTCTTACATTGTCCCGAATACGCTGCGCCTTGCCACCCATAATTTTTGAAAGATGTCCCCCTGAACGAATTGGTTCTTTGTGTGATTGAGTAAAATCAAGCAAAGTTTTCGAAACAAATTCATAATTCTGCGGCATGGGTTCCAACGTTCGATTCTTAAGATTGTAATTTGCGATCTTTATTGGCTCCCCATAACGAATACCATTTCTATAAAAACGAAATTCCACATAATCTGTGAGTACTAAATTCGTATAACCAAAATATCGAGTCATTTGTTCAGAAGCCTCTACTTTATCTAGAGAAACGCCAATATTTTTTGCTTCGATGTATAAAAGTGGAACTTCATCTTTAATAACTATAAAATCTGGCTTGTTTCCTTCTTTAGCTCGAGCATCGTGATCAATTCTTCTGACCTTGATTGATTCAAATATTCCCTTGAGCAATATTTCAAAGTCACTCCTGTACCCCATTTCTGAGGTTTCTTCGTGAGTAAATTTTGAACTTACAGAGTTGAAGTAATTTTCAAATAATATTTTCATCAGTACTTTTTAATTATCTCTTGTTTTCTACCTCTTTGGATTCTTGGCGATAGGTGCAGTGTTCGCAGGTGGGGTCGCTGTCTGGGAGAGTGTCGGATTCTAGACAGTCGCGGGCTTTGAGGAGGGCGTCTTCGACCCAACCAGCATCTCCAGTGTAAGGAAATATTTCGACATCAAATTCTAGTTTGCCATCGAAGGCTTTTCTGTCTGTTCTTCCGTTTGCATAAACGAAATATCCAATATTACTAACATCGAATCCGCTGGAGCGAAGAAGCCATTGATAGATTTCTATTTGTCTTTTGTATCCATCTTTGTACGGACCATCCATGTCGATGCCTTTTTCGGAAGCGGTGCTTTTGTAATCAACAACATGGAGTAAGTTGTCTGGCGTAACCCAAATGTCATCAATGGCACCAGTGACAATAAAATTACTTAGCGGATGGTGGACTTGGATACCTTGAAAATTCTCGCGCCAAATATCCATTTTGGGATGTTGGAATGGAACGGCGTTTATTTTGTAATGTTCCATTAATGGATGAGCTGTGCCGTTGGCGCGATGGACATCAAATTCTTTTTTGAATAATGTATCGACTGCGGAGTTGAGAT
>CAZHDZ010000034.1:0-8802 GCA_964531275.1 uncultured Gammaproteobacteria bacterium
TACCGACTAAAAAGACGGCCCTCCAAGGCGAATACCTTGAAACAAATTTTTCATCGATCATGACTTTACCATTTTTATCTTTTACTATTCTCTGAAATGCTGTTGTTGCTCCTGATGCAGGAAAGTCAACTTGCTTGGTTACGCCTTTTGGTAGCGTTGGATCATCTTGATACAAAGGAGCAGGTGCGCCAGAAATGCCGGTAATTGCTGGAGTTGTCACTGTTACGCTTCTGCCATCTTTCTTTCCATATATTGTATAGGTGAGTCGCAATTCATCAGGGCTAGCAATTGACTGAATAAGCAAATAATTACCGGTATCATTTATAAATTTAAGGTCTACTGATGGATAGAATACAGTAGCGTCAATTCCTGGAGAAGACTCTTCTTCGTAATAGCTTACTCTGTATGAATGGGCATGCCTTTCTGTTATTGGCAATCCGGCATCTAAAATTGCTCTAAAAAGTGTTGTTGAGACTTGGCAAACTCCACCGCCATCGCCAAGCACTGTTCTGCCATTCTGAATGACATAAGCAGATGCATATCCAGTGGATCTTGATACGTCGCCAAGATATTTAACAAAAGAAAATTCTTCACCGGGTTTTACCAATATCCCATTTACGCGTGATGCAGCAAGTTTAACATTGTGGATTCTATTTGGGATGGAGTGGTTGTAAAGAGAAGTGCCTCTCCCAATTTCTTCAACGATTCCGAATGAGTTCGCTTCTTCGGTGGTTATATCAGGCTTAAGAGCAATTGCAGGGATAGTGTAGCTATAATTTTTTGTGACTCCAGCCTTGACGGCTTTTGAAACTGATTCCTCCATGAATTCTTGAGTCTTTGCTATATCCAACTGTCTTCCGTCTTCAGATTTTGCAAAGGTAGTTACCCTATTATCCTTGATGGTAAATTGTGCGTTTACAGGTTCTTTGTATGCCTTTTCTTGTAATGGTTTTATAACTTCTGCAAATTTTTCAGTATCAAAAGTAAAAGATGAGCGAAGCGTTGTTCCGGAAAGGTATGAATTAAAAACTATAAATAGATTTGTAAAGAGATTTGACGATTTTCCTAGAGTAGTAGCCTGTTCTGAGATGAGTTTTGAGTCGTATCCTATATTGAGTTGCTTTGCGGAAGTAGTTGCTATGAGGTCTTCATGGATGAAGGTAAACGTGGTGCCGTTAATCTGCTGATTTTTATTATCAAATATATCTTCAATTTGAGCCTTGGTTTTGCCGCTTACATTGATTGAGTCAACATAAACTCCGGGAATGGCAATATCTTTGAATGCATTTTGAAAGATAATGATGCAGACGGAAATAATGGTGAGCCCTGCAATGCTAAATCCAACCAAGAACCAGAATGGACCTTTGGAATAATGATGCGTTTTTTTAGCAATTGTAACTACCTTATTCTTTGAAATCATGTCAATAAAGATGCTACTATACTACTATGTATAGAAGGGTTTTAAAACCTTATTTCTTATTATACCCAAAATTCACAACATATGGATCCTAATCTGCCCCAGCAACCACCAGCGCCAGCTCCTGAGTCAACACCACCACCTGCATCAGCACCTGCTGGAGCTCCCACAACAACTCAGGCTCCATTAGATCCATACTATGCCCCTCCAAGTGGTGGATCTAAACTCAAAAAAATAATCATAGCTCTTGTTATTCTTCTTTTTATTGTTGGTCTTGTTGTAGGGGCAATTTTGATTATTGGAAAAATGCAAGGGAGTGGAAAGCCTAAAAATGTGACTCTCAAATATTGGGGGTTATGGGACGAGGCCGTAATTATGCAGCCTATTATTGCTGACTTTGAGAGAACGCATCCGAATATTAAGGTGCAATACGAAAAGCAGGACATTAAAGGCCTCGGACAATACGTCGAAAGACTAACAACCAGAATTAAGAATGGAACAGGACCTGATGTTATGAGATTCCATAGTAGTTGGACCCTTCAACTGAAGAATAACTTATTGGCTTTTCCTAAAAACGTAGTCGAATCAACCGATCTTGAGAAGGACTTTTATAAAACGGTGGAGCGTGATATGAAGTTGGGCGGGGCATATTATGGAATTCCCTTGGGCGTTGACACATTGGCAATGTTTGTTAATACGAAATTATTGCAGGACAAGGGCTTACCTATCCCGGATGATTGGAACGAGATATATGAGAAATATGTTACAGAGCTTGTGGTAAAAGACCCAAGCGGAAAAATTATTACACCAAGTATTGCAATGGGAACATATGACAATATTTCACATGCTCCAGATATTGTTGCAATGTTGCTATTGCAGAATGGAGCTGATTTAGCGGATTTAGCAGCCGGTGAAGGAGAGAATGCTCGCGGTGCACTAGATTACTATACGAGTTTTGCTGATGGAGATAATGCTGTTTGGGATGGTACTTTAGACAATTCAACACTAGCCTTTGCAAAAGGGAATTTAGCTATTTATTTTGGTTATTCATGGGACATTTTTACATTAAGAGCCTTGAATCCTACATTAGAATATAAAATTGTTAAGGTTCCTACTCTAGCCGGTAAGAACGATACGGTCGCAAGTTATTGGGCGGAAGGTGTTAGTGCCCGATCAAAAAATCCAAAAGAATCTTTTGAGTTTTTATCATATCTTGCATCTCGTGAGGCATTGCAAAAGCTTCACGCGACACAAGCAAAAACAAGGCCATTTGGAACACTTTATCCAAGAAAGTCAATGGCACCACTTCTTTCCTCAAATCCGCTAATTTACCCTTTTATTAGCCAGGCGGATGATGCGCAAAGCACATTTTTCTCATCAGATACCTATGATGGGGAGAGCGGTATGATAACCCAAATGGATGTCTATCTAGGAAATGCAATTAGATCCATAAACAACAATACGTCTTCAAGCACTGCAGTAGACACTTTGGCAAAGGGGGTAGCGCAAATCCTTTCGAGGTATTAATATAGTGGTATGAATGTTGACGAATGTGTCATCAGAACCCTCTCATATTTTGATATTTTTGATTACCCGCTTACCTTTTCTGAAATTAAAAAATATTTATGCTGCAAAATAGAGATGTCAGATGATGAACTCTATGATTCTATTGGACTTATTTCAGTCGTTCAAGAATTTGATGGTTTTTATTACCTCCTTGGTAGAAGCAAGATTGTCCAAATGCGAAATGAAAGGTACGACATAAGTGCGGGTAAATATGCAAAAGCAAAGATACTTTCAAAAATATTGTTTGTAATTCCAACTATAAAATACATCGGTATAAGTGGTAGTCTTTCAATGAATAACGCTGCCATATCTGATGATATTGATTTCTTCTTCATAACTAAAAGAAATACCCTTTGGATTTCTCGATTTTTAGTTACTACTGTTTTACTTATCCTTGGTCAAAAAAGGAGGAGGGGAAGTAGGTATGCTAAAGATAAAATTTGCCCAAATATGTTCATTGATGAAAGCAAGCTCTCTTTTTCGCAAAAGAATAGAAGTCTATATACCGCTCATGAAATAATTCAGCTTAAATCTCTTGAGGATAAATACAATGCTTATCAGCTCCTACTACAGAAAAATAGGTGGATACAAGACTATTTGCCTAACGTTGCCATAGAGCAAGTAAAGACTAAGCGCATAAGCCTTCCAAAGAAATTATTATCATCATCTTTGCAGCCAGTAGAAAAAATTGCCTATGTATTGCAGAAGGCATTCATGCGAAAGGTTACCGGTGAGACAATTCAGCGTACAAAAGCCGCATTTCATCCAATTGATAGACAGAAGATTGTAATGGATATGTATAAATTGCGAGCAAATCGTTACAAGAAGCTTTATGTAGATAACTATTGGGTCGACAGCGACGAGGCAAGATTCTATATGGATGAGAAAAAAATTCGAATTTTGAACTAAAACTCCAGGATATTGACATAATTTTCTCTATTGTGTATAGTACCAGCAGAAGCTTTTAACTAAGCAGAACAAGAAATCCCACTCTAAATACGAGGGGGGTTTTTTTTAACCAAATATGGACACAAAGAAAAAAATATACGTTACGAAGCAAGGCCTTGAAGAGCTAAAAGGAGAGTTAATTGATCTAGAAAAAGTTAAGAGACCTCAGGTTCTAGAGAGAGTATCTCAGGCAAGAGCAATGGGAGATCTTTCTGAGAATTCAGAGTATACAGCAGCACGTGAAGAGCTTTCTCTTATTGATGGAAGAATTGAGGAGCTCTCAGATATGCTTAAAAGAGTTGAGATAATCGATGAAGAGCAGGCTTCTAAAAAAACTAGTGCTGTTCAGCTTGGTTCTACAGTTACAGTAACCATAAATGGCAAGAAAGAGGTCTTTGAATTGGTAGGAGAATGGGAAGCAGATCCAGCTGAGAAGAAAATCTCTCATGAGTCTCCTCTTGGAATGGCGCTTATGGGTAAAGCACTAAATGATAAAATTGAAGTAGAAGCACCTGCAGGTAAGATACTCTATCACATTGTTGAGATTAGCTAACAAAAATAGCCATATCAACAATGCAAACCCCAGAAATGGGGTTTTTTTGTATCTAGCGCAACTATAATGGCTACGCTCATTAATTGATGAATCAGTTATAATTACAATATGTTCTGGGCCGACAAACTATTAGAAAATCCAAAAGAAAAAGAATGGGTAAATGACTCGACGACACCGTCGGGTATTATTCATATGGGCTCTCTAAAAGGTCCGATCATCCACGATATCCTCTTTAGAATCCTGAAAGAAAAAGGCGTTAATGTGAAGTTTACCTACGGATTTGACGATATGGATGTTATTGACGGGCTGCCTGCAAATCTTGCTGAGTCTATGGGTCAGTACATGGGCGTGCCTATCTATAAGGCACCTTCTCCTGATGGGAATGGCTCTTTTGGAGAACACTTTAGCAACGTGATGAAAAATGCTCTAAGAGAACTTGGCATAGAACCCGAGCTTTATAAGACAAGCGACATGTATAAAGAAGGCAAATTTGACGAAGCTACACGATTTGTCTTAGATAATGCCGATAAAGTAAGGAAAGTATATTCAGAAATGTACAACAAGGAACTTCCATCTGATTGGTACCCATTTCAAGTTGAATGTCCCACCTGCGGAAAGCTAGGAACAACCAAGGTGATAGGTTGGGATGGCAATGAAGTCGAATTCGAGTGTTCGAAGACACTTGTAAGGTGGGCAGAAGGATGCGGTACAAAAGGAAAAATATCTCCCTTTGGCGGAAATGGAAAAATGCCCTGGAAAGTAGAATGGGCTGCCAAATGGTGGGTATTTGGAGTAACTATCGAAGGGGCTGGTAAAGATCACGCGTCTGCTGGTGGTAGCTATGATGTGGCAAGGAAAATAGTTAATGATGTTTTCAATCAAGAGCCTCCAGTGCGCTTACCATATGAATTCTTTTTATATGACGGTAAAAAAATGTCATCTTCAAAAGGGTTAGGACTAACCGGACAAGAGTTACTGGAAGTATTGCCACCGGAAATTGTCAGATTTCTTATGATAAAAAATGACCCAAATACCGCAGTTGAATTTAATCCTTTTGGTACACAAATTATCCCAAAACTCGTTGATGACTACCAAAAAGCAGCATTAGAGTACGAGCAAAATACCGGTTCAGATATGGCCCGTGCATTTGAGTTATCAAGTATCGGAGCTGTAAAAATTCCTCCTAAATTTAGATTTTTAACTCTTGCTCAATGGGTTCAGATGCCTAACATGGAAGAGGAGATTAAAAAAGAAAGATTAGAAGAGTGGGCAAAATTTGCAAAAGTTTGGATTGAAAAATATGCGCCTGAAAATGATAAATTCCTTATTCAAAAAGAATTGCCAGATGTATCAAAATTGATTGAGACTCAAAGAGGGTATCTATCTTCACTCATGGAATTATTTGAAAAAGACATCTCGGCCGAGGATTTGCAGGCTGGCATTTATGAAAAATCAAAAGAAAGTGGTATCTCTTCAGTTGAAGCATTCAAGGCAATCTACACAGCATTCCTTGGTAAGGATCATGGTCCTAAAGCTGCCTGGCTTTTGCAAAGCCTTGATAGGGAGTTTGTTAAAGCTAGGCTTGACGAGGCTTCAAAAGCTTCTGATCATGTTGATACTAATAAATTTGTTGAGAGACTTAATAAGCCTGAGATATTTTCAATTGACAATGATTTAAAGAAAAGATTTTCATCTATCTCGGTTGGTGTAGCAATTATTCGAGGAGTTGAAATCGCAAAAACAAATCCGGATTTAGAAATTGAAAAAGAAAAGCTACTAAAAACTCTGGAAGGCCTGACAACAGAAGAGCTTGGCGAATTTGCCGAAACAAAAAGCTATAGGAGGCTTTATAAAGAAATGGAAGTGGATTGGCATTCACGCCGTCCGTCTCCTGAGGCTTTATTACGCCGTGTGGCTCTTAAAAAAGGGCTATACACAATAAATACATGCGTTGATGCCTATAATCTAGTGGTTATGAAAAACAGGATTTCCATTGGAGCTTTCGATTTAGATAAATTACATCTTCCAACAGTTCTTAGGACAACAAAGACGGAGGAAAGCATATTACTTTTAGGCGACGAGGAGCCTACGTACTACTCAGACAAAGAGATTGCGTATTTCGATCAGGATGGCGGTTACAATATGGACTTTAACTATAGAGACGCGCAAAGGACTGCTGTTCAGCTTGAGACGAAGAATATAATTGTAAATGTCGATGGAATATTCGATATAACTCCTCAGCAAGTAGAAGAAGTTTTGAAAGAGTCTGTTGATATCATCATAAAATACTGTGGCGGAACGTTAGAAGAGTTTGGTGTGGAGGTCGGTCATGAATAAGTTATATTTTGCTACAGGCAATAAAGGTAAAGCAGAAGAAGCAGAAAAAATTCTTGGAGTGGACATAGAAATTGCAAAAATGGATCTGGATGAAATTCAGAGTATGGATCCAAAGCAAATTGTAAGACATAAGCTCCAACAGGCCTTTGATAAGCTGCAATCACCCGTTATTATTGACGACGTCTCTTTAGAGATTGATGTTTGGGATAAATTTCCTGGTCCTTTTGTGAAGTATTTACATGGGAAAGATACAAAAAGAATTTTATATATGATGCGGAACGAGACGAATCGTGATGCAACCATGATCTCAACAGTCGGGTACCATGATGGTAAGAAGATGCACTGTTTTACGGGTAAATTAAGAATTGAAATAGCTGACAAAAATTATGGTGATAATGGTTGGGGGCTTGATCCAATTCTTAGACCAAAGGGACAAAAGCTTACTTTTGGAGAAATGACTGAGGAGCAAAAAAATGCAGATTCTCATAGGACTCGCGCATTACTCATGGTAAAGAAATTCATTAATAGTAAAAAATAGGGTTAGGCAATATATACTCTTCCTACTGTATCTTGCAACTTTTCAAACAAAAATAGTAGCAAAATCAGTCTAGAAGAAGTTATGCCCTTTCAACATGCAGTTAGTTGGGTATAATAAGCGTATGGTTGATTTGAAATTCATTCGAGAAAATCCAGAAAAAGTTAAAAGAGGTTCTGCGTCAAAAAATGTTGAAGTTGATGTTGATAAAATCCTTCAAATTGATGACAAGATAAAAAATCTTAGCGTTGAAGTGCAAACTTTACGTGCTGAAAGAAATGTTGTTTCAAAAGAGCGCAATATAGAGCGCGGTCGCGAGATCAAGCAACAGTTGGATGGCCTGGAACCCGGTCTTACTAAATTGCAAGAAGAATTAGCAGGGCTACTTTCACAAATTCCTGCAATACCTAAGGATGATGTGAAGGTGGGTAAAAATGATACTGAGAATGATGTTGTAAGACAAGTTGGTGAAATAACAAAATTTAATTTCAAGCCTCTTGATCATTTAGAACTTGGTGAAAAATTGGGGATTATTGACGTGGAAAGAGCAGCAAAAGTAAGTGGTGCAAGATTTTACTACCTTAAAAATGAAGGTGCACTTTTAGAGATGGCAATTCTTCAATACGCCATGGATAAGTTAAGAGTTAAAGGTTTTACGCCAATCATCCCTCCGACAATAATTTCCAAACAAACCATGAAAGCAATGGGTTATATGGAAAATGGAGGAAGCGAGGACATGTTCCACATAGAAGGAGAAGATAAGGTTCTTGTAGGGACAGCAGAGCAGTCAATTGTTCCAATGCATAAGGATGAACTGATGGACGTGAAGAGTTTGCCACTGAGATACATTGGTTACTCATCTTCTTTTAGAAGAGAAGCCGGTAGTTACGGAAAAGATACGAGAGGAATATTAAGAGTTCATGAATTTCACAAAATAGAAATGGTAAGTTTTGTCATGGAGGGTCAGGATGACCAAGAGCATGAATTCTTGCGAGAGACTGAGGAGGAATTTTTCCAAGAACTAAAAATTCCCTACCAGTTAATCAAAATGTGCACTGGAGATCTTGGTTTTCCGGCAATTCGAAAGTATGATCTTGAAGCATGGGTGCCAACGCAGGAAAAATACAGAGAGGTAACTTCAACATCAACAACGGGGGACTTTCAAGCACGTCGACTTAATATCAAATACAAAGATGGCGAAGAGAAAAAATATGTAAGCATTCTGAATGGTACTGCGTTTGCAATCGGGAGAACGCTAATTGCAATTCTTGAAAACTATCAACAAGAAGATGGAAGCGTGCTTATCCCAGAAGTGCTTCAAAAGTACACAGGATTTGACAGAATTTCCCCAAAGTAAAATTAGGCCTCCCAATCAATCCAAATTAATTTTTTGAACCAAATTTTTTGTTTGACTTTTTTTTTCGAAATATTTCATGATGATAATAC
>CAZHDZ010000035.1:0-252 GCA_964531275.1 uncultured Gammaproteobacteria bacterium
TAGGACAACGGACTTTGGATCCGTTTATTCAGGTTCGAATCCTGGTCTCCCAGCATATAAAAAAGTCCCGTTTAATTCGGGATTTTTTTATGAGTTTGAATTAGCAAGGGTTTGTGCTTTAGCTCGAATCCGACACTTCGAAGAAGCTAGTGCCCTTGTGGTACATGTCTCCCAGACGAACATCCCATTAGCTATATATCTCCCTCAATCATCAATCCAGAGGTAGTCGGGTTCATCGACCTCTTTTATATC
>CAZHDZ010000035.1:262-8384 GCA_964531275.1 uncultured Gammaproteobacteria bacterium
ACCCAAAATCCTTCGAAATATTTATAAATAATTTCATCTTCTATCAAATCTTTCGTTGATAATTTCACATATACCTTCATTGGATTATCTATGTCCGCTTTCAACGAAATAACACTCGTATCCAAATTGGTGGCATACCCTCTAATCCAATTTTCATACTTAACATTTTTCTTATAATCTCCGAGTAAAGAAAAGGCTTTATCCAGCCGGCGCAGCTTAATATAATCATAAAAACCCTGTACTGCATGTTCGGGATCCAGATCAGGCTGAATATCAAGTGCCGTAATGTCTTTCAGAGGATCAGCATCCACTGTACTCATCGCTGCAAGTTTTTTCTCTATAGTATTTGAAGAAACTGCTAATCCCATACCGGCAGCACCCACTGTATTTATACCTACTACCTGTCCGCACTTATTCGTCATCGGACCACCGCTTAAACCTGGATTCAGGGTAGAATCAGTCTGAATAAACTGAACATCATAATCTTTAAAAAACCGCTTGCCTGCCATGATGCCTTTCTTCACTGTCAGCTCTCCCTGTAAATCCCCGCCGAATGGGAAACCGGAAGAATACAACTCGTCTGTTTGCTCAAGTAAATCAGAATCCCCGAATTCCAACTCCGGTATCATAGCACCGATTTTCAATACTGCCAGATCAGCATCTTTATCCACCATGACAATTTCTGCCTGCTCGTGTGAATAATCAGGAAGAATCACTTTGGGACTTGCCTCAAACTGTATAACGTGGAAATTCGTGAGAATTAACCCATCTGAATTTATAACAAATCCTGAACCTTCGCTTTCCCCACCGACAATTCTAACTACAGATGACCTGATTTTTCTCACTGAATCTTTTTCATTGCAGGTGTTATATTTCGCATATTCTACTTCTACTAACTGCAGCCTCTCCTCCATGATCTGAAGCCTTTCGCGATAATCTCCTACTACCAAAACCATAATAAGTATCAATACTAGATAGCCACTTAACGCTAGCCATCTGACCTGGATTGCCTCAACTGACGCAAGAATAGGATTATAGCGATGTTTAGTAAAACGAAAGATTGTAAAAAAAATGATAGTAAAAAGGAGTGTAAAAAAAATAAAGGACACGAAGAGTTGATAGTAGGGAATAATAGAAAGGGTTATCTCAGTTCTTTCATAAATATAATAAACTGCAGGTACGGAAGCCATTATTCCAGCAAAGTACATATACATCCATTTATGTGATTCTACATAAATTGTTAACAAATACGCACTTCTCGCAATCAATGAAAGAAAAATAATTATCTTTAGGGGTACAGCTACTATACTGAAATCTATTCCGAAATTAAAATTCAGAAGAAAGAGGATGAAGGCGAGCATCAGGAGGATACTGAAAACAGTGGATTTCTTAGTTTTCTTCGCATTCAGTTGTTTATACTTCTCAAGCCTGCTCAACATACTATATGTATATCCCAGTGTATCAGACTAGTATACGAAGTCAACGATAAAGAAATATTGCTAAGACATTAAATATCTGTTGCAATACTCCCACATGATCAAATTTAGTATTACCTAAAATCCTGGCATTTACCCACACAATCTAGTACAATTATGCACAGATAATTAGAATGTGTAGCCTGAAGTGAGTAATCCAGCAGCCCTCTCCCCAAAGGAGTCTGGATACTGAATAGATAAAGGTTTTAGAAAATTCCAAAAAAAAGTACTAATATGGCACTATTTAAAATTACCGATTCAACCGTCAAAAAAATAATTGCTAAAGATTTAGATTTAGAAAAAAATCTACAATCTTTGTTCGAACAGAATTTAGATGAAGTTTTGAATATTTCTTTTCTTGCCCATGAATACTCTACGAGTTTTGGCGGGAGAATTGATACTCTTGGTATAGATAAAAACGGATCGCCTTGCATAATCGAGTACAAAAAAAACCAAAATGACAACGTTATAAACCAAGGGCTTTCATATTTGAAATGGCTCTTAGATCACAAAGAAAAATTAGAAATCTTATGTCAAAACAACAAGATTAATATTGAAATTGATTGGGATTCGCCACGCGTTATCTGTATAGCTGAGAATTATAGTAAATTTGATCTTGATACAGCTGACATTCTTCCGATAAACATTGAGCTTTTACGTTATCGCATATACGATGAGAATATTCTTTATCTTGAACCAGAAAACTATCAAAAAGTTAAAATATCAACTTCTGGAATTATTAAAAAGGCAAAATCTCAAAAAACAAAAGACAACCGATTACAAAAAGTTTATTCAATCGATGACCATTTAGCAGGAATAAACAAGGAAACGTTAGATTTATTTCAAGATTTGAGAGAAAAAATTCTTACACTAGATAAAAACATCATAGAAGAAGCAAAAGCAAAATATATCGCTTATAAAACTTCTACAAACTTTGTCGATGTTGTTGTTAAGCAATACGGCCTAAAAATATTTTTGAATGTAAAAAGTGGTCAATTAAACGATCCGCAAAAACTTGCTCGCGACTTAACCAAACCAAAACCAATCGGACACTGGGGCAATGGCGATTATGAAGTTAAGATTGAAAGTTTAAATGAGGTGGACGTTGTTTTTGCTCTCATAAAACAAAGTTACGACTTTAGCAAATAAATTATGAGCAAAATATTTACAATTAACGATTTACCAAAAGAAGAGCGACCGCGTGAGCGGTTGGTTAAATTTGGTGAACAAGCTTTGTCGGCTCAAGAGTTATTACAGGTTATTTTGGGTCGTGGCATTGCTGGCGAATCGGTTGTAGTTACGGCACAAAAGCTACTGTCGCAATTTGGTAGTCTTCAGAAATTAGCTGAGGCCAGTATCGAGGAATTGTCTTCAGTTAAAGGAATTGGACCAGCTAAAGCCACTCAGATAAAAGCTGTTTTTGAAATTGGTAGACGAATCTCTACTCAAACCCCATCTTATAAAAGTAAAGAACTTTCCGATCCAAAAAAGGTGTATCAGTTGATAAAAAGTAAACTCAAGGATTATCACAAAGAACATTTTTACATTATCGCGCTCAATAGTAGAAATCACTCAATTGCAGAAGTTTCAGTTGGCGGTCTTGATGCTAGCGTTGTTCATCCACGCGAAGTATTTGCAGAAGCTATTAAAAATAAGGCTTCCTCAGTTATATTTGCCCACAATCACCCTTCCGGCGATCCAGAACCATCTGAAGACGATTTAGTTACGACAAAACAGTTAACGGAGGCAGGAAAAATTTTAGATATTGAAGTGGTAGATCATATTATTGTTACAAAAAATAGTTATTTTAGTTTTAAAGATGGAAACCTAATATGAAAAATTATTTTTACCACAAAAATAAAAAACAAGTTGTACCTGTCTTAGACGAGGGAGAAAACATGCAGGCAAAAAAGAAACTTGCCCACATCTTTAAGACCAAAAAGGAATTGATACCCGATTACTTTATAGAGAAGTGGTCAGAGGTAGCTTTGTATAACCCAGGTGGTGATGTAGAAAAAGCTAACGCTCTTTTAATCAATCCGGAAGATGGTGCTTACGATCTATCCAATCCACTCAATGACATGACTGGAAAAGAGTGGGTAAAGTTTAGTTGTAGCTGGTTCATTTTTAATGCTCTCCATAAAGATTTAAAAGAAGAGAGGGATATATCTCCAAACACGCAGGATCACCCAGCAACATTTTCTCCGACCATGATCGAGGGATTTGTGAAGTTTTTTACAAAAAAAGGAGAGAATGTCCTCGACCCTTTTTGTGGTATTGGAAGCACAATGGTCGCTTGCAAGCGAACCGGTAGAGTTGGATATGGAATCGAGCTTAATAAAAAGTATTACGATCTATCTCTCAAACGTACCCCGGAATTCAAAAGGAACATCTTTAATGAAAATGCGGCCAATATTCAAAAATTAAAACTACCGAGGATTGCCTTTTCGATATCGTCACCACCGTATTGGGATGTGTTGAACAGGAGTACCAAAGATTTCAAAAAAGACAGGACTAAGGACGGTCTCGATGTTAATTACTCGGAAGCCGAAGAGGACTTGGGTAACATTGCCGACTACGATCTCTTTTTGGAGAAATTGGCGAATATATACTTTGATATTTTTAATCTACTAAAAGATGGAGGTTACCTCGTGGTGATTGTTAAAAATATAAAGAAAGAAGGTAAAATGTATCCATTGGCGTGGGACTTGGCACGTCTTCTCTCGAAAAAGTATGTGCTTAAAGACGAGAAACTTTGGATACAGGATAAAGTTGGTCTTGCTCCTTACGGATACCCATCAGCATGGGCAAGCAACATCCTACATCATTACTGCTTAGTTTTTCAAAAGAAATAACATGTCTTTAACCATTTCACAAATTGTAAAAAATCTTGTCAATGTAAACGATATCAAACACGATCGCCAGTATTCGCGCGTAGCGAAACTGCATAAATACTGGTCAAGAAAACCGTGGTTTGTTATCGATCAATACATTGAGAAATACTCCAAAAAGGATCATGTCGTTTTGGACCCGTTTTGTGGTAGTGGAATTATTGGACTTCAATCAGTGTTGGCCAACAGAAATTTTATCGGGTATGACTTAAATCCCTTTGCTGTCTTTCTTGCAAAAAATTCACTGGAGGTCGGTTACAACAAGACTGCCTTGGAAGACGAGTTCTCGGTAATTGATCAGGCTGTCCGAGAGAAAATCATGCCTCTCTACGCAGTCAAAGACAAATACATCCTGTACACCATTCTTGGAAAGAAAAATAGCAAGGACTATAATGCCGTGATTGCCGATGAGAATTTTCGTAACAAGCAAAAAGTTAGTCTCCCTAAAAATGAGCTTGAGCCGACTGTAAAGTTTCCAAAAAAATTGAAATATCCCGACAAAGATTTTCCGGAGAAATTCTATAAAGATCGTTTTTCTTATAAAGGTGTGAAGCGAGTGTCGGACATGTTCACCAATAGGAACATTCTTGCTCTGGCGTTGCTTCATACAGCCATCAACGAACTACCTCTAAAGAACAGGGATTTGTTCATGCTCGCTTTCACCAACACCTTATTGCATGTGAGCAAGTTGAAAGCGGAGAATGTTCGTCCTCTTGGCGTGAATAATTTCTGGATTCCGGATGACTTTATCGAAGAGAATGTTTGGTGGAGATTTGTTGATCGAGTTGAGAACGTAAAAATGGCAAAGCAGGTTATCTCAGACAAGGCCATTCAAAATGAGGTCTCTAAACCGGTATCTAAGATTTATAACAAGTCCTCCCTGAAGATGACAGAGATAAAACCGTCGAGCGTGGACTATTTAATAACCGACCCTCCCTACGGTGACACGATCCAATATTCAGAGCTTTCATACATCTGGAATTGCTGGCTGGAGAAAGAATTTGAAATCGAGAACGAAGTCATTATAAATCCCGTTCAAAATAAGGGAGTGAACGAATACTATGACCAACTCGCCGCCTTTATTGGCGAAGCGAAAAGAGTTCTAAAAAAAGACGCTTACTTTACGCTTGCATTTCACAACAAGGATTTGAAAATTTGGATCAGCCTTGCAGAATTAATTAGAGATCACGGGATGGAATTGGTGGACATCTCCTCATACGATACTTTTGGCAGTCCCTACAACAAAAATTGGGCTAAGTTTTCGCCCAAGTCCGATTTCTATGTGACTTTTATAAATTCTCAAAAGAAAACGAAAGTAACAAATAAAAAAACGATCCACCCTGATGAAATTGCGAACGAGATAGTTAAGTGTCTCGGCAAAAATAACGGCAAACTTTTTAATCTGAACAAGGCGTATGATCTGTTCGTGGGAGTTGTTATAAGTAAAATTTTTGATGGGTATCAGGTAGCCGATCACGAAAAGCTTGGCATCGAACACATCACCAATCTTTTTCATTACGTCCCGCCAGTTAAGAAAAAGCCACAAAAGGACAGTGTTCAGCCAGCATTATTTAAACTTCGACATATTTAATTTTATGGAAATATACAAAAAAGATTTTTTCAAAATATTTAAAGCCAATTTCAGTTTTGAAATTGTTGAGACGGAATTAGGAGAGGCTGTCAAAATGCCAGCCAAAGAAGCTTTTATTTATAGCAGTGTAACCGGTGCCGGATACCTTGAAAATCCAATCTATCCGTTCACTCCCAAGGGCTTGATGAAGTTGTTTTATAACGCTTTCAACTATAAATTTGTTTCCGGAATTTTCGATAACGGGGTTTTGAAAAATACTCCGAATATTCTGTCCCGAGCGAAGCAGTATTTGTTTGAGGGTGACAAGTTCATCGTGCCAATGGAGTTTGAGTCTGAAGAGAAACTGAACGAGATGCTCAGGGCAAAATTTGACACTCTCAAAAATCGCGAAAATTACATCATCCAAAGAATAGAGACGAGTAAGCAAGGCAACGGGATGGAACCGTTTATGGAATACTTAGCCGGAGAGTATTTCAGGCATCTCGGCTTCATTGTTGAGAACCAGATACCGCTCGCTCACGCAATTGGCTCGCCTGATTTTGCTGGTTATGGTCTCAGTGAAATTATCACCAAAATAAGCAACTATGGTTATTTGCCGAGCGAGGGCTTCCACATGATTGAGCTGGCGCTTATCCGGAATTTCAAGGGACAGGCACAAACAGATTATAGCCACGTCACGCACGATTTTATTGTTGGTGAAGCAAAAACAGGTACCGTAGTCATGACCAAGCAATTGGAAAAGTATCTCAATACGGGCTTATTTGATCGGGGTTTTGAAATCTGTCCGGCTAAAGCTAAGCCATCTAAAGATTATTTTGGTTTGATCACCCTTGATACTGACAACAAGATTAAAATTACACTCCCTGAAGCCAAATATACCCCGAAAAACCCATTGTCCAAGGAAGAGTACTCCGCGTGGCTTGGAAACTATATAAAGTTTTATCTGATTTCAAATTTCACCAATGACGAACTCAAGCGGTTTCATCTGGACGTTAAAGGCGAGGAGATTAACAAAGAGTCGGACCTCGTCAATTTCGTCCTTGGGTTGGAGACGGATGAGATATTAGAAAAAATTAAATCCCTATAATATGGCATACTCAGGCGACGAAATCATAAAAAGAGAGATCATCGACACCCTTGGCTACGAGACCAAAGGGATTAAGCTTCGTATCTTTCCGCAAAGCAGTAACGAAGACCAGAAGCCCTTTTCAGAAGGCGGCCTTACTTTTGGATTTGAGAGTGTTTCTTACGGCTCTTGTGACGCCGCTTGGTATGTAGACGAGAAATGGGTAGATGGATTGAATGGTAAAGAAATAAACAAGAAGCCAGTTATCGCGCTAGAAGGCACCGACGCTTTAAGTAGGAACTCTGGTGGCAACGCACTTTATCAGCGATTTCACCACGCACTCGGAGGCGTAAAAAATGGAATTATTGGTATTTATTATTTGAAAAAAGGAACACAAAAAATTCAGCCAGATTTATTTGGCATGGCTTACTTTGCATCTAAGGTTGAAAAGGGGAAATATTTGGTAATTGATGACTTGATGGTAGTTAAGGATTTGCTGGATTGTTATCACGATCCTGTGTTATTTTCCGCTTATGTTGATGCGTATCTTGAAAAGATGTATGCGATTTTCAATGAAAAGTTTCAAAAATTTTACAACGGAGACTGGAAAGATTTTGCAAAAAAGAGATCAACAATAATAAAGGATAATTATGTAATAAAATACGCAGGAAGAAGCAGAAGAAATTTTACCGATGGCTCACAACGTGCGGGTCATATTGCGGTTGGTGAAATGTTTCTCACTAAGTATTATTTTTATGATAAAAAGTTTTACTATTTATTTCCAAAAATGACACGAGATGATTTAGAAATGTTAGACAAAAACAAAAATACCGATAAAGAATGGTTTTTACTACGCAATGAGAAAAATGTATTTATAAAGACCATCGACGATATTGAAGGGGTGGATAAAAAAATTAAGGATAAACTTTTACAAATAAAGGATGAACCATTAAAAGGTGATGCATTCACGACATTTAACACATATACCAAGGAAATTGTATCTAAATTAGAATCAGGCGAGTATAAAATAAAGCAATAAAGGGATGGCGCGCCAGTTTTCAACTGGCACGAAATTCGGAAGCGAAAAAGGAAAGGTTCA
>CAZHDZ010000036.1:0-7660 GCA_964531275.1 uncultured Gammaproteobacteria bacterium
CAGACTTGGCCAGCCACGAATTTGCGCATTTCTACATAGCTTGGTTTAGAAATACACCTTTAGTACAACAAGGTATTAAGATGTATGGTAGTGAAGAAGCATTGGTACAAGCTATTGGTGAACAAGCAGTTGTACAAAGAGGTAAAGCCTGGTCTTGGTGGAAAAAGTTTGTTGCTTGGTTACTAAATTCTGCTAACGATGTTTCAGATTTAACAAAAGAGAACTTGCGTGACATTCTAACAGATGCTTTTTTAAGTCGTCAAGATTTAAATAAACAAGCTGGTACTGAAGCTGGAGTAAAACTAGAAAAGAATGTTGCAGTTTTAGGAGGTGAAACTTATTTATGGAATGAAAATGAGGGTATGTGGGATCCATTTAATAGGTCTAGTCCTATTTCTCATACTGATAGTGAGATGAAAAGGCTTATGCAAAAAGAACGAGATGCAAACGCGGCAGTTAAAAATGATCCAGTAATTAAACCTAGTTGGCAAACGAACACAAAAGAACAGCTTGAAAACAGATTATTGAATACACATAAAACTATTGCATTAAACAAAGCTAATCGGTACAATTTATTTGCTTCAATAAATACTAATGAAACGAAGCGTATAACAGATAAAGATAACTTAAATATATCTGCCAAACAAAAAAATAAAGGTTCTATAGTAGATCCTTTAACAAACTTAATTGCAGCTATTGTAATGGTAGGTAGTAAGCAAGGTGTGGGTAATCTTGCAAATGTTATTAGCGCACGCGCATTATTAATGTTTGTAAATGCGCATAGTAATAATACATTTAAATACAGTGTAGGTGCAGACGCAGTAAAAAAACAAGCTGTACCTATATTTCTAACTCCATTTGGAATATCAAAACAAGATTTTCAGAATCTTGGCGATCCTAATTACAGTTTTGGAAGTTTGATAGATGGCGATAATCGCTCAGTAATGTTTAATTCATCTGAACAAATAACTAATGAAGTTGATGCAGTAAAAAATCCTGTAGCTATCCATTTAGGATATTCACAACAAAACCTAAATCTTATAGGATATCTTACAAGTTTACATATCACTCCAGAAAAGATATTCACCTTCTTAGGAGAAAGAGATTCAAGTGGTATTAATTTTAAAAGTAATAATGTCACAAATAAATGGGCATTGTATGTTGCTACTAATGAAAATATGTTTCATTCAGGTAAAACATATACAACTGAAATAGAACATGAAGATTATGCAAGTGGATATAACTATACTGAATATAGAAAAAATCAAATTGAATTAGCCAACAATAAATTAAAACAACAATTTATAGCTGATCTATTAAAAGAAGAAGCAAACAAATTTGTCAGACCTGATGTTAGTGTAACTAATTACTTTGAAGACATAAAAAACGATGAAGGTCGTGTAGTAGGAACTAAATTAAAATACGCAGAAATTGAAAGAGACGGATTAACAAATCAATTACTTAATAATAAAGTTCTTAAAATACTCTATTATTGGGATTTAATTGAACAAGCAAAACAGTTTATGAAAAGTGGTAAAGTAATAATTGCAGATAGCCATTACAGTAAATCTATGAACGACGCTTTATTACAAGCAGACTCTGTAGAAGAACAGCTAAATGGCAAAGATGTAAGTGTTATAAGCAACTCAGACTTACGCGGTATTATTGAAGGTGACCAGTCTATTGTTAGTGGATTCTTTTCTGCGCAAAGTAAATATAAAACCTATTTCTTAAAATATTTCTTTGGACATGAGAGTATTATATCAAGATATCTTAATGACCAATTAAAATTACGGTATAATAAAACCAGTAAAGAAGATTTAGAAAGATTAATGAATAGAGCGTATAGTGATTTATTGGTTAATATACTGTTTAAAATGCAGATTATCGATCCTAGTATTTCACAAGGAGTATTTCCCAAAGACAGTAGTGGAAATACATTAACTCCTGAAGCAATGCTGCATTCAAAGCCTGCTAGTAGTAATACTAAGTCCACAGTTTATAATATTTATAGAACATTAAAACAAATAAGTGGAACTACTGGAAAAGCGCAAGTGCTGCCTAAATACTCTGGTATAACCAAGTCAATGGCTACTGCACTCTTAGACATACTTCAATTCCAATTAGGCGTAGATGGTAATAGAATGGCATCAGAAGATAAAGTAAATAAAGGAGAAGTAATTCCTGCAGATTTAGTTAAATTAGCAGAAAAAGTTTCTAATTCAGCTACGGCAAATAATTATATAGAATTATTTGAAGAGGTTAAACAACTTGCACCTGAACTATCTAAAGAGTTTACAATGATATCATTGTATCAGGCAGGATTTAACAATTCACCTTACAATTTATTTAAAGCCATGCCTAACACTGCTAGCACTAATGATGGAATTATTGATGCAACAGCTAAAGCGACAGATGCATATTCTAAATTCATTAAAAATGTTGCAAAACAACTTAAACAAGATTCTGATCTTACGCAAGCTGAATTAGAAACAGATTTACATAAAGAAGTTGTTGATGAATTTTTACGTTGGTATGATTCACAATACGGGCATTTTGTAGCACAAGATAAAAATAGAGCTATGTTTAACGACAATACTCCTATATATCGTATGTATAATTCTAAAGCTCAAAAATTTGATTTGTATGTAATTGGCGCACGTGGATTTAAGGAAACAGGAACTAAGATAGATAATAGAGTAGCAGGAGCTAAAAACACTGTTGACTTTACTAAAACAGTTGATAAAAAATATAATCCAGTAGCTGCTACAGTTAATGATTTAACATCACTAGGTGTTCTTGGAGAAGATGCTAAAGTGTTAATAGATAATGGAATAGAAGTAACTAAATTGTGTAACTAATAAACTAACTATATGTCAGAATGTACTATACCCTTTACGCATAATTTAAAACAAATAAATGATGCTATTTATCAGGGATACACGAATAATGTTCCATCAAATATTGAAGAAATTGTAAAATTATTTAAGCTTACGAACGATATATTGTATGTCGATGAGGTTGTAAATAAATATAAAATAAAAGGAACTTCTGCTGATGGGCGTTTAAATGCAGAGATATCTAAACGTATTTCTACTTTAGCGTCAGATACTTACGCAAAAGCAGGTGGTAGAGATAAAACAAAAGAAGATGATACTAAAAAGCAAATGCAGTTAGGAAATGCACTGCACTCAATAGGACATGTTGCAGGATTAATGTATGCAGAGATGAAAAAATCACCTGAAAACAGAGCTCTAAGATATAACTATAATTCAGATGAGGGCAAAACCGAAGATTATAAAAAAGAAAAGAAAGCAAATAATGATAAATATGAAGCTAATATAACAGCCATTCAAAAAGTTATACTAGACTATTTAACAAAAGGCACAGCACATCCAGATCCTGATATTCAATTTGCATTAACTGAAGTTGCTAGAAATTTAAATTTGAATAATTCAGATAAAAATATGTTTGTACTGGAGATCAATAGCAGAACCATAACTGATATGGTAATGACTACAATGTTTCAAATAGATGAAGTATACAAAAAACAATTTGAAATTGATCCTGCAAAAGATCCTACAATTCTATTTGAGCAAGCAGTTATGGATTTAACTTTACCTGAATCATTAGCAGGTAGAGGTGATATTATAGTAGTATTTTCTAATATGGATGGGGGGTATATAGATTACAAGACTTATGAACCAAAGAGTATTGATTCAGAAAGATTGACGCATATAACTCCAGATAATACGTATGTTAACAAATACATTACTACCCAAAGTGGTAGTCATGGATATGCTAGATATCAAAAGTGGCGTAAAACTATACCTGCATATGAAAAGGTGTTGAAAAACAGATACGGTATAAAGAACATTCGCATGAGTAGGGTTGTACCTATAGCTACTTTCTGGGGTAAAACTAAAGCACTTGGTGAAATAGCGGGGCAGTTAAAAAAGAAAGGTATATCAGAAGAAGACGCAAAAGCACTTTTTAAAGAGGCTTACAGTCAAGGAAAAACAAGATCTAATGTTGTATATAATATTGAAAGTGCAGCCACCTTACCTGAAATTAGACCTGCGGGATATACAAAGAAAATAGTAGATATTATTATAAGTAAAGAAATTATAGGAGACCCTACAATTGCAGCATTTGTTGAAAAGAAAACAGCACAAATAGAAGCATTTAAGAATGCTAGAATTAAAAGTTCAAGTGAGCAGGATAAAAAATTGTTAGGCGATAAGATTGCAGCTATCAGTAATATGATAAACAATGTGGTTTTGTTTGATAGTCTAGCACCTACAATGGATTACCTAAAAGATTTAGCAGCTGAAATAAAAGATCTTATTGAAAACAATCCTACTTCGGATGATCCTGCAGAACAGTTGGATATAACACATAGAAGAATTGTACAAATGCATAGATTGTCACAAGAGCTCGAATATTATGATGACTTAGTATTCACTGTACAATCTATGTACAAAGACAATATAAATGTATCTAAAATAGACGCAGAACTTATAGAAACTGAAGCAAAGAATTTAGCTGCAAATTTAAGAATGCTTAAAGAACAGTTGAAACAGGAAGAGTATACATTACTATCTAATATAGACAGTAGAATCAAATCTAATACTAATGATAATAAAGTAGCGTTTGAGAAAAATGGTATATTTAAACAATGGGTAAGAGGTGCCAGCAATTCCAATAATCCATTCATTAATATGATGTTTAGTATGATAAGTAAACTTAACATCAAAGCTGAAAATGATTTTGGTGGATTCTTAAAACAATCTGATAAAGTATTTGTTGAATTAAACAATTGGATGGCATCTAGTGGCTGGACACAAAAAACATTTGAAGATTTCTTAGTGAATCCAGAAACTGGGAACATAAAATCAATGTACAATAACACAATTAATACCGAACTAAAAAAATATGATTCTAGTGGAAATGAGGCAAGTGCAAAGAAAGAAGCCCTTAAATTTTTTACTGAAAACTTTACTATAAAACCTACTTGGGAAAAACGATATAAAGATTTCTTTAATTCCAGAGCAGACAGTTTACTTGCCAAATATAAAATACTACCTGGTTTAGGTAATAAAGATAAACGAGATATGTATTTGAAAAGCATAAAAGGCGAACTTGAAAACTATGCTTACTCTAATAACTTTTATGATTCTACTGTAACTCTTTCATATGATGAAGCAACTAATGAAGTTAAATATGGTTTTGTTAACAAGACTACTTTTAATCTTAATGCATGGAGAAATTCAAAGAACAGAAATATTAATACTGAATGGTCTGATAAATTTAAAAATAGACATTACAATGATACTTATAAATTTATGCAGGCTAATCCTCCATTATTAAACTGGTATGAACATTGGAAAGATAGTATGATTGAAGCTAGACATTTATATGGTATCTATGATAGTGGAAAAATACCTGTTGGGTTTATTCCTAATATGCACAAAGAAACAATTGATATGATGGCATCTAACGGAATTGTTACAGGTGCAAAAAATACATTTAATGTACAGTGGCAGCACTTACAAATAGACAATGATGATTTGTTTGTACAACATGATGAAAATGGAAATGAAATAAAAGGTATCCCAATTCCATTTTTAAATCCTATAAAGATTAAAAAGATGGTAGATGGTAAAGAGGTTTATGTAGCAGATACAGCTAGTAAGTCATTTGATATGCAAAGATTGTTAGTTGAATTTATGAGAAGCGCGTATGCGTACAAGTATAAACAACAAGAAGAGCCTCTTTTACTAGCTTTAAGAGATGTTATGGAAGACAAAGGTGCAATGTATGTTTCTGATAAACAAGGTAAACTAGTCGAAAAAGATGGAACTATAGTTGTACAAGATGTTAAAGAATTCGGAAAGAAAGAAATTGAAGCTTATAATACGTACTTAGATGTATATATGTATGGTAAACCTATAGCTTCAGAAGATTATAGTATAGGTGGATTATCAATGAATAAAACTATTACAGCTGCGCAAAAATTATATGCAGATAAAGTATTAAAATATAATATCTTTGCTCCAATCGCTGCTTATTTTGCAGGTACAGCTAATACTTGGTTGACAGGTATAAAAGGTAATGTGTTTAATAGTAAAGATTGGACTCAAGGAATTAAAAGAAAAGGTAGTCACATAGGCACATCTTTCTCTGAAGCAACTGAAGAAGGTAAAAAAGCTAAAATGTTTTTACATAGATTTGATCCTTATATGCGCAGTGAATACGCTAATGCAGGTTTAGAAAGAACAAATAAAAACATGCTTCAAAAGTTCTTTACTGATAGGGCAGGGTTTTATTTGTTTCAAAAAGCGGATGATTTACTGATGGATACAATCTCATTTAGTATGGCAGATGCATATGTAATAGATGAAAATGGAAAACTAAGACACCGAAGTATGATTAAGCCAGCTGAATTAAAAAACAATGTATACAAATCACTTTGGGAAAGCTTTGTAATAAATGAAGCCGCAGATAGTGTAGGTGTAAAAGTAGTAGGTTTTGACGGTAATGAACTAACACAAGACCAAGTTGATGATATTATCATAGCATTTAAAAATGCCACACGAGAAACACAACGTGGTATTATGGGATCTCAAAGTGAACAGGATATAGCCTTGTACTCAACACAATTGCTAGGTAGAATGATTGGACAATTTAGAAATTGGATACCTAACCTTATAAATGAAATGGGCAAAAACTTAGAATATAATAAAAACACAGATATAGTTGATATAGGTAGATTCACAACTGTAGCGCACATTATATCTCAAAGTTCTAGTGGAACATTAGCAAGTAGTGCTGCGCAATTTGCTAAAATTGTAGCTTTTACTGCGATAGATTTGATTCCATATATTAATCTTTTAAGTAGATCTAATGATGCTAATGAAACAAAAGCAAGAGCCTGGTTTGAGAACTGGAAAAGAAATCATCCACAGTTATCTAAAGATGTAGATGGAAATGAAATTACGTTTGAACAATACAACGATGCTAAAAAAGCACAGCTCAGAGTTTTGGCATATCAACTTAGAGTATTAGCATTAATGATAGCAATGACAATGTTATTAGGCGCTGATTGGGATGATGATGATCAACCAGATTATCGTAAATACTTCGGCACAAGGTTTGCATACAAACTACTTAATCGTACATGGCGAGAGTTAGCATCAATGTTTTCGTTTTCTGATTTTGATAGCTTGATCGGTGGCGGAGCAATTCCTATGTGGTCATTAGCTAGAGATATGGTTAAACTACTAGGCAATACTGTTGATGAAGCTAGAGATGCAGTAGTAGGTGAAGATAGTAAAAAAGATATTACGCCCGTAGGTTACTACACAATTAGTTGGATTTCATTACTTTCAAGAATACGACAAGTTTTTGAATTATCTGATCAAGCTTACAGAGCAGTTAGATAAAGGTCTAAAAAAAAACAAAATAAAGGTCTAAAAAAAAGCATAGTTAACAAATGTTAACTATGCTTTTCTTGTTTATATTACTGTGCTGCAGGTCGATTAGGTGTTTGCTCTTCGATTTCTGGTTCATCTTCCAATGCAGGCAGATTGTCGTCAAATTCTGGTTCTGCTTTTACTTTAGGACCAGATTGAGGATTAAACAAACGATCATCAAGATC
>CAZHDZ010000037.1:0-6616 GCA_964531275.1 uncultured Gammaproteobacteria bacterium
AGCACTTCGTTTACACCGAAGGGGTCCAGGGTTCGAATCCTTGTGCGCCCACAGATAAGGAATTGGCAAACGCCAGTTCCTTTTGGTTCTCAAAGATTAGCGATAATTTAAGTGTTCCATTAATCAAATCTTGATAGGTGGGCAGTTCATCAAACACTAGTCCATAGAGAACCTCCATTTCATGCATATTCTTAGTGTTTAATAGAAGTTCCTGCCGGTGTTCCATAAGATACAGGGCAGCTTCGATAAAGCTATCGATATCATACTCATTGATAGTTTCCTCTGGAACTGTCTGCTCGGTTGTTTCGATTTGTTTTTGCAATTCTTCAAATTGACTTTCTAGTTTTTCCCTTACTAGGTCACTGGATGTTTTCTGTATAGCGCCCAGAATCTCGTCTTGTCTATGACGCAGACCCTCTAAATTGTCTCTCACGGCATCCTTATATTCCTCCATCTCCTTTGATCTCTCCTTGTAGATATCCTTGAGGGCAACCCGTAGGGCAGCTAGAACCCGGCTATCTGCTTTGAGGCTGTTTACTATACGTTCCATATGGTTGTCTAAATCTGCTTTTCTGGCAGAGAATCTTCCATGGTTACGCGCACAGTGATAACTCGGGAACTTACCCCCACTCTTACCAGTAGAGGCACTTCCAGACAAAGTCTTGCCGCATTGAGGGCAGCGCACTACATTTTTAAATGGAAAGAGGGGGTTATACTTGCTCTTTATATTTATCAACTTTTCTGGGCAATGGTTATAAAGAATACTCAAAGATGCATCATCATTCTCTTTGATGAAGACTTTCCCTTTATTTGCCATGTTAAAAGTTTTTATACTCACCAGCCCCTCATATTGAGCTTTTACAGGTAGTCTTTTTGTGAATTTATTGCAGATTACACCGCAGTATACCGGCTTCTGAATAACTTCCTGGAGGCGTTTTACAGTTAAAGGTTTGTTCCCTTTTATCGCAATTACTTCAGTATGCTCTTGGTTCCAGAAATTGTGTGTCTTGCTTTTGAATCCAAGATTATTTATTTTATCCACAATCTCTTCATCTGTATGTAATCCTGAAGCTCTCATTTCAAACATCTTGATGAAAAAATGTGCTTTCTTATCATCAGGAATCTGTATCATCCGCTTCTTACTTTTCACGTATATCCTTTTATTGGCGAACCCTTCGGCAGGTTGCCCAATATGGTAGCCGCTTCGGACTAGCAGGACTTCACTGCCAATTAGCCGGCTCAACATTCTTCTGACCTCCTCTTTGCTGTTATCAGCGGCTACCTTCTCAGAAGTTTCACTAGGGGAATAAGTGCTCCAAGGATACTGAAGATCAAGATGGGCCAATGTATTCATCGACGGCTGAACTATCCCTTGGCTATCCATAATTTCTACACCATACTTCTTCAGCTCTTTCTTTATAAGTGAATACGAATCACTTCCGCCTCGGGTTAGTCGGTCAATCCCTTTTACGATTACGTAATCCACTTCACTCCGATGAGTCCTTACGAAGATCATCATTTCGTCGAATTTTGGTCTGCTGTCTGAACGGCCTGAAAAGGCATCTTTCCAAACTCCGTGAGTGGGATGAACATTCACATTTTTTTCGAGGGCTATTCGCCGGCCTTCCCCCTCTTGAATTTCTAGGCTATCTCCCTCTTGCGCTTGTTTAATGCTGCTGACTCGACAATAAATAATGGCTGTCTTATTCTTTCGGTTTTCCATATTTTTTTCTTTTCTTATCCGCAATCCATCTCTCAAAAAGCACATCCCCTAACTCGTAAATCCGTTCCGCTAGTCGGTTAGCCTCCTCTTCTTTCATGCCTCTCTCATCAGTATATTCCTTAAGCTCTTGTTTGCACTTATCCAAGGAAAGTTTAAGAAAGGATTTATGGAAAAAGTTCTCGGGTTTTTGATCGAGAAAGCCTTCCGCTATTTTATATAAGTTGATAGTGACATTGAAATTGAAATCTGGGACTTTCTTGTAGGTAATCGCGAAGTAGAGCCAGTCATAATAACCAGGCTTTCCGTCACTATCGATATTCAAAATTATGTTCTCTCCCGCGAAGACCAAGTAAAAAACCTTTTCTAGCTCTTTTGTCTTGTAAAAGCTGTTCTTGAATCCCTCGATTTGCTTGTTGGTTAATCCCGCGTCTTTTAGCTGGGCGATAACACTTAGGTAGATGGCCTCTATAAGGTTGAACTTCCTCCACCCTTTCTTGTCTTCCTTTCTGTTTTCTTGAATAATCCCAGCCTTTCCCAGCTCATTAACCTGACGGTAAGAAAGGGGCACGTGCGTAACTGAGAATACTTCTCTTTTAAGACCGGCACGAAAGGCCGCATCGTTCTCCGGAATGGCAGGGAGAGCTCCTAGAAACTTATTTTGCGCTTTAGTTAAATACATCATATTTTAGAATTAAACGTAGCCGTTCAATTACACCCTAGCATAAAAAAATTAGACTGTCAAGTCTAATTTGTTGTCTAATTCAGGATCTTAGTGGTATAATAGAATCACCATAGACCCTATAAATCCACCTCCCATGTTAAATAAAACTCAGCAACTTCTATCTTATATTATCCAGCACCATGCGAAGGCATCGGTAACAGTTTTGATGAAGATATCATATTTGATTGACTTGGTAAGTCTAAAGAAGGAAAATCAGCAAATTACCCATTACGCCTATATGCGCTACACTTATGGGCCATTCGATAATCAGATTTACTCAGATATAGAAGCATTAGCTCAGGCTAATATCATTTCACCAAAGCCGGACTATGTGCCTTCTGGCGAGGAGTATATAACCTACTCAATAAACGAAGGTGCTATTTTTGATTTCTCGGAACTAACCCCTCAAGATCGAGCTATAGCGGATGAGGTTTTAGAAAGTGTTAAAGGGTATGGAGCACGCACTCTAACCGAGATAGCATATAAGACAAAGCCGATGACGGAACTCGGAGCCACCCTTGGAGGCAGTGAGCACATTGGAGAAACTTTGAATTTGGATGCAGCTTAGTGATTTTATCCCCGCATCTCTACTTCTTTCAAGGGTTCAAACCCAGAAGGTATTTTGCGATAGAACTTCGATAGACAGGCATACACATCAGCGTAAAACTAAGTATAAGGTCGCTGGAAATATTCTAGCCCCTTTAAAGGTTTACGCTTTTTTTGTAGCCACCTCCCAAAGAGATGCCTGTAAGAAGAACTCAACTGTTGTTGTTGAGCCGCAGCATTGGGAAAATGTTGTTGGCACTCATCTAAGAGCACCTTTTACTTATCTTGATGTTAGAAAAGTGGAACCTCTTAGTGACCAAGAGCTGGCACAGAAGATGAGAGATCCCGCTAATAGATTTTCTTGCGTTGCTCGATTGTGTGACGCCAAGTATCAAGAGCTTAAAGGGTTACGTAGCTCGGTTCATACACACCACGCCTATCTTCCGGTGGACCAAATAGTATTGATAAAAGCGGCCTTAGATGATGTGTTTGTAGATACGTCAAAAATATCAGATGATATTTTACAAAAACTTGGACTGTAATAGTCCAAGTTTTTTGTTTCTGTTGTCAGGACTACTCCTTCTCTATCTTTACTACTAGATGGTGTGCACTTATAAATTCTTCTATTGAATTAATTCGGTAATAGTAGCCTACGATACGAGCCAAATGAACTTGCTGGGGAGTATACCAATATTCAAATTCTGGCGTATCTCCTAATTCATTAATAGCTTTTCGTTTTGGCACTGGCACAAAATACCTACCCCCGTCTAGCGAAATAAAGTCTTCCGTAAGCAATACCATGCCATTAACAGTGACCTTAACTAGTGTTGAACTTTTGCCAGGATCAGGATAATTAGTCATCCAGCTTTCTTCTATTGTCCACTCCCTGCTTTCATCATCCTGCGTGATGGCGAATTCTGGGTGATTATTATACTGCCAATTATAATCAAGTCTTCCAATATAAACCTTTTTCCAATTTTTGGGCCTCCTGAGGTAAAATCTCAGTCTAGTCAGGGGGCTTATATAGGTAACAACCGCCAGGAGGCTTCCTACCAGGGTCGCCACTAGCCCTAGTATAGTTACAAACCACGCAAATCCATTCATAAATTATTTAACTTTCTCAGAGGTTAGTTCAACATACCACTCTTTCCCGTCGTCATCGAGCACGCTTATTTTTTCTCCCACTACAAGGCTTTCGTTATATCCATTGTCCTCAAATGACACAGACCCACCATTCGGGAAATAGGCTCTCTCAATATAATAAACCCTGTAAGAGTAACTAGTGTCCCCGTCATTGTAGCTTTCTTTGGTTGCTTGAATATCAGCGGACACTCTGTAATTTTTTGAATCATGTTCTTCGGGAAAAAGGTTCACATAATACCTTGCAGTATAATCTCTTTTTTCCAAAAGACTACCTACTTCCTCTCTTTGATAGAAAATTGAAATAGGAGCCCAGACAATGCCAATCGCCACGGTTATAACAAAGATGGTGCCAAGTATCTTTTGTTGGGTGGTGTCTTTCGAATATTCACGAACCGATTCCAAAAGTGTCTTTATGGGTTGCCAGAAAATATACAGAAAGTTTTCCGTGCGTTCCTGCTTCACTAAGTAGTGGAAAAATCCCGTGATTAATGCAAAAACATAACCGACTATGTATAAAGCTCCTAGGAAGGTGCAGATGTTTAGAAACCATTTAAGCATACTATAGTAATAGTTTTACCTTGAGAGTAGTTGAAGGATAGTGGCTGTTGTGAGTCCAAGTTTTGAGGCGGTTGATAAAATTAAGTCTATCAACTGAACTATCCCCTTACTTGTTTTAAGTCCTTCTTTAACCTGCTCCAAAAAAGTTCTTTCAGGTGTTCCCTCATCGTGCTGTTCAATTTTCCGACTGATAAGCTCGGTCACTTCCATGATTATTTCTATCTGAACTGATTGATTTTGATGTTGTGTAGCATTAATGATTGTGCTTGGCGATCCGTCTAAGGGATTTTTTTCGTCAGCAAAGTATTTTCCGTATATTCTGGAAATTAAGTTTGAGGCCTGAATTTTAAAATTATTGACCTTAATAAAGGCTGCCTGACCAAATGCGTTTTGAGCGGGGATAGAGGGCTTTAATTTGAATCTAGTATAATCTTCGCCAGTAAGCTCGATTAACTCATCAATAGTTTTATTAAAATTATCCCAATCTTGAGCTGTTTTTATAACGCTATTCTCTGATAAGTGAGAGAGTGATTTAAGGCAGCCTTGAAGTTCGGAGTAAAGAGGGCGAATTTCTTCTTTCATATTCTGGTATTTATTGCCTGTAATTAGAGTTATAGGAAATAGGACCTACTCCTCGTAAAACTTAATATTATTCTCCTTCAAAAATGATTTGATGTTATTCACCGAAATGCATAAACCCACGTGTAGAAACGGCTGGTTAGATACTTTTGTAGACCTTCCGTTAATCATAAGGTCAAAATTTTTCATATCAAACCCGAGATGTAAGTGATTAGTCATACTCTGCATTCCGTAAACCTTCCCACTTATATCAAATAAAGGTCCACCACTTTGTCCCCGTAAGCCTGGTGTGCTCATTTCTATGCCCATCTTTTTACCATCTTCTCCAAGCAGGTGCCTTGTTACAATGCCATCAATAGGGAATGTAGGGGTGGCTTGCTGACCCTCATTTGTCCACTCGATATCATCATTTGTCTCACTAAAACGGTAATTCGTAAACTCGGCGAAAGGATAGCCAAGTCTGCAGAGATACCTTCCCTGCTCAATTTGGTTTTCGTCTTTTAAGAAAACCGCGTAGTTTTTATATAGAAAATTTGAATTGCTCGAAAATTTTATTATTGCTATATCAAGAGCTGGATGCATAATGATTTCATATGTATCTAGCTTGCTAACACAGTTTACGAAAAGGTTCTTTAACTGAATAATTCTTCCTCTCTCATAGTTGTATTTTTGTTCTAATTCCTTCAACTTTCTGTTGCGCTTGTTGCTATTGGGTAATGACTGGACTTCTGCTTTGAATGAATTATAGGCAGTGTTAACTGGGTCAGCTTGCACAATAAGCTGAGCAACGTGCCTACATGTTATGGCACAGCCCAACTCATTAACAAAAAAGATTGTAGCGGCCCCCGGTAGAACGAGGTTGCTACCATACTCTCTGGTAAGAGTATATATCGGACGGGTAAACTCAGATACTTTTTTTATTGCCTCTACAAACATAAGATTAAGCTAGTTTTTTGGTAGACGACCCCCGCTATTTAAACACTCCTGAATAGAGTTATAAGGCACAAAGTTTTTTGTCCGTTCGTAGTAAGTCGAACCCCTCTCATGACAAATAGCGCTTGTGCTTTTTTTCACTTGAGGACTATCAGTCGCTTGGCTAGGAGAAGTGGTAGTTACTTCGGGAGCCGGAGTAGTGCTTGAAGGGGTAGTCTTGGGCACTACGCTTGCTGACTCGTTTGCAGCCTTGGTAGCATCGCCGTTGCACGTATCAGCACTCCATAGACCTTTTTTCTGCTCTCGCGCCTGCTTCGCGGCTTCCTTAAATTCTGCCTGATACTTATAGGGGTTACTCTGGTAGGTGTATTCATTGGCGTAGCCCTCGGCAATCATCAGCTTATTGTAAAACG
>CAZHDZ010000038.1:0-6589 GCA_964531275.1 uncultured Gammaproteobacteria bacterium
CTTACCTCTAATACTAAGTATTAGGTATTTTGAGTCACCTTGTCAAGAATTAAAGGTTAACCTAGTTTAATTAGAGGTAAAAAAAATCATTTGTTTCTTATTAAAAAATCTGAGAAGTATACTCGAATGGATTTATTGCTTTCTTGCCATTTCTATGACTCTCGGACATCGGAACCCATCCTTTTTCGAATGCCTCTGAATCGTATTCAACGTTTGGCAAAACCGACTTCTGAAACGACCCAATATGCTTCACTTTCCAACAGTACTGTTTTGCCTCATTCATTGCTTCTTGTAACGCAGTATCCATTATGTGTCCATCAACCGAAATTAGGAAAAAATAATGATCAAGATTGAGTGGAATTGTATCAATTTTATTTATGCTAATTTCTCGATCTGCAAACGAATCAACCACTTTCTTTAAAGTACCTGCTTTATTCTGCAATGTTACTACAAATTTAGTTCTATCCTGGCCTGTTGGCTCTGTGTCACCATTTCCAAGTAACCAAAATCTAGTAGTATTTCCTTTTCTATCTTCTATTTGAGACTTTAACAATGGAATTCCGTATCGTTCACCAGCAATAGGACTTCCTATACCAAGCTCGTTTTTTTCAGCAGCAATCTTAACTCCCAGAGAGGTACTATCCTGCGACACAAATGAATGATGAGGAATATTCTCCTGGAGCCATTTTACGCATTGCGCATACCCTTGTGGGTGCGTATTTACTACCCCCTTCTCCATTGCCTCTTTCGTTCCATAAAGAGTTTGGTGTACAGGAAGAATTCTTTCTCCCAAAATTGTGAGGTCTGAATGTATAATAGCCCGAAGTGTCTGATCAACATTTCCTTCAATTGAGTTTTCCGATGCAATGATGCCTATATCGAATTCCTTTTTATTTACCGATTCAACAATTTGTGGATTACTTTTTACAAAACTTATTTCTACCTGATCCTGCATTAATTCAAGTGCGGCTTGCTCTGAGAAAGTTGCTTCAGGACCTAATGTGGCACACTTTAGGGGATGACTTCCAGTTACATTTTCCACACGAACTTGGTACCTATTAAGAAACAGGGATAAAGATTCAACTTGACTGGTCTCTTTATATCGTTCCATGCTCATGTCTTTAGAATGACTCCGAGCTTACCTTTGCGATAACGTGACTAACAGTATCTTTCCACGTATCACTTTCATTAGATTGGATTTTATCACAGAGTGACTGAAAGTCAATTTTTTTTTGAATTTCGAAAATTGACTTCGATTTTTCAAGACCACATTCTACCTCCAAAACTTTATCATCCATCTTCAATTGAATTCTTGCAGATTCAGTATCTACCAATATATTGGTAGAATTGTTATAGTCTTGTACATATTCATTCCCATTTTTCATTTCAAGTGAAAGTTTTGTTTTGTTATCAGCAAACAGCAAAAAAACTTTATTATATTTTGTCTCCTTACTTAGAAAAATGGCGGCTACATGCCCAAGGTTTCCTTCCTCGGAATAAGTACTTCGTAAAATAATAAGCTGCGGGTGTGTTTGTACTACTTCCGTTCTTAGACTTTGTTGGTCTCCATGTTTTTCCAAGACCACTCTTCGACTTTGCCCTCCATCCTTTTCTTCAACAATAAAACTGCTGTCAGCGACTGAAATCCAAGGTAGTTTTATTTCAGTATAAATTCTTTTTGTATCACGAAAGAGAAACTGTTCCGATCTGATATAGCTATGCTGAGAGGGATCTATTGTGTACGTTGTAAGAAGATTACCTGACTCATTTATTTCATCTCTTACTATTTTCCTGCTCCCAGTACGTTGCCAAGACATGTCACCAAATTCATCCTCACGTCTCTCCATGATGCATATTATACCATTTGAAGTAAAGCTAACAGACTATGAGAGAGGTAATTTTATGGTTTTCTTGAAATTTTTATACTGATATCGTAATTCTGTATTCCTATTATCATTCACAACACTTAATTCAAAACCTTTCATTGGCTCAACAAATCCTCCCATTTTTTCAAGTACGGTAGTTTTTGAATTATCTTTCTTAAACTCATTTTCAAAAATGTGTTTTATATGAAGCATGATTGGTGGAGCATGTGTAATAAAAAAGATATTTCTATCAGATTTTTCCTCTCTCTTTGAAGACTCGCTAATAAAATCGTCTATCAATTTTTGTATTCTTTCGTTGATTATTTTTGTCGAAGGAAGATGTATTGATGGACTATGTGTCTCGAGCCACTTACCATTGTTGATTTTAAGCTTTTCAATCATCTCGTCCGAATATGGCTCTTCCGTCAGCTCTTCAAGTTTACTAACGGTTTTTACAGGAACCGGCGAATATTTTCTAATAATATTTGCTGTTTCAACCGCTCTTTGAATAGGACTATGGTAAATTTCAATACCACCAGGAGCGTCCATTGTTTTCAGGTAATCTAGTACCTGCTTCTCGCCTTTTTTTGTCAGGTTTCCTTTTTTATCCTTATGTGCATGCCGCAAAAAATACATTTTTAATATTGGCTGATTATGTTTCATAACTATTTCTGATAACTTGTAAGCCTGATATCAAGGCTGCTGCAAATATTGGAAAAGTGAGAAGTGTGTGGAATAACTTGTTCTGTTTGAATTTCAGCTATTCTCTTTCCATATTGTGCAATCATTGTAAACAATTCTCCTTGAAAAGTATCAAGGTTCCTATTCTTTCCCTTCAATACAATTGTAGCAATTCTATCAGTGCTTTTCATACCTTCAATAATAGGTTTTAATGACTGATCGTCCTCAAGGACAAATGAAATATTTGAAATCTTTTCTTCAATTTTCTTACTCTTACCAGGAAGTGTTCTCATTTGAAGGAACCAGGTCTTACCGTTTTTATCGACAACCCACTCGATATCAACGTCTTCTTTTTTAAGAGCCTTAATTTTTCTTGTCACCTGAAAAACCTCCTGAAGATTGACTTGTCCGCTTCCCTGTATAAAGTCGTTTTCAGTGCGGGACTCAAACAGAGTTCCGCCTGAGGTAACCTCATTAGCGGATTCACCAAATTCAACGAGTATTCCATCTTCTGAGGATTGAACGTCGCGTGAATATGATGTTCCAACTTTGCCTTTTACAAAAGGCTGAATCAAAGTTGCAAATTTTGGGAAGTCTGAATGATTGAAGAGATTTCTAAACTGTATAGCTTTATCACTAAAGAAAGTTGATGTACACTCTGTAATAGCCTCAAATATTCCATCTTCTGTCACTTCCAGAATGCTCTCATACACTCCGGCTCCTGATTTTCCATCACGTCCATCCTCATCAAAAGAACTTGATCTCACAACATATTTTTCGCTCCCGATGCTATATAATGCTGTATTAATTGTGTCTTTAACCTCACTTGGAATTTCAAGTTTCTTGATGCGACGTTGAATTTCACTTCCAAGTTCCAGTTTTTGATAAATATCTTGTTCTTTATTCAAAGCTACTATTAAACTCCATAACGCGTCATCCGACTTTAGTAGATCTTCAACAAATTCGGCGTTCAATGCATATCCCTGAGGTACTGCAATTTCCAATGGGAGATTGTTCATCATTTCTTCTAATCCAAATATTTTTCCTCCTATTAACATGCGGGGTTTTACCCCATCACCCAAATTGATAAGATAATCACCCTGCCTCTTCTCAACAATTTTAGAAATAATGGATTGTTGCCATTGTTTATCAGGAAAATTATTCGAGATATCCTGCTTTAATTTCCCATCCAAAATAATATACTCCAATAGTGCCCTGCCCTTTGCAGATGTCGCATCAAACTTCTGAATTTGAGGAAAAATTACTTCTTCAAATATTGGAATAAATTCTTCTTTCCAAAGGTTAAGATTTTCTGAAAGCATATCAATCAATTGACTCGAAGTATCGCTAACAGATGCGTATGACCATTTGGTGGAATACTCCATGTTGTCGCTATTTTCAATAAGAGGAGTCCAATTCATAAAGCGAATCAAAGCATTTAGGTCTTTGCCAATTCTTAAAAGTTTAGCTTGATTTGTCTGATCTTGAGTTTCTGTATCTTCAAAAAGTTTAGATATTTCGGTAGCATCATCAAAATCACCTTTCTTCCCTCCTGGTCTACCAGGAACCCATTCCAAAGCATTTGCTGCAAACACTATGTGGTGCGGGGGAACGCTTGTAATTTCGCTCAGTTTTATCAAAAGCTGGGACTTTTTTGGATCATTAAGTAACTCCGTTGTGCTTAATTTTATTTTTTCCCAATCAAGTCCATTCCAATCCCGCTCTTCTGACGTCACGTATTTACCAAGAACTGATGGTAACATCAAGCCTACAATATCAAGCTTTCCTCCTCCCAAAGGCATTGGAGATTCTTTTTGGGCAACACTTATTGGATTCCATTTAAAATCCCTTGAATCTCCCAAAATTGCCTCAATATCATAAAAGGGGGAAAGTAATCCAATGCTTAATATCAGTCTATTAACAAGTTGTGATACCTTTTCTTCAGGAATCTGTGAAAGGTCCTCCTCTTCAAAGCATTCCACCAACCTCTTATCAAGCTGCCGACTGTCAACTCTTGCCCGCTCAAGAATATCACTGAATTTTTCGGGTTTTTCCAAAGAATTTTTAACCCACGCGTCAAGAGTGTTTTTAACAGTGAGAGCGCTTTCTGATAAATCGGAAGATTGGTCAATCAGATCTTCAACTTCGGCTTCAAATGATCTTGAAGAGCCATTATTTACAATGTGAGTCGAAACAGCGTGAAAATCACTGAGCTCTGGCGTGTCTAAAAATGGGATTACTGGATGTGCCCAAGTTTTAAAAACCCCTCTATTCTCACCGTTTTCGTTAATGATACTAAATTCGTCATGCTCATTATCACCAAATGCATTTATTTTCCCCCAAAAATCAGACAGCAGTGTTAATTTCTCCATCTCCTTTTTTCCCAAGCTCTCAGATTGAAGAAATTCTTGCTTATTATTTATCTCGTTTTGATTTATTTCATTTTCTTTCATTTTTACAATAAAAAAAAACCGCCCGTGGGCGGTTTTACACAAAGAATTACCAACCCACTAAAGAGTGAAGATTTGGTAATAATAATTTTTTGTTACTGCAACTGTAATCATTCAAAGTAATTATAGATAGAATGCGCAACTTAGTCAACAATTATCCTTCTAAATGAATCGCTCATCTTTTTTCCAACCTGCAGTGTAAATTCAGTTTTAACCGAATTGTCTACTGCAAAACCGGGGTCATTTACTGTATTTCCATCTACTCTGACTCCATTTTGTGAAACTAGTCTCTTTGCATCATTTTTGCTCTTTGCAAGTCCTGTTTTGACTAAAACATCAATAATATTTGTACCATTTCCTGTACGAAATTCTAAGACATCCTCAGGCTCCACTTCTTGACTTACTCTTTCATATACACCTTGCGCTTGCATAGCTTCATTTTCAGAGTAAATGCTTGAAACAACAGTTCGTGCAAGCAATTTCTTTCCTTCGATTGGATCGAGTTTACCGTTTTCAAGCTGCTCTTTTACATCATTTACAAAATCCATAGGCACATCCGAACAAAGTTCAAGTGCGTGAGGAACTATCTTGTCACCCCACATCATTATTTTGTGGTACATAACCTCGGGAATATCTTGTACTGTAACCATATTTCCTTCTGTTTTACCTATTTTTTTGCCCGAAGGATCCACAAGTAAACTTCCGCCAATTATATATTTTTCCTTATTCTTGTGTCTTTTGACGAAATCTCTCCCGACAAACATATTGAAAGTTTGATCACTCCCACCAATTTCTATATCAACATCCATAACCACAGAATCCCAACCTTGCATGAGCGGGTATAAAAATTCATTCAAATGAATTGGCTGATTTTTCTCGAATCTTTTTTGGAACATATCTCGAGCTGACATTTGCTGTACGGTTACTTCTGATGCAAGCTCCAAAACTTCTTCAAAATTCATTTCTCCTAACCATTCACTATTATATTTAAGTTCAATTGGATTCATGGGATGCTCGAAGTCGAGGATTTTTGAGGCCTGTTCTTTGTACGTATTGGCATTTTCCAATACTTGTTGTCTTGTTAATTTCACGCGTGTTGAAGACTTATCAGTTGGGTCTCCTATCATTGCAGTAAAATCACCTATTAGCAAAATCACATGATGGCCTAACTCCTGAAGCCTTTTCAATTTATACAGTTGGGATACATGTCCAAGATGAAGCTCTGGTGCTGTAGGATCAATCCCCATGTAGGCTGTAAGCCGATCTCCGGACATAAGAGCACTCTTTAGAAGATCAGGTGAGGGATGAACTGCATCAACGGCACGGGTAAGTAATTCGTCAACCAATCGTTCTTTTTCTGCTGCGACGGGTTGTTCGATGTTATTTTGAGAATTTGAAAATCTCTCAACAGACATAGCGAGGCTATTATAGCACCTTCAGGCACAAATGCAAATGAAGATGCTATACTGAAAAAGATGAAACTTTTGCTCATTTTTTCTATTGCTCTGATTCTTCTTTTTTTGCCTCCAAAAGCCCACGCCACAGACATAATTACCTCTGATAAGCTTATTACCGTTGACATCGGCAAACAGC
>CAZHDZ010000039.1:0-6555 GCA_964531275.1 uncultured Gammaproteobacteria bacterium
CCAGACTCGAAGAGTCAGTCCTGAGCTAAGTCGAAGGAAATCTCCTTGGGTCCACACTTTTTTATTTTCTTGATTGCTTCAAATCACCAAACACCATTCACTAACCACCCTATCTGCTCAGTTTTAGCAGTTCCCTCTTGGTAACTGTCTTGACATCATCTCGATCCCATGGCATATTAGGGACATGGAAAACGAAACATCAACAACCCCCGCTAAAAGCTCGTCAAAGACACCTATTATTATCGTTGTAGCAGTAATTGCACTTATTGCGGTGGCAGCAATCGGATACACAATGACCAAAAATTCCGAAATGAATGAAGAAGCTAACGAAACTATGGAAGAGCGTTCTATGGTCTCCCCGACCCAAGCAGTTCCGTCTGAAGCTATGACAATGGAAGGCGTATATAAAGACGGAGAATATTCAGCTGAAGGCGACTATACATCCCCAGGTGGAGAAGAATCAATTGATGTTACCCTGACACTTAAAGATGGTATTGTTGAAGATGCTGAAGTAACTTCAAATGCAACACGCCCTATTTCAAAGAAAATGCAAACCTCATTTATCGAAGGCTACAAAGAACAAGTTGTTGGAAAAAAACTTGATGAAATCAATTTAGGTAAAGTTTCAGCTTCATCCCTTGCTCCTAAAGGATTTAATGACGCTGTTACTAAAATAAAGGCTGAGGCAAAGGCCTAGTTTTGAATGTATTCTTTTAAATTTTCCGCGATAGGCACTCAATGGCAAATTGACTTTCCCAATAGTACTTCTAAAGATAAATTACCAGATTTAGAACGCAAAATTCATACAAGGATTGAAGAATTTGACCTAGAGTACTCTCGTTTTCGGAAAGACTCCTGGGTAACAAAAAACTCTAAGCAGACACGAAAAGTTGCTATGCCACCCGACCTTTTTCCCATGCTTAGTCTTTACGAAAATGTATATAGCCTCTCCAAAGGCTTAGTAACACCGTTGATCGGAAGGACATTGGAAGAAGCCGGTTATGACGCTGACTATTCACTTATACCAAAGACTCTTACTCATCCTCCAAAATTTCACGAAGCTCTTGAATATGACACAGAAGCAATCACATTTAAAAAAGATGTTCTCTTGGATTTTGGAGCCTGTGGAAAAGGGTATCTTGCAGATATTGTATCTAGCCTTTTAGAAAAGGGTGGCATCCAAGAATACTGTATAGACGCAAGCGGCGACATAATACAAAAAGGCCCAGAAGTGTTACGAGTAGGACTTGAGCATCCGGACGACCCTACCATGGCCATTGGTGTTGCTGAAATCAAAAATCAAAGCATTTGCGGATCTTCAGGGAACAGACGTAAATGGGATAAATTTCATCATACGATTAATCCTATTACTCTTAGCTCACCAACTGAAATAAAAGCTGTATGGACAATTGCACCCTCCTGCTTATTGGCAGACATTTTGGCTACTGCACTCTTCCTTGATCCACATCCAGAACATTATAAAGACTTCAGTTTTGAGTACGTTTTGTTGTATAAAGATAATACAGCAGAAAAGTCAAAAGGCTTTCCGGGAGAACTTTTCACTTCATAATGAATCCAATTGATAAATTCCTAAATAGCTTTACGATGTACCGTGTCGTTGAATACGGACTTTTAATTCTTGCCGCTTACTCTTTTGTTCTTAGTTTGTTAGGACTTTTGTCGTACAGCCCAATCGAGCTGATAGTCACTTTTTTAACTCTAACATTTGTTTGCTACTTTGGAAATATTATATTGGGGAAGATATTCAGATCACCAATCAATGTAGAGTCATCAATAATTACAGCCCTGATATTATTCTTCCTTTTGTGGCCAAGCATAGAACCATCGGACGTTCTACTAGCAGGAGTGTGTGGACTCCTAGCAGTAATCTCAAAGTTTGTAATCTCTTATAAGAAAAAACATATATTTAACCCCGCTGCTTTTGCAGCTTTCTTATTGTTCTTTTTTGGGTCAGGCGCAGTTTGGTGGGTAGGTACAGTGCATATGCTGCCCGTAGTACTTATCATTGGACTTCTTATAGTGCGAAAAGTGAGAAAATTTACATTATTTTTGACATTTTTAGGCGTTACTTACGGATTTTTCTTACTACAAGCACTTATAAAAGGCTTACCTGCAATTGAGGAGACTATGCAATTTTTTAGTTCATTTCCTGTTATTTTCTTCGGAACCATCATGCTTACAGAACCACTAACAATGCCCCCAACGAAAAGGCTGCAGATAGTTTATGCCTCTATATGCGGGCTCTTATTCTCCTGGCAAGGATCCTTTGGACCAATAATATTAACTACAGAATTAGCACTACTTATTGGCAATGTTTTCTCATTCATTGTTAGCCCCAAATACAAATTTTACTTAAAGCTTTCTGAAATAAAAAAATTAGCGACTGATACTTTTGAATTCTCCTTTAAAAGGCCAGAACACTTCATGTTCAAGCCTGGTCAATACCTTGAGTGGACACTCCCCTCTACAAGGACCGATGGAAGAGGAAATAGGAGGTACTTCACAATTGCATCCTCCCCAACGGAAATTGAGATTAAGCTAGGTATTCGATTTAACGAGCCAGGCAGTACGTTTAAAGAACAAATTAAAGGACTTAAAAATGCTGATATTGTGGCAGCGGGGCAGCTGGTTGGAGACTTTACACTTCCAGAAGATAAGTCTAAAAAACTTGTGTTCATAGCTGGTGGAATTGGAGTAACTCCTTTTAGGAGTATGATCAAATACTTAATTGATAAAGATGAGAAAAGGGATATAGTCTTCTTCTATGCCAATAAGGTAGAGGGAGAAATTGCATATAAAGAAATTTTTGATGAAGCAGTCAAAAAGCTCGGAATAGTTGTTATATATATTCTGTCTGACGAAAAGAACATTGCTACCTCTTGGGCAGGGGAACGCGGTAGAATTGATGAAGCTATGCTTTCAAAATATGTAAAGGACATTACCGTGCGCACGTTCTACATTTCGGGCCCGAATGGAATGGTGGAAAGCTACAAAAAGCTTTTAACAAAGGTTAAAATAAAACCAACATCAATAGTTACAGATTATTTCCCAGGATTTTAAAATGCAAAAAGTAATAATAGCTCTAACCCTTATTGTGCTTATCTTGATAGGAATAATTACCTATACTGCTTTTTCAAAGGGGATTATCAAGGCTAACCCAAATGCAACACCAATGCCAACAATGACAATGATAGATAACCCTGAAGATAGAAAGCTAGGAGAAGAAACGCTTGAAGATAATAGCATAAAGACAAAAGGAGTAACCATGGGAGATATTAAGCAAATAGAGATAACAGCTTCAAATTTCAAATTTGAACCAGAGGAATTTGCGGTTAACGTAGGTGATACAGTAACTATTTCTCTTAAAAATACGGAAGGATTTCATGATTTTACTATTGATGAATTCAAGGTTAAATCAAAGACCATAGAAGCGGGGGCAACCGAGCAAATAACGTTTGTAGCTGACAAAAAAGGGACTTTTCAATTCTACTGCTCAATTGGCCAGCACAAGGCAATGGGCATGGTGGGAACTCTCTTAGTTAACTAAACAGCTTTTTTCTCTATTTGAGACTGGATTACTCTCACCAACTCCCCCATCCTGGCATACAGAATCTCAAAAACAGTTCTCTTTTTGCATATATTTTGTAGCTCCTGTATCTCTGTATCTGAAGGTTTAAGCACCTGAGTTGTCTGGGGATACATAATTGATTCCTTATTTGTATTATGATCAAGACCCAAAGCATGCCCCATTTCATGTGTTAATGTGTGTAAAAATTCGTCATGGGAAATATCAATGTATATAGATATCTTTCTTTTTCTGCCATCTTGTTCATATAGCCCCTCTTCGGGTTTTGTAACCAATACTTGTTGGTAATTATCAATTTCTTGATTGAGTGACTTAGCATTTGAATTGTAGTCATCTGTTGCCTGACCTAATGCTTTCGCCTCAATAGTAAGCTCTTGAGCCTCATCTTGTAGGCTTTTTTGCTCAGCAATAAGCTTATCGTACTCCTCTTTTGGAGCTCCACCTTTTAAATTCCAGGATGATATTTGATCATTTAACGCCTTTACTCTTTTTTCAAAATCAAGTTCTCGACGCTTGTATTCCTCAAGTCTTGGATCTATTTCCCCCTGCTTTTCTTTAAGATCTTTATTCATTTCCGTAATCTTATGAGTAAGCTCTTGTCGAGAGTCATACACAAGATTAATTGTAAAATCCGAATTTGGATCATAAACAAATAGTTGTCTATCAATGCTATTGTTCCAAATATTACTTGCTATTTTGGCATCGGTTATAAGGTCTTCCTTTGTTGTCTCAAAACGTGAATCAATAGAGCCTACTGAATATGGAATAGGGGTGTCGCACGGAGAATAGTAAATAATTGCAAGAACCGCATTATTGATTGGAAGTCTAAAAACTACATACAAAACAAGCAAAACCAACCCAATTGGAAGATAGTAAATACGCTTCATTTTTTAAATTGTAGAGTCAATCAGTCCTAATGTCCAATATGCAACACGTTACTAATGAAGTATAAAGCGTAATAAATAGTGCCAATTCCAAAAAGAAGAGATACTGTCTCGGCAAGAGCGAATCTTTTTTTATTTTGATGATGAATCTCAGGTATTAGGTCGGACATGGCAATATAGAGAAAGAAACCTGCCGATACTGCAAGGAAAAATGCAGCAAGTCCTTCAATTTGGCCCCCGAAGTAAAATGCCGATAACGCACCCACAAAGGATGCAAGAGCACTCAGAATGTTAATTAAGAGCACTTTTACTCTCTTAACCCCATGGTTGAGCATTACACCAAAATCCCCGATCTCTTGGGGTATTTCATGAGCACCTACAGCAAAAGTGGTAACAATACCTAAAGGAATACTGATAGTAAAAGTTGCAGCAATTGCAATGCCATCTATAAAGTTATGAATTGTGTCTCCAATGATAAGCAAAGGCACTATGGGCTTTCCTTGAATGGTATGCTCTTCCATACCGTGATGATGGAACCAATGCAATAGTCTTTCAAGCAAGAAGAAGAAAATAATTCCAAAAAGCACATACAAGAATACAGTCCCCATTGCAATTCCCACATGTTCTCCCTCTTCAATGGCTTCTGGAAGTAAGTCAAAGAGTGCGGTTGCCAAAAGTGCGCCAGCTGCAAATGCAGTAATATAGTGAGAAATTTTGGCAAAGAATTTGGGCCTACTCAAAAGGATAAAGCCTCCGGTAAGCGATATAATGCTACCGATTAGATTAAAAATAAGGATATAGGCAAGTAAATTCATTTTAGACAGTCACTGCATGTTCCAAAGAATTCCAAAGAATGGGTTTTAACCAAAAAACCAGTCTTTTCTTTTATTCTAGCCTCTGTTCTTTTGATAGAACAATTAGATATATCTTCAATTTTTCCGCATTCATCACAAATTGCATGGTGATGCTCTGGCCTCTTTGCCTCGTAAAAGAATTTCTTCTCATGAAACTGCACCTTTGTAATTAGGTTCTTTTCAAGGAAGTTTTCGATTATTCTATATATTGTTGCTTGATCAGCATCAACGTGATGTTTTGAAATTTCCGAGTATATAGTGGCAATATCAACAGGCTTTTGAGACTCTTCAAGAATTCTTAAAACAGCAATTCTTGCTGGAGTAACACGAAGTCCTTTGTTGCGAATTGTATCTTTGTGAAGATTCATACTAAATTGTTTAAATTTAGTATATGCGAATTATTTGCGTCTGTCAATAGTCTTTATACACATTAACAGACCATTTCTGGTCCGTTAATGTAATTTGTAGCGTATATTAAAGAATATACGCTGAGTTAGAAATATACGGTAACTCTAGAGAGCTACTGTGTCGTATATATCTTTAGAAACAAAGCGAGTTAAATTTCGGCCATCAGATGTCTTTCCTTTAACTGCGTATTTTGTTTGACCTTTTACCTGGTAGGTTGTTTTTTCTGTAACTTCAGCGTCAACTTTGCTTCTTGTTTTTACATCGTAGAATTGCATTTTCATATGTGTAAGTCACCTCCTTCTTTAGATGATATCAATTTGGATAGCTCCAAGTTGAATAGGCTCAAATTAATAAAGTTTTGAGGCTATTTAGCTTCAAAAAATCAAGTTTGAGCGTACCTTACTAATATGCACGTTCAAATGATTTTTGTCAAGTACTGTTTGAGCTTATCCACATTCCCATGAAAGGGTTTGATATGGTTTGTAATAGATATAGTTTTTGAGCTTGTGTTTGGAGAGGTAAGCAATTAAAATATTAAAGCATTTCGCATCGGAAGTTAGCGATCTTGCTCCCCTGGGAGTAAGCGAAGCTTGCTCCCCGAATGCGACAAGAAATGCATTCGGGGAGTAGCTCAGTTGGCTAGAGCGCGCGGTTTGGGACCGTGAGGTCGGAGGTTCAAGTCCTCTTTCCCCGACAGAATTCAGTAGCTCAGTTGGAAAACGACTTTTACTTTGTAAAAGGTAGAGCGCTAAGTTGTTCAAGTTAAAATGGTGAGCACAGTCGAACCATCCTCTTTCCCCGA
>CAZHDZ010000040.1:0-1236 GCA_964531275.1 uncultured Gammaproteobacteria bacterium
TGTCGCCCTTTTTTTCAATTTTTACAATTGAAGAATTGGTTAGCACAGAAATATCTTCATTCTCAAAAATCGCTTGAATGATGTCTTGTACTTCTGTGTCTTCGTTACCTAACAGTTTCTCTGATCTGTTTACAATGGTCACTTTACTTCCAAATCGGGCAAAATGATGCGCAAACTCACACCCAACTGGGCCACCACCAAAAATAAGAATTGAAGGCGGAATTTCTTTCATATCAACTGCTTTATCAAAAGTAATATATCCGGAATCCTTTATTCCCTCAATCGGAGGGATAAAAACCTTAGAACCTGTTGCTATAAGAAATTTAGCTGCAGAATATGTCTTTCCACCAGCTTCAACTTCATGTGGAGAAATAAAACTTGCGTGTTCACGAATAAGAGTAATTCCTTCCTTGCGAAAGGGTTCTTCGCCTTGGGCAGCACCCGTACGAGAAACAACCAAATCCTTCCACACCTTTACTTCATGAAAATTGACTGTGATGTCTTTCACATGCACTCCATAATCTTTAGAATTCTGAACGGTGTGATATACATCTCCTGCATGAAGAAGAGCCTTGGTAGGTACACATGCCCATGTTGGACACTCTCCTCCAATATCTCCCTGTTCAAAAATTGCGACCTTTTTTCCAAGGCTTCTTGCGTGATACGCACCAACATTACCGCCACCACCGCTTCCTATAACAATCAAATCAAAATCATATTTTTTTCGATGAAATGAAATCATAACTTGTTGCTACTAAAACATATTTCAAAAACCCTGTACTAGGGCTCCTCATACAAAGCTCCATGTCTGCAGTAAAAACACGTGCCTAAATATCGCTTTGATACTGTTCTCAGTGTATCATAATTTCCTATACAACAGCTCTTTTTTTAAAAAGCAAGGTATCTAAGAAGCGTGGTATCAGCTTAAAGAAAAAAGCCATTAGCACACTTCCAACTCCAATATACAACCAGTTAACCGCATCAAACTTTGTAACTTCGAAGAGTTGGGCAATTGGCTCAATGTAAATTACACAAAGCTGCAATATAAAAGTACATCCAACAGCAATCATGAGCCACTTATTCGATAATAATGCAATTTTGTATTGGGAGCGAATCAAAAATAGCTGGATTAACTCAAACACGACAATTGAAGTAAATGCCGCAGCCTTCGCCTCCATCACGCCTGAAGGGAGATTAATTACGTAAATCGAAAGTGTCGCAACTGTTATGAGTACT
>CAZHDZ010000040.1:1336-6462 GCA_964531275.1 uncultured Gammaproteobacteria bacterium
CCATCCCCTGTCATAGCAACAATATGACCGCGTTTTTTTAATGCATCAACAATTCTCATTTTAGAACTTGGGTTAACACGTGCATATACACTGATGGACTCTACTGCTTCAATGAATGCTTCCTCGCCCATTGCATCGAGCTCTAGACCTGAAAGAGCTTCGCCCTTTATACCTATTTGCGCAGCAACTGCCTTTGCCGTTTCGATGTGATCACCAGTTATCATGATTACTCTAATTCCAGAAACGTGCAGGTCCTCAATGAGCTGCTTCACATCATCTCGGGCAGGATCTATCATTCCCTGTATTCCCATGAACACCAAATCTTGCTCTGCTTTTTCCGGCTCATCCTTGTTGATGCTTTCAAATTCTTCTTTAGTTAGTCTTTTATAAGCTATGCCAAGATTGCGTAGGGCTTTTTGTGAAAGTTCTTTATTTTTTTCACCGATTTGTGTTCGTATTTCATCTGAAAGCTCACCCACACCGTCATTTGACATGATTTTACTGCACTTTGCCAAAAGTATTTCAGGTGCACCCTTGGTGCACATAAGATAACCGTCCCCATCCACAACGATAACACTCATCATTTTCCGTTCGCTACTAAATGGGATTTCCAAAACTCTCTTCGATTTTTCCACAACACCACCCTTTGCTGCGCTCACTAGCAGCGCCCCTTCTGTTGAATCTCCTAGAAGCGTTCCTTCTGGAGTAAACGAAGAATTATTGCACTCCACACCAATCCTAAGCAGCATCTTTATTTCGTCAAACTGTGCATCTTTCTCATCAATCAGTAAAGAACCAACTTTTTCATATCCTGTTCCTGTGACAGAATAAGATTTTCCGTTAGCATAAATGTTGGTAACAGTCATCTCGCCCTTCGTGAGAGTACCTGTTTTGTCAGAACATATAACATCTGTTGAGCCAAGTGTCTCTACTGAATTAAGTTTTCTTACTAAGGCATTCTTCTTTAACATGCGTTGTGTTCCAAGAGCCAAAGAAATGGTAACAACTGCTGGAAGACCTTCCGGAATAGCTGCAACTGCTAGCGCAACAGCTGCAATAAAGGAATGAATAAGTCTTTGCAAAAGACTTTGGGATGCAAAGTCATGTGCAAAAAACATAATAAAAACAAAAACGACAGCACAAATACCCAATATTATGTACCCCAACTTCTTTCCAATTTCTTCAAGTCTTTTTTGAATGGGTGTCTGGTCATCATCGGCTTCTGCGACAAATCCGGCTATCTTTCCAATTTCCGTCCTATCACCAGTTGCAACAACAATTCCAATACCTCTTCCTGAGGATATGGCAGTTCCTGCAAAGAGCATATTCTTCTGGTCATTTATTTGCTTTACTTCAGAAATTGCTACAACTATCTTTCCCACCGGTGCTGACTCTCCAGTAAGAGATGCCTCACTCACGCGCAGACTAAAAGACTGAATAAGCCTTATGTCTGCCGGTACTTTTGTTCCCTCCTCAAGAATAACGAGGTCCCCAACAACAAGGTCCTTGACATCAATCTCAATTTCTTGGTTGTCTCTTTTGACTCTCGCTTTGAAAGCCAGAAGTTTTTTAAGCGACTCTACGGCTTTTTCAGCTTTAAACTCCTGAACAAACCCTAAAAGGGTTACAAGAATAACAATTGCAAGAATCAGTCCTGCTTCGATAAGATCTGAACTTTCCTTCTCACCAAAAAAATAAATGAATAGAATAAGAAATGCAGAACCTATTAATATAAGTGTGAGAGTATTTTTAAATTGACCAAGATAAATTTGAAGTGCAGATATTTTCTTCTTCGCAGTGAGTGCATTTGCTCCAAACTTTTTTAGACGCTCTAATGCTTCGGGAGCAGTAAGTCCTTTTTCAGAAGTTTGAAGAGAAGTGAATAATTCTTCTTGAGATAGCTGATAAGAAGGTTTTTGTTGGGCAGTACTTTCCATAAATATACTATACTCACAAAAATTCTTGCTTGACAACTAGCACCAGCCTAGTATAAAGTTTTTATATATGGGAGTATTTGGAATGATGTCGTCACCAAAGAGTAAAGGTAAGAAGAGTGGAAAAAATGTTAAAACATTTACAAAACATCTTCTACATACAAAAAGTGCTGCAAAGAAAAAATCTAAATCCTGCGAATTCTGTTAGTTATCCGAAAATAATTACCGAGGCGATAGTAAAATACACCATAAGACTTATTACATCCTGAATTACTGTCGTGAATGGTCCTGCTCCAACAGCAGGGTCCTTGTGCTCCTTCTGAATAACAGTTGGCACAATGAGCGCAATAATAGGAGCTGAAGCCATCGTCAAGAACATCGCAAGACCAACACTGATACTTGTATCGACCTCTCCAAACCAAAGATAAGAAAATATACCTATTCCAAGTCCAAACAATCCACCAATAACCAGTCCGAGTAGTGTTTCTTTCAGAAGATATGTACCAAGTCGCACGTTATCCTTCCCAAGATTTCTAATATATACAGACTGTGTTTGAGTACCAACAGCGTCAGCCATATACACAATAACGGGAATAAAAAAAGCCAATTGGATATTTGCTTCAAGAAGTGCCCCAAAGCGTGAAGAGAGAACCGTTGCTATTACTCCACCAATAAGACCAACAATTAGCCACGGAAGTCGATGCTCTATCATCAATGATACTTTCTCGCGGGAATCATCTTCCAATTCTGGAGAAACGCTGTTATCTTCCATAGCTATAGTTTTATCACAATAAACTACCTGTTAACAAGGAAGAATGAATAACAATACTATAAGAACTTAGAAGATAGGATTAAGTGAATAAATCATGTAAAAACCGAGTGCGAGCAAGAAAAGACCAATACCAAGTCTCATAAGACCCCTATGCTCTTTTCTCCAACCCTCAAGTCTTTTAGACGATGTTCCGAAATACGCAATCCCAATAATTACAAATAGGGGAATTATAAAAATAAAGTTATAGATAAGCAAAAATGGAACCGCCGTTGCAAATGCACCTTTTGACAATAGTCCAAGAACTGCAAGGTATGGTGCACCCGTACAGGGTAGTTCTATTAATACCACAAATACTCCAAGTAGAGCAGTCGTTATTATAAGAAGTAACGGATTTTTGCTTTCTAGCTTTTCAATTTTACTTGTATACATTTTTAATCTATTCGAACCTCCAGGTATTATTTGCAAAGAAAAACCTTTTCCGTACCAAAAATAATCTTTTATCTCCAAAAGTCCGGCAACTACAGCAACAAGAGCTGCCAGCCAATAAAACATAGTCGCAACTCCAGCATTGATAGCTATCTTTAATATTCCAAAACCCAAAAGAAGGTATGTAGCATAAACAATTGCAGAATAGAGGATACCAAACAGAAGCATTTTTTTCTGACTTTTAAAGACTTTCGTCATAAAAGCAATAAGAAAAATAAGCACACCAAAAACACACGGATTAATACTGTCGATAACTGCTGCAGCAATGATGATTGGTAATGTTAAATCTTCCCCCATAATAATATTTTTTTATTGATCTTTTTTTGCTTCTGCCTTCTCTTTATCTATACCCGCCAAATCTGAGAGCTCCTCAATTGATTGTAACCCTACTCTTCTTTCAATTTCAACCCCCTCTTTTTCAATCAAAAATGTTGGGGTATGGTCAATCTTCTTTTGAAGACAGAGTTCAGGATTTCCACTTGGCCCCTCTGGATGGCACTCTACATGATTGAGAAGCTTGTAGGCTGGACCCAACATCTTCTCTTGTCTTTTACAATTATTACACTTAAAAGAGGCGTAATAGACAACCCCCTTTTTATTTAAAGCCTGTGCAAGCGGCGTATAGTCATGCTTAATAAATGTTGCTGTTTGAGCAAAATACGTTACTCCCGCAATTACAACTCCTGCAATAAGTATCGGTACCGACATCTTTAAAGTCTCCTTCAATTTTTTACCCACTGCCACACACGCAGTAACAAGTATTCCAAACATGAGCAATTTTGAAGTTTCACACAGCGGACAATACGCTTTTATAAAAAATATTTCCGTAGAAGTTAAATAGAGAGAAGGAATTAAAGCAAAAATGGTAAGAAATACCAAATTTCGATATATTCTCTCAGAATACCGAAAAATCAAAAGATACAGTACAAAACCAAAAAAGACTAGCCCAAGAACCGAAACCGGAATACCAAAGACTTCTGAATAAATACTCGTAGTAACAGCATCACACGAAACTGTTTCGGAAAGATCGCAAAATGATTTTGCTTTAGCGTAATGTAAATACGTAAGATAAGTCATGATAGTAAATCCAATCAAAGATAATACAATAATAATCTTTCGGAATTTAGTATCAAAAGACTTTTTCTTGGTTGCCATAATATGCTTAATTCAGTTTAAGCAGGTTACCAAACATGTGTCAAGGGCTTTTTTTTATCTAGGTAAAATTAACTTAAAGTTGGAAAAGTGGCATTTTTTTGCCTGCCCGACTCTGAAGGAAGGTGTTAGTCAAATAGGTGGCCACACAACCTCCTATTTCGTTGTTTATTTTTCGGATATGCTCAGCTTGATGAGACTTACTAAGATCGTTCTACCTATTATTGTATTGACTATTATCGCCGTTTACCTTGTAATTTCCGGACAAAATGAGACAGTCAAAACCTCAAAAAAGAAAACAATCAAACAAGAACCTCTAAAAGTGTTTACAGTGACATAGAATAAAGGCGGATTTAAACCTTGTAATATTACTGTTAAGACAGGCACCGCAGTCAGATGGAAAAATGTAAGCGGAGAAAGACAAACTGTTAATTCGGTTGACCACCCTACAAACCAGCTTCACAAAGAGCTCAATTTTGGAATTTTTGAAGATGGTTCTTCTGTTTTTTATATATTCAAAAACCTAAGAAGTATGGATATCACAATCAGCTAAAACCAAGACAAAAGGGAGTTGTAATAGTCTCTGAGTAAGTTAATCGAGAGTGATAATTAACCTTGGAGTATAAGAGCTTTCTTTTGTTCCAAACTCAATTCTTCCATTTTGACCTTCATTGGTCTTTTTAATAACCCAGCCATAATTTTGATTTGTTCCTGCAACGAATGAGGCTACATCTGAAGTTACATCAAATTCAACAACTCCTGTCTGATTACTAGTAATTGTA
>CAZHDZ010000041.1:0-6292 GCA_964531275.1 uncultured Gammaproteobacteria bacterium
CAATATTTCACTGCGAACGCCTTTTTGTTTTCCATATCCCTCAATTGCCTTTAGTTGACCTCTTTTTGTATGAAAGCTCGGTTTTTTTATTTAAAAAATTTCATACAAAAAGTGAGAGTTAGAAATATCGCAGGAATATTTCAAACGTTCGACAAAAGGGGAGTTTAAAACCTTGTTTCTTCAAAGAAGAAAACTTGCCTTTAAAAATAATTGTTTCTACGAAGTAGAAAATCCCTTCTCAATAGAGAAAAACCCTCCAATAAGCTAAAATACATCAAACAAAAATAATATTTATATGCGCCAGCGCAACATTTTCAACCCCGACCCAAAAGTTCCATTCAAACTTAGTCGAAGTAAGCTTGAAGATTTTACTAGGTGTCCAAGATGTTTTTACCTCGACCGCCGTCTCGGTGTCGGCCGTCCTTCAATGCCTTCTTTTAATCTCAACTCCGCAGTCGATACATTATTCAAAAAAGAATTTGACGTTCACCGCGCCAATGGTACGAAACATCCACTGATGGAACATTACAAAATTAACGCCGTTCCATTTCAACATCCCAAAATGGATATTTGGCGCGAGAACTTTCAAGGTATCCAAGTCCATCATCCACTCAGCAACTTCATCGTCACTGGAGCTATCGACGATATTTGGGTTACGCCAGACAACTTACTCCATGTTGTCGATTACAAAAGCACCGCTTCAGAAAAAGGCATCGACATGGATGGTCCGTACAAAGATGGATACAAAAGACAAATAGAAATTTATCAATGGTTACTTCGTTCCAGTGGATTCGAAGTTCGCGATATTGGATATTTTGTTTACGCCAATGGTCGCACGGACAGAAAAGCCTTCGATGGCAAACTAGAATTTGATATAGAAATATTTCCTTACACTGGAGATGCCAACTGGGTAGAAGACTCCCTCCTCAAAGCCCGCGACTGTCTCGAATCCAACACACTTCCCGCCAGCGACCCCACCTGCGAACACTGCATTTATAGAAAAGAATCAAGAGAAGTAGAATTGATATAAATATGAGCGAATTTGTTTATATTCTTACAAACGAATCCATGCCTGGATACATAAAGATTGGAATGACTACAAGACCAGTCTTGGATAGAATGCGCGAACTTGATGGCACAAACTTACCGTTACCGTTTGAGTGTTACTATGCTTGTTCAGTCGAAGATGCTCGAAGAGAAGAGTTATGGTTACATAATATTTTTGAAGACAGGAGAGTTAGAGATAATCGTGAGTTTTTTCTGCTCGACCCCGAAAGGGTTGTCGCTGCACTAAAAAGAATTCAAATCGAAGATGTCACTCCAAAAGATTTTATCAATATGACCCCAGAGCAAGAAAAGAAAGTTGAAGAAAAAAAGAAAAGACGTGCAAGATTCAGTTTTTCTGAGTTTCAAATTCCAATTGGTTCGATCCTTACTTTCTCTAGAGACGAGTCAGTGCAGGCAATAGTTTTGCAAAATAATCGGATCGAGTTAAACGGAAAAGAAACTAGCTTGTCCGATTCAGCACAAAAACTACTCGGATACAATAAAGCAGTTGCAGGAACTTTATATTGGAAATTTGAAGGGGAGACATTAGATGAGCGAAGACGTAGATTGGAATTTTAAATTAAGCCGATTAAATTCGTGTTATATTCGGATATATTAAATATTAATCGACTTAAAATTAGTTATCATAAAAATGCAAAAAAAACTTAATTTTACAAATAAGGAAGAACAATTTTTTATACAAAATAGGCGTTATCTTGGAAATAAATATAAACTTCTCGATTTTTTGAACGAGATTATTAACAAAAAATGCCTTAAATTCAATAGTTTTTGTGATATTTTTGCCGGAACCGGAGTGGTAGGAGATAGATTTAACAAAAACAGTGTAAAAATAATTAGCAACGATATTCTATTAAGTAATTATTTCCCCTTAAAAGCATTTTTAGGCACAACTAATGCGGATTTTGGTTCAATAGAAAAAAAAATATCATTTTTAAATTCTCTTAAATGCAACAAAGAGAATTACTTTTCATCAAATTTTGGTGGAACTTATTTCACAATAGAAAATTCAAAAAAAATTGGTACAATCCGTGAACAGATAGAGTCTACTGCAAGCAATGAAAGTGAAAAAGCAATTTTGATTACGTCATTACTATATGCGGCCGATAAGGTGGCAAATACGGTCGGCCACTACGATGCTTACCGTAAAAAACTTGATTCGACTAAACCCTTGAAATTATTAGTCCCAACGATTTTGCAAAATCTTAATAATAATAACGAGATATATCAAGAAGATGCTAATAAGTTAATTAGAAAAATAAGCACGGATGTTCTATATGTTGATCCGCCATATAATTCTCGCCAGTATTCAGACTTATATCATTTACTAGAAAATTTAGCCTCATGGTCTAAGCCTCCTGTCGAGGGAATCGCAAAAAAAATGAACAGAGACCACATTAAAAGTGAGTATAGTTTGAAATCAGCAAATATTGTTTTTATGGATTTGATTTCGAATGCAAAATGCAAACACATATTAGTATCGTATAATAACACCGGTAAATCAAAAGACGGGAGATCAAACGCCAAAATAAACGACAATCAAATAATTAACACTCTAAACTCACGTGGTGATGTAGAGATATTTGAGCGTAGTTATAAAGCTTTTTCTGCTGGCAAAAGCAATCTTCATGCCCACACAGAAAGAGTGTTTTATTGTAAAGTTAAAAAATAAAGTTGTGAAAAAGCCATGGTCAATTTCAACTACCGTAAGGAACCCTGATAGGATAAGGGATTTCCTTCGTATCCTATCAGAAATGGAGGGTGAAGAATGGACGCGTCCAAATCAGAAGAAATTCCAAGTTAGGTTAATCCAATACAAAGTATATGGATATGGTGAAGTTCAATTTTTGAATACTCTATCGCCAGAGCATCTACAATTAATGGAAAATCCTGATCCTCTTACCTACGCACAGGCCGAGGAAATTTTAGACGCTAAAAATTATGTCGGCGGTGGAGATATGCGCGGGCGACAATCTTTTAATCCAATTGAGAAGATGGGACTTGCCATTCTTGATGAAAATAACAGAGTTAGGATGTCGAGTTTTGGCAGATATTTTTTAGAAGAGGATTTCGATCTCGGAAATGTGTTTTTTAAGAGTTTCTTGAAATGGCAATTGCCTAATCTTTTTTCTCGCGACTTTAGATCTACGGACGGGTACGCAATTAAACCATTTATTGCCACACTTCACTTGATTAAGGAAGTGAATCGACTATGGCAAGAGGCGGGGAATAATCCAGTGGGGATTAGCAAACAGGAATTTGCAATCTTCGTACCAACGCTGATTAACTTTATTGCGATATTGGAAACGGCAAGAAAAATCATTGAATTTAGAAACGAAAAAGAAACAGCGGAGGATGCTCAAGCGTTTACAAGAGAATACCACCGAGATTACATCTCTGGATTCTTAGACTCAAGAAATACTGCGGTAATAAATAAAACCGTTCACAATACGATTGAATATACAGACAACATAATTAGATACTTTCGCTTGACTCGCTATCTCCACATTCGCGGCAACGGATTCTATGTTGATCTTGAGCCAAGAAGAATGATTGAGATTGACAGCATCCTCGCGACAGATAACGCTTCTCCAAAAACATTCGCCGATTCTAATGAGTACGCTATTTATCTTGCTGATATTGAACAGCCGGTTCTGCCTTGGGAAACTGACGCGGAACTTAGAAATATTGCTGCAGCTCTTACTACCGATGTTCGCAGTTTTGTTAGTGATCTTGAGACAAAGGGTATAGTGGCTCCAGATTTCGAATTTAGAGGCACGCCTACCTTAAACAGAGAAGATTTGAAATCTTACGCCGAGGATTTGCGTTCGTATCGAAGAAAATTACAAGAATTAGAAATCCATTTCGAATCTCAAAATACGGATAAAATTAGAGAGTACATTGAGGCACTACGGAACATTTACCAATCACCAAACAAGAAGAGTGTCGAACTCGAAAAACTAGCCACGCTTGCAATCAATGCGTTAAACGATGCAATTGAAATAAAACCAAATTATCCCGTAGGAGACGATAATGATCCTACGTTCACTGCGCCTGCTGGAAAACCAGATATTGAGTGCTTCTACCAAACTTTCAACTCAGTTTGTGAAGTAACAATGCTTACAGACCGTTCCCAATGGTACAACGAGGGGCAACCAGTTATGCGACATGTGCGGGACTTTGAGGAAGCGTATCCCCAAAAAGGAGTCTATTGTCTTTTTATCGCTCCTCGTTTACATCAAGATACTGTCGAGACCTTTTGGATCGCGGTTAAGCATGGGTATCGCGGCAAAACTCAAAAAATAATTCCGCTTTCAATCACGCAGATAATTCGACTGTTGGAAATTCTGGTTGAAACTAAAGAGTCCGGAAGAAGACTTGAGCATTATAAAATATCAGCTCTCTACGAAGAAATTCTAGCTATAACAAATGAGGTGGCAGATTCTGCAGAATGGACTGCGCGTATTCCAGTTGTAATTGATATCTGGAGAGAAGAAATATTCGCACAATAATTGTCATGAAAACAAATCATCTTTATTTTGGGGATTGTGTAGAAATAATGAGCAACGAGATAAAGTCGGAATCGGTTGATCTTATTTTTGCTGATCCACCCTACAATCTTTCAGGAAATGGATTGCACTGGAAAGGAAACAAAACTGGTGGCGATTGGTATATGGTGAATGAAGAGTGGGATAGGATGTCTGCACCGGAGTATTTGCAATTTACTCGCAAGTGGATTGGTGGTGGATATAGAGTCTTAAAAGAAGGTGGGTCAATTTACACCTCCTGCACGTATCACAATATTTCCGAAGTTATGATTGTCTTAAAGCAACTTGATTTAAAAATTAATAATATTATTACATGGCAAAAAACAAACGCCATGCCAAACATGACAAGGCGAGTTTTCACACATTCCACAGAATTTATTGTTTGGGCAGTGAAGGGCAAAAAATGGATATTTAACTATGAGGAATTGCGGAATATTAATCCTGAAAAACAAAAAGATGGTTCTCTAAAACAGATGAGGGATGTTTGGCAGCTACCACTGGTACAAGGCAAGGAGAGAATAAGAGGCAAGGATAATAGAGCAGTACATCCAACACAAAAACCAGAAGAGATGTTAAGAAGAATAATTCTAGCCTCTTCAAATGAGGGCGATGTAGTCCTCGACCCGTTCGTTGGAAGTGGTACCACAACCTTCGTTGCTAAGAAATTTAATAGACAATGGATTGGAATAGAAAAAGACAAAAAGTATTTTAAAGTCGCAAAAGCTAGGATGGACAAGTCTTAGTTCTTTTTTTTAGTTCTTTTCTTTTTCTCAACAACTTCTGTAATCACTTCTGGTTCAATTGTTACTATTTCTGGCTCAGCTATCGCAATTGGTTCAACTGTTTCTACAACAGGTTTGGCTTTTGGTTCTGATTTTTTCTTTGGTGCTGGTGTCACTACTGGTTGAGTAACTACTGTGTTGTTTGCGGTTAGCAAATTAAGAATTTTGTCCAACTTAGCTTCAAGTGCTTCGAACTGTAGTTTTCTTAAAGATTTGCCACTGGTGTCGTTATCAAACTTTCTAAAAGGAGGTCTGCTTCCACCACGGTCGTCTCGTCTGTCGTTGCGGTCAAAATTTCTTCGTGGTTCTGCGCCATTGGTTTTGGCAAAACAGTCACTACAGTAGACTGGTCTGTCTCCACTAGGTCTGAAGGGGAGTTGGCATTCTTTGCCGCAGCTGCTGCAGATTGCAGTATGCATTTCTGGTCGTTCACGATTACGGTCTCCGCCAAAATCGCGTCTCCCAAATCGTCCGCCACCAGAATTGTTGTTTCGATCAAAGTTTCCCATAAGGCGCCAATAGTATCATTATTTCTAAGTTATTGCCCAAGCAAATAAATTCCCTCCTTCCCCGCCTCCTGCCTTTAACATTCCGAACTTTCCTTTTGCTGACCACTTTTCATCTCTACAATTTGCTTTAATGGATCTCTTTTTACGAACGGGCACGGATTTTGCTTTAGCAAAAGAGTGAGCAAAAAGTGAAAGTGCAAAATCTCGCCGGGATTTTGAACGTGCCATAAAAGCGAATTGAAAAATAAATTGTAATTAAAAAATTAATATTTCCTAAAAATGAATCCTATTCAACCCTAGGTGTTAACCTCTTCTTATTCACTGCCATAATCCCCAAAATCATCCCAACCGCATGAAAAATTAGTGCCAAAATAAATACTCCCAAATA
>CAZHDZ010000042.1:0-6285 GCA_964531275.1 uncultured Gammaproteobacteria bacterium
TAATGTTCACCACCTTTCTTTCTGAAGATTTATATATAGTATGTGTGTCAATAGTGTCTGGGGCTAAATAGGAGCTGTCTCTTTCTTAGCTACAATAGATTATACCACATTTACAAAAGAGAGAAGCAAATATCAAAAAGGGTCTATACATTTGCTTAGCATATAATGCAGAAGCACAATGCAATTGCTTTACAAAACATCCGAGAAGATTATTGCTTGATTTTTTGTACTCATTTTTTAGCCTCAAAATTAAGCGTGAAGCGTTATTCTTTTCATGAAACTTATGACTAGCATGTATATAGTTTTATTGTCGTTGACTCTTAGACCTAGACATTCTAAGATGTAATTAGTTTTGGGCTGCCTTAAATTACAACCCGGTTCTTCACGTAAGGCTGGGTTGTTTTTTGTTCTCCTCCACCAACCACGAACAACATTCTTTAGGAATTTTAAACTTTCTTAACGAGGACGAGAGACCAGGCAAAGGGGTGCTTACTTCTTACAACAGTTAATCCTTGATTCTTAAGAAAATTCTCAAAACCCCAAAAAGTCCAGTGATTTATATGCTCTGGATGATTTCCAAAGCTCTTAATATATTTTCCTCTCAGTAAATTAGCTCCAATAAAGAAAGGTTCATTCGGTACAGAAAATATAATATATTTAGAAGTGACTCTTTTAATCTCAGCGACTGCTTTTACAGGATCATCTAAATGCTCCAGCACTTCTGTACAGAGTGAAAGGTCAAAACTATTATCCTTATAAGAAAGGCCGTATACGTCTCCTTTAAATAATGCTAGATCTGGATAAATCTTCTTACCTATCTTTATAGCATCATCAGAGTAATCGATTCCCTCATTCTTCTTGCCTAGCTTTTTCTCTTCTAACTTTTTAAGCGTAAATCCCTCACCACAACCAACATCAAGGATGGAATTTGCCTTCAAAGGCTTAATCATCTTGAAAAGCTCTTTATAAAAATTCTCTATCAAAGCTTTTTGGATAGGGTTTTGGTTGCTGTGCTTGAGGTAGTTTGTTGTTTCAGGCATAAAGACTATTATATACTAGGATTGTCCTTTATTGCATGAAACTGCTTGGTAATTTTCTTTTTTGGTTCTTTGTCTTACTTATTACAAGTAATCTTATTTTGGGGGCAATAACTTATGCTGGAAAGTTCAACTTTAAAGATTTATCCTCGATAGATTCCCCTATACCAAATTTACTATCAAGCTTTTCGGAAAATGGTAAGAAGAATTTTTTCTGGCAGCCAAACTTAGTTGCTAAGGCTAGTGCTCAATCTCCCCTGGATATAACGGCTGTAAGTGCTATGTCTTACGACACAACAACCGAAACACTGCTCTACGCAAAGAATCCGGAATCAAAGCTACCCATGGCCTCTCTCACGAAAGTAATGACTGCAATAATAACACTTGAGAATATGAGTCTTTCCGACAAAGTAACTGTTACAAAATCTGCAGCAACTATTGGCGAAGGCTCAATGGGGCTTACTTTTAATGAAAAACTTACTGTTGAGGAGGTTTTGTATGGCCTCCTACTTCAATCTGGCAATGATGCAGGTGAAGTATTAGCTCAAAACAGCAAATTTGGAAGAGATGGATTCATATATCTTATGAACAAGAAAGCAGAGGATCTCGGGCTTTCAAATACACGCTTTACCAATCCTACCGGCCTTCAAGGAGACGGAAATCAGTACAGTACTGTACACGACTTAACAGTTCTGACAAATTATGCCATGAAAGATCCCGTCTTTAGAAAAATAGTTGCAACCTATTCTCATAGAATCGACAAAACTGCAGAACACAAGGAATACAATCTCCTTAATGAAACAAATCTTCTTACAACATACCCAGGCGTTAGAGGAGTAAAAACAGGCTTCACAGATGAGGCAGGATTATGTCTTATCACATATTTGGATTACGATGGTCATCAAATTGTTGCTGTCCTTTTAAATAGCCAAAATAGAAGGGCTGAGATGGCAGAACTTTTAGACTATAGTCTCCAAGAACTGGGTATCACCCCACCGAAAAGAGAATAAGATTAGACAGGAAGACTTTTCTCGGATAAAATATCAAAGAGTGTTACGCCTGAGTGGTGGAATGGTATACACGCACGCCTTAAGAGCGTGTGGCGCAAGTCATGCGGGTTCGAGTCCCGCCTCAGGCACACTTCGGCAAGATCAGTGTAAACTGAGCCTGACAGAGTGATTATGTAAGGGACGAGAAGTTTATGGTGAACCTGTCGAACCAAGTCCCGCCTCAGGCACTCCTTCGACTCACTTCGTTCGCTCAGGATTGATAACTTGGCGCTCCTCGTCTCCCATTCTTCTTTCAATAATTACTATATGATATAATTTCGTCTGAAAAGGCTCTCTAGTATTAGCTACTGGAATAGACTTTTACAAAACTTGAGGTTAGGCACATGCCGATAGTAAGAGCCGAGCTGGATAAAACCCAGCTCAACACCGAGAAAGTCGAAGGACTCCACCCTGAGGTTTGGGGTGATTTTTCGATGATCTACGGAGACGTCAAGGGTCTAAGGGGACCGATTCCCCCAGGATTTACAGGCAACGTCACCGGACTGCTAGGCAGACCGGAGGGTCTGATTGGAGACGCGTCGAGGATCTTCGGAAGGATCAGCGACGGCCTTCACGGATTCATCAACGACCTTGAAGGAGACATCTCCGGCATACGGGGATTTCTGCCGCAAGATCTTGTTGGCAACATTACCAACGTCCAGGGCTACCCTGGAAGACTGTACGGGGACGTCTCCAACATCAGAGGCTTCATCTCGGAAGGTCTTAGGGGACCTGTCACCGACATCAGTGGTGATGTCACGGGGCTATACGGAAACGCCTTCCACCTTAGGGGGGACGTAACCGAAGCAACGGGAGACGCAGCCGACTGGATGACTGTCGATGACGACAAAGTACCCGCAGCGGGTGAACCTGACGGCGTCGTCATAAACGTCGCATCAAGCGACAACCTAGGGCAGACCCAGGACTAACCTCTCCAACTAGGAGGGTGCGGCACACATTGCCGCGCCCTCCGCCTTTTTAAGCAATACAACTACTTTATATTATGTCTTAAAAAGTCGATAATATGAGCGTGATAAGTGTAAAAAATCCACAAATTAGCTAAAATTAATCCAGGAAATACTATCCCCTTCTCAACAAAACTTCCTGTGTGAAATCGTAAAGCTTTTAATGGGGGTATTCCGAAATTAATAGGTATAGGAAAAAGCCAAGGAACCCCAGAATGTGTAAAAGTATCAGATACTAAATGTGAAATTACTCCAATCATAAATGCCCACCAAACAATTTCAATATTTACGATAAGAACGTTGGAGATAAGTATCAGGAAAAGCTTTGAGATGACAGCGAAAAATACTAACCCCAGTATGGAATGAGATATATGTCTGTGCCCTCCAAAGAGAGGGTATAAGAGTTTTCCAAGAAGCGCTCCGAATCTAACCTTTTTCCAGAGAGCTCCGGTTGACTGATCAATATCCGGCGCAAGGGCTCCTAGCATGTTGGCTGTAAATGCTACAAACGCAGTAGCCAGAGTCATATTTCCAATTGGTTGTGTTGCCACCACAGCACTTAAAGCAGTAAATGCCACCAAATCGTGCGTTCTTCCTGTCATGTTATTTAAGGTTGTCGTCGAAGAATTCGTCTACAGCTCGTAGATATCCAACAGGGTCTTTTACATAGGTCTGAACATGCCCAATTTCTGGAAATTCGATTCTTTTTGCATTATGCACCATTGAAGCCATTTCCTCACTGTCTTTTGGATTTATAAGGTCATCAGCACCACCGTGCAGGAATAAGAGTGGTGTTTTATCTAGAACAGTTATTTTATCTATTGGCCTAATTGATTCAACGTCTATTCTATACACAAGCTTTGCTGCCAAAAATATCCCTGGATGCATAAATCGCGGAACATTTTTGTCCTTTACCATAATGTTTGAAATTATGTCAGTAACTTTTTTAGCAGGGCTATCAAGAACTATTGCCCCTGCCCCTTTTACACTTTCTGCTGCCATTATTGTTGAAATGGCACCGAGAGAATCGCTGATAATACCTATGTTCTCAGGCTTATATTCCAATTTAACTAGATAATTGTATGCACCCGCAACATCATTAGCCTCATATTGACCAAAGCTTAATCTCGTTTTTTCTGATTCGCCAATCCCTCGAAGATCAAAAAGAAGTAGGCTATACCCTTCATCATAAAAATGTTTTGCTATTTCAGGAGTTCCGTAGACTTCATTCACCCTATTCTGATCCCCAGCTCCGTGCACAAACATAATCACCTTTCCATTTGTGCCTTGATAGAACCAGCCGGCAAGTTGAGCGTTATCGGTAGCACGAAAAACAACATCAGCCACTTTGTCCCCTATAGCCTTTTTATCAAGCTTTAATGGCGTAGGATTTGCCTTAGTAAGTACAGATGCAATGTAGACTGAGATTCCAGCGTAGGCGCAAATTCCAAGAAAAAGAATGAGTAGGATAATATACTTTAAATTCATTTCTTCTTACATTATTTACCATTTAAAGCATAGTATCAAGTCGCCATTTTAATAGAAACACATCTGAAGCTTACGATGGCACTTGGCTTGCAAACAAAATTTACCAGTCTTTTTTTGTATTTCGCTATCGCTCATATCGACGAATTGTTACCAATCCTTACGATGGCACTTGGCTTGCAAAAAAAGACCTACCAGTCTTTTTTTGTATTTCGCTATCGCTCATATCGACGAATTGTTACCAATCCTTACGATAGTACACTTTTCCCTTGAGAGATGCTGGGAGGTATTCTTGGTCAACCTTCTTACCCTTCGCTTCCTCTTTCCATGCGTATCTCACGTGATCTTTGCCGTATCCGAGCCCTTTCATTACTTTATTTGCTGCATTTCGTAAGTGAAGTGGAATTGGTGGTAAATTTTCAATTTCAACATCATTCATTGCATCACCTATTCCCACTGTAGATGCAATAGATTTTTTAGCTGTAGCAAGGAATGTTGCGCATTGGGCAAGAATTAATTGCGCTTCCGGAAGACCTATCATGTGCACTGCCTGCATTGTACTTGTAGCCACTACAAGTGCTGTAGGTTGAGCATTTCCAACATCTTCAGATGCAAAAATAACCATTCGTCTAGCTATAAATAATGGTTCTTCCCCTGCCTTTAACATTCGTGCTAAATAATGCAGTGTTGCATCTGGATCGCTTCCGCGCATGGACTTTATAAAGGCAGAAATAGTGTCATAGTGATAATCCCCTTTCTTGTCGTAGTAAATTGCGCGTCGTTGCATGGCCTCCTCAGCAGTATGCAGATCAAGCTTCTTAGAAATTGTTACCCCGACTTCAACTGCATTAATTGCGAATCGAGCGTCACCATTTGAATGCTTCACAATATGGGTAACTGCTGCATCCTCTACTTTTACCTTCGGGTAAAGGGAGAGCGCACGCCTAACGACCTTTTCGATATCTTCATCAGTAAGACTCTTGAGTACAAAAAGTTGAGAGCGTGAAAGAAGAGGAGCATTTATTCTAAAACCCGGATTTTCTGTTGTTGCTCCTATTAATATGATTGTCCCATTTTCTACATGAGGAAGGAACGCATCTTGTTGGGCTTTATTAAATCTGTGGATTTCATCAACAAATAGTATTGTTCTTTTATTCTGTTCCTCCATTAGCTGCTCTGCTCTTTTAATAACTAGTCTCACATCAGCAACACCTGACGTAACTGCGGAAAAAAAGATGAATTCAGCATCCAAAGTATTTGCGATTACAGTGGCCAGGGTTGTCTTTCCACTTCCAGGAGGTCCCCAGAACATCATAGAGGTAATTGCACCCTTTTCTAGCATGAGACGTATTGGCTTTCCTTTACCAACTAAATGTTCTTGTCCGATTACCTCATCTATATTTGTTGGTCGGAGTTTTTCAGCAAGGGGAGCATTCATAGCCATATTGTATACCCTTTTGTAAAGAGAGAAAGATTTTAGTAGAATTGTAAAAATTAGGGCCCATGGCTCAATGGTAAGCAGAGCTTGCTATTGATCTATGGGAGAAGTTGGGGCTCATGGCTCAATGGTAAGCAGAGCTTGCTATTGATCTATGGGAGAAGTTGGGGCCCATGGCTCAATGGTAGAGTACTTCCATGGCATGGAAGGGGTTAGGAGTTCGAATCTCCTTGGGTCCACTAGAGATGAGAAGCCAGACTCGAAGAGTCAGTCCTGAGCTAAGTCGAAGGAAATCTCCTTGGGTCCACTAG
>CAZHDZ010000043.1:0-6096 GCA_964531275.1 uncultured Gammaproteobacteria bacterium
GCTTCTTTTTTATATCGACGGTCTCCTCTTGAATTGATTCTGATTGCTGGAAGCTTTCCTCTTTTTCCCCAACGCTTGATCGTGAGTGGGCTAACCCGTAAAAGCTCAGCTACTTCGCGTACTGTGAGTAGATCTGGAAGGTTCTCTATTGATATATTTTGATTAGCCATTTTCTGCCTCTGAATGAATACTTTTGAGTTTCATTGAGCTAGTTTTATATTAGCTTTATTGATACTCTTACTATCAAATCTATATTCAGAGTACCAAAGACTATCATATCGTGTCAATACCCTAAAAGACCAAAATTTTATTCTGATATACTTTGATTATGTCACAAGAAGATATTCTTACGTTGATAGTAAAAGACCCAGCAATGATGCGGGTTATGAAGCTTGTTGAGACTCTCAATCTTCCTGATTGGTGGATAGGAGGAGGATTTATTAGAAGTAAAGTTTGGGACCGTCTACACAATTACACTACTCCAACGCCATTGCCTGATATTGATGTGATTTATTTTGACCCAAATGACTTTCCAAATGAAGATGCCGGGACATATAGCACAAAAGCTGAAACTAAATATGAAAAACTGCTTTCTATACGTATGCCCAATGTAAATTGGTCTGTGACCAATCAAGCTCGAATGCATGCCTTCCATAATTGCCCACCTTACAAGAATTGCGTTGATGCTTTAAAAGACTGGGTTGAAACAGCTACGTGTATTGCGGTAAAGAAAGACGAAAAAGGAACGTTAATTCTTGCAGCTCCCCAAGGAACAGATGATCTTCTTAACCTTATTTTGCGTCCTGCAAGCTTTGATCCAGAACGAATTAAAGAATTTCACCGAAGAATTGAGAATAAGAATTGGCTTCAAAAATGGCCAAAGCTCATTATAGAGATGTCGCCTCCCTCAGACAAAAGCTGAAGAAGGCGACGAGTGAGGTGGTGAGAGTTAATCTTCGTCGCCGGGTTGCCAATACCCGATAAGTGCAATCGTACCCAGTACGACTGTTACTATCGCGAAATCGAGCGAACTGCGGCCATCGATGACCTTGTAGTCGAGAGCCCCTTCCCAATGCCATGCTGCACCAGAATAGAGCAACTGAATCCACGCACCAGCGTAGATGAGGGTAAATAATACCCGAAACAGCCTTTTGAGCCTCATCGAACTTCTCCTTTCCAGACTCTCCCACGTCTAACCTTGGTCAGCACTATAGCGCAATGCTACTTAGCCTCTCTCGGTGAGCTCATGATAAAGTATTATAGGATTAAAGTCAAGAATTTCTGAGGTTATTTCTGAATTTTTCCTGCAAGATCTTATACGCAAAAATGGGGAGGGCACTTTGTCTTTTTATTCTCCATGGTTGACGCACCAATCTAAATGCCCATTCCATCCCTGCTGATCTAACAGCACGAGGTGCTCTTACGACTTTTCCGGAAATATAATCAAATGCTCCCCCTACTCCCATCGCAGCAGTGACTGGTATATTTGTAAGATTTTTTGCAATCCACTCTTCTTGTTTTGGAAAACCAAATGCAACAAAAAGAATGTCGATATGATCAGAATTATCGATTAATTGATTAATTGATTTTTGATCAATCGAAGAATTTTGAGTTTTTAGTTTTTGGTTTTTTCTATCAACGGGTGATGCAGGGGTGGCAAGCATGTCATCGGGTGACGCGACTGGGGGACCCCCTGGCACAGCCCGGAAGGAATCTGAGGACTGGTGCTGGGGGTGAGGAGCGGCAGGACCCGATTCTAAGTCCTTCCACTCTTCAGCAACCAAATTTACTCTAAGATCCGGGTACATTTTGACCAAGCACTCAGCCGTCTTATTTGCTACTCCATCTCTACCCCCTAAAAGGCCTATGGACAAGCCCATTCTTGCACATTCCTTACATAGCTCTAACATGAAATCTATACCAGTAACTCGCGCGCTTATCTCTTTTTTGAGAATATTACCGGCCATGAGCACACCTACGCCATCAGGTAGGCTAACCGAGGCATTATTGAGTACCTTTTGAAATGAGCTAGACCGTGATGCATGTAGGAGTATCTCTGGATTTGGAGTTACTATATAGAACTTTTCTTTAGAGGACTTAAGCCTTTTGGTTATAAATTCGAGCATTTCTGCTTTTGAGGCAGTCGTAATAGAGGTTCCTAGAATTTTTACGGAAGACAGTTTTTCGCTCATACTATAAAACGTATTATACTCCGCTTTTTGTTACTCGTAAATTGTTTTTTGTATACATTTTTTATACTTGAGTTTATCTTGTCTTATCAACTTAATCGTTTATTTTTCAGATTATTTAATTACTATTCGCAAGGCTTTATTCTCTGTTTCTATAAGCTGCTGTTCTGACTTATTACTTCTCTTTATTGTGAAAAGAATGCAACCTTTTTATATTTTCACAACTTTTTAACTAAAACCAGCTGTCAAATCAGTATATCTAATAGTATTTTTGATAAGGTCTTTCCATTTTATGTTCTAAGCTTTTCTTATCGGAACGAAAGAAATCAATATTCATTCCTGTTGATTGATTTCTTATATAGCTCTAAATTCTCTAATGCAACGCCAGTTCCCCTTACTACACAGTATAGCGGATCCTCTGCAATATATGCTGGGACGCCTGTTTCGCGGGTTATATATTTATCAAGATTTCGCAACAGTGTTGTCCCACCTGAAAGAACTATCCCTTTATCTATGATGTCTGATGCCAATTCTGGGGGGGTCATTTCAAAGGTTTCTCGAATCGCCATAATCATTGCTTTTATAACGGGCTGTATCGCTTCGTTAATTTCAAACTCCGTTACTTCTACAGAGCGAGGAAGTCCCGTAAGACTGTCCCGACCTTTTACTTCCATTTTTTTTGTAGAACTCTGTGCTGGTATAGCATTTGCCATCGCAACTTTAATTTCTTCTGCCGTCTGCTCTCCCACCATTAGATTAAATTTCTTTCTAACATAACTACTGATAGATTCTTCTACCTTGTCTCCAGCAATTCGTATGGATTTATGAACAACAACTCCCCCTAATGAAATTACAGCTATGTCTGATGTTCCGCCACCACTATCAAGTATCATGTGCCCATTTGGCTGTGCAATAGGTATTTTGGCCCCAATTGCAGCGGCCAGTGGCTCCTCAATAAGATAAACAGAGCGCGCTCCTGCTGACATTGTTGCATCTAATACTGCTCTTTTTTCTACTTGAGTTATACCTGAAGGAATACAAACCATAACCTCAGGCTTAAGAAATCTATTTTTGCCGGCAACCTTTTCTATAAAATAGGAAAGCATTGCCTCAGTTATCATGTAGTCGGCGATAACTCCATCCTTCAGTGGACGAGTTGCAACTATATTTCCAGGCGTACGACCTAGCATTTCCTTTGCTTCGGTTCCGACTGCTACGACTTTATTGTCATCTGCTCTCACAGCAACAACCGTAGGTTCATTTAAAACCACACCACGACCAGCAAGATAAACAAGCGTATTTGCAGTACCAAGGTCTATTCCGATTCGTTTTGAGAACATATAAGTATTGCCTACATTAAAAAGTGCTATCTCTAAAATGTCTACATCATAATATATCTATTCTGTATCATTTGAGCTAGTGTTATGTCCTACTACTATACAGCGCAAGCATAATCAGTTGCAAGCATGCCTACATCTACAAAAATGTAGATTAGAATAATTTATTTACTATAAGACTTTTTTTGATAAACCATGTTACAATATCTTACGGTTATTTATGGGCTCAGGCTTTTTTGCTTGCCTTAGTCATATATATAACGCACATTAACATTCTTGTTCTTAAATTTAGTAGTGACATCATGTTACAAAGATATTCTTTGCGCTATGCTGGCACTACTAAATAGTGCGGAATGGGAGACGTACTTGACCAAAACGATCCATCGAATTCTGGCGGTTATCGTCGGAATAACGCTTGTGCTTGGTCCCAGTGCCAGGCTCACGCCTTCGGCTGAAGCCGAAGGAGACATCTACGAAGACGAGATCGAGACCCCTCTTGGGGTCAAGGTCACCATGCATGAGGCCCCGTTCGTGGACTTGGATTGCGAGAAAAATGCTATCCCCTATTTGGTGGTAGTCAAGTTCCCGCAGTTCGTGAGAGTCACGAACGTAGACGTTCGACGAATCCGCTACGGCTTCGCGTCGTTCTACCATGAGTGCGCGTCGATTGCTGAGGTCAAGACCAAGCTGAAAGCTTACGCCTACCTGGGCGACGAGCTCACGCTGGCCCTGGCTGAGGCAAAATGGACTCTCACAGAGACGTCCAACCTCACCGTTGAGAAGCAATTCCAAGCTCGCATCGACCGTCTGGACTTCTCTCCATACGAGATGTCAACGCCCCAACTTCTGGGACTTGCCAACGCCTACGCCATCACCATACCGGGTCTAGCCCGGTAAACCCACCCCACCAAGATCAAGAAAGACCCTGACGAGGTATATCCGTCACCCTGGGGCGCCGCTCTTTCGCTGCGCCCCTCTTACTAATCCCATCTCCCTCTTGTCCTCGACCATAAAAGGATATACTGTATAATTAAGGAATCTTGCCTATATGCAGAAGAAAGCTCTCTTTACAACTCTATTTGTTATTCTCGCGGTAAGTGCCGTAGCTTATGGATTTATCCTCTACGGTAAGGGTTATAGGCTCAACTTAGGGGGTGGTGGCAATAAGATACTTGCAGGCACCGGCCTTCTTGTACTTACAAGCACTCCTAATGGAGCAAAAGTATATATCGATGACAACCTAACAACAGCAACGGATGACACAATCAACCTTCCTCCTGGAGAATACGACGTAAAAATTGAGAAAGATGGATACTACCCATGGAAAAAGCACGTTATATTAACGGAAGAAGCTGTCACTAAGACCGATGCAGTACTATTCCCGGTAGCTCCAAAGCTTGAGGCTACAACTATTACCGGAGCAGTTAACCCCATGGTTGATCCATCAGGAAGTCTTATTGGCTATAAAGTCAGTTCTTCTTCAGCAGAGAATAATGGGGTCTATGTATTTAATTTGGGAAACCGTTTTATTCCTTTTGGTGCTTCAGCTAGACAAATTGCGACAGATAAATTTGACGATTTTTCTAAATCGACTATTGAATTTGCCCCTGACGGACGAGAGATGTTGGCAACAATATTAGATGGTACTACAACACGAATATACCTGCTTAAAACCGATGCAATGAACACTGAGCCTCAAAACGTGACACTCACCGTTGATCAAATAAGAAAACAATGGATTGCCACCCAAGAACAGTTGGATGAAAAATTTGCTGCTACTCTACCAGCACAATCCCGAAAATTTATACTGGATAACTTCTCGAAAAGAAAACTTTCACCTGAAGGTGACAAAATATTCTATGTCGCCTCTCAAAGTGCAACGATGCCTAATTTCATAAAGCCCCCATTGCCATCAACTAACTCAACAGCTGAAATTCGTGCGATTAAGGCTGGGAGTGCATATGTATACCAAATAAAAGAAGACAAGAATTACCTTCTTTACGAACCTCTTGAAGGTGAAATCCTACCTGATTTTATCTGGCATCCATCATCAGCTCACCTGGTTTTTATCCAAAACAAAAGAATCTTTTCTCTTGAATATGACGGGGGTAACAAAACAACTCTATATGCAGGTCCATTTGACCCATCTTTCTTGTATGCATGGCCTGATGGATCAGGACTCATAATTCTTACTAATTTCAATGATGAAACTGTTCCGGGTAACCTTTACAAAATAGGGTTAAGGTAGCTTTGTTAGGTTATTTGATGAACCGGGGCGGCGAGTATAAAACTCGCACACCCCGGATGAACAGGTCAGTCCTCGACATCCGAGTCTTCGAGGATTACCCTCGTCCCGACATATCGACTTGCCTCAAGAGGCGCTTTCTCACGTCTCAGCTCGGCAAGAGTTGCCTGGATCTTCGCTCCAGAGAGCAACCATCCTGCAAGGTCGCTGTCGGTAACCGCTTCGAATGCTGCAGCACGCACGACAGCCTCGGCCGCTTCTTGCGCTTCTTTTTCTGCGATGCGAAGTAGGGCCTTGGCAAGCTGTGTACCATCAACCTCAAACA
>CAZHDZ010000044.1:0-6087 GCA_964531275.1 uncultured Gammaproteobacteria bacterium
TCAATAATTTTAACGGACAGAACGTTTTTGCCACCGGTCATTACGACTCCTGCGCAAAGGAATTGATAATTTCTGAGGAAAAGGGCATGCAAAGTGCCCAGTAGAAAGTATTAATAACTATTTTTTTAGTTTGATGGGCTTTGGTGTAGGGGTTGGAGTGAGTTCTGGTCTATATATTTGCTGAATAATGAATGCAGCGCTTCGATATTTCAAATTTTCTCCGTACGTATCATTAATAAGTTTTGAATTGTGACCCATGTGTACCCAATAATTTATTCCTACAAGGTATGGTTTTGTCTTCAAAGTTTCAAAAACAAGACCTATCGCTTCAGCTTGCGTACTCTCATCAATTTCTTGATAAATTTGATAGCCCCACTCTCCTAACAAAATCGGAACACTCCACCTTTTGTGAATTCTATCCAAATCATTAATCATCGCAGTTGCTAGATTGTTTGTATCGTCCCTATCGCCTATTATTTTTGTTTGGTTAGGAAAGTGATCTATAGTTATGAGACCTACTTTTTGGATTTCATCCTCAGTTAATATATTTTCTGCAATCCAAGCATTTGTCGAAAGCCAGTTTGTGTGTATTTGTCCTTTCAGGCCAATTTTTGAAAATGCGTCACTTGAAACACCAATTTGATTTACAAAGAATTTTTTGTATACATCCCAGTCTTTGAATTTTTTTCCTAGTCCTATGCCAGCCTGTTCTGGTTCAACTGCTAGTGTAAAGGCGTCTCCTGGCTGAAATAAATATCTGTTATTAATGATAAATTTGTGTGTTTTGTCTACATATTCAGTAGCCGTCATAGTGGCTGTTTTTCCATTATCACCTTCCCAAGAGTTCCAATGAGACCTAAACCACACATTCATACCTTGTGTATGAATTTCAGTAGCCCACATCATCATGTCATCAGGGTTGTCATACGGCGTTGCGATGGCAATATAATTAAATCCAAGCTCCTTAAGCATACTGACTTGTTTTTGAATAGAACTCTGGGAAACTTTATTCCAGTGCTTGCTAATAACTTGAGTGTCTATGGATTTCACAGACCATGGCGTGCCATGTGGAATTGCTGGTTGTTCAATTTGCTCATTAGCAACTGGATCAAAAGTAGAATCCCTTTTACTGCTTTGATAAAATTTATAACTGTATAAAATCGCAACAAGCAGAATGCTATAGATGATAAAAGATCCGATTATTTTTTTCATTTATTCTTTTTGTAAACGTTAGAGAACTCACCTTTATATACTAATTTGTAGTTCTTTGTGAATATGGGTTTGTTATTTATTGCTTTATAGACCAGGTCTCCTTCATGCATAACAATAAAACTTGCATGCTTAGTTGGATTAACGAGCGATTCCTTCCAATATTTTCCTGTACCTTCAGTAATAAATTGGTTCAGTGGAAGCCCAGAGATGAAAATTAGTGCGTCATGGCTAGAAGCAGCAACTAAAATAAGTTCATTTTCTTTTACATTGTTGTGCATCCATGAGCCAATATCATCCAAAAAATAACCGCTAGAACCTCTCACGCCATCTTCAATAGTTATGATGTTATTGTTGAGTTGCATGTTGCCGTAATTCACAAGGACAATTATTATCAGTAAGATACTTGCTATTGTACGTTTATTAACAAGTAATGCTGCACCAATAGCAATGAAAGGCAAAGCCATTATTCCATAGCGAATGTTAAACCAGGTATATGGAGGTAGCTGGGGTAGATGAATAACAGATTGCCCTAGAAACAAACTAACTATGTTAAATGCAATTGGAGCAAGTAAGACAAATACTGCGGCTCTTATGAGGATTGTTCTATTTGTTACGAGTTCTTTTAGGATACCTAGTAGACCTAGAATTGTGATAATAAGGCCAGAGTTAAGAACAATTGCGAGAACATAGGTATAAGTAGAAAGGCTCAAGTTTCCTTTCGTAAATAGTCTTCCTTGTGCAAGAAGAATATCTTGTTGTGCTTTTGCTGAAAAACCTCCGTTAATGAAATAAAGGGGGTCACCAAAAATAAGACCGTTCCATCCTAACCATAGAGCGACAGCAAAAAAACTAAGTGTCGCATAAATTATTATATTAGACTCGACTTGCTTTAAACTTCTCCTTAAAACAGAAACAACCGATACTGCAATAAGTATAAATCCAAACAAAAACCACCCATCGTATCTTGTTAACATCCCAAGGAAGGTAAATAATCCACAGATAATCAAATCTGATAAACTTTGGAATTTCACCCATTTCACAAAGTAATAAGTCATTCCGAGTGAGGTAAGCAACATCAGTGACTCGGTCATTGGAGTTGTTTGTAGGAAAAGTAGGTTTGGGTTTAAGCAAAATACAACTATTGCCGTGAGGGTACCGAGAAAATTAATATTAAGAGCCTTTGCAATTCTAATAATAAAATATGCGCTTCCTACATAGGAGAGAATCGATATGATGCTACCAGCAAGACCAGTTCTAAACAGAGGGTCAATCCAAATAAGTGGCAGTTGGAGAAGGTGTTGTAGGGGGAGCCAGACGGAACCAATTTGAGCAAAACCTGGCTGTAAGCTGTCTACTACCCGGCGAGAGATGTTTAGATGGGATCTAGCATCGTTATATGAGAGTGTTAAGTTGTTGTTGAAGTAATAAATCCAAGCGAATACGCCAATAAAACCGATAGCAACATAAAGTAGAATAAACCAACGGGAGACACTAATTTTATTTGATACATGATGCTCTGCATAATCCTTTAGAAGTGTTATGCTGAGTCCTTTTAAGTTAAATCTTAATTTCATTTGCCTCCCATTCCTTTTCTCTCTTCTTCCATACGAGAATTATCATTATTATTAATAGAATTGTGGCAAGGACATAAAAATATATAACGGGTGAAAAGAAATCTTTTAAAAGTGCATTATAGATAAATGAGCTGGTCCCTTTTAATTGTAAAAATTCCCAATTATAGAAGTAATTGTAATAGAGGTTTAAATACTTAGCTTCAAGACCTGTTGGGACTGCATTAGTGGTTATAGCTCCCAACAGATTAACTACGATGCTAAAGCCTGCAAGGCAAGTGAGAACTATTTTTGTAAAAATACCTTTTCGTATAAAGTGTTCAAAAGCTATACCGACCAGTAAGCTCAATAAGGACATGGTCGGGATTAAGTATCTTGGACCAAATCCCCATCCTCCCCATGGATCGTCAAAAGAGCTATAGAATAATAAGTTTATTAAAAAGGTTAATGATATAACCCATCCGACGCCTAATTTTTTCTTCCGTGAATAATAAAGACCAATAAGGGAAAAAATAAAGAATGGTGAATAATATATAATTCCCCTATCAAAAGATGTAAGTAATACTTTTACTCCCCTTTCAACTTTGTCTGGGCTAAATCTTTCAAAGTATGGTTTCTTGGTACGAAAAATATCATTTGATAGTGTTTTATTTTCAAGATTAATTCCTTGTCTTTCAAACAACGCAAGATTATATGTATTCGTAAAAGCTACGGGCTTTTGGTAATGGTGAAGATTATAAAGGACAAAACAGGTTGCAAAAATGAGGAATGGAGTTATCGTATAAAGCCAGTTAAAAGTGAACTTTAACGTTACATGATGCTTTTCTTCAACAAATTTTACAGTTTTAAAAAAGGCAAAAAATGTAATCGGGGTAAGAATCAGGAGATTAGGATAGTCCACAAATAGGTTTATGCCTAGAATTGTCCAGAGACCCATGTACGACAAATATTTTTTAGGTTTTTCCCTTATACACAAATACAGGTATAGAGCCAAAGTGACAAAGAAAGCAGATATTGTGTGTGCTGAATAAGAGACGCTGTATGCCCAAACCGATGTACCAAAAGCATAGAAAAAGCAAACTATAAGTGTTGTTTGTGTGCTGAAAAAAAGCCTTTTAGAAATCAGGAACATTAGATAGATGGTAGAAATTGTAAAAAGAGCAGACGTAAAATAGGTAAAAAGCTGGTTTGCGTTAAAAAGTGAGCCAAAATAATACAGTGGAACTCCCATTAAGGAAACTCCCGGAGGAAACGCAGAATAATAATGACCGCTGTACCATGCTAAATCTGGTTTTAAGAATGAATATGAAGAGTCAACATTAAATGTGTGATGCTCTACTATTGCAGAGGTTAACGCATATCTTCCCCTCTCCATTGAAGTTTCAAATGGTGGTTCGTTAACTTTATACTCATTAGATATCTCTCCAGTTGGAATAATATTTCCAGGTATTCCTCTTAGTGTTATCACAAACATTAAAGTCACAAGACATATAAGTAGAATTTTGCTCAATCGATTTTTCATAAAAGTTAATTGACGGCCTGCCCTAACAAAGCGGATGAAAGTCTGGGGAGTTCGTTCACTTGTTGCAAGTGAAGTCCATGCGTAGTTTTGGACCAATGATGCGGTTTTCTAATAAGTAAATATATTGCTGTCCATGCTGCAAGGCTCATTGCCAGCCAATAGATAGGTACAAGGAAGGCATATTTAATAATGTCGTAATATTGTCTTTTAGCACATCCAATCATGTAGTAATAAATATATAGAAAATTACCGAATATGAGTGAAAAAATTGCAACGTATAAAATTGGTGCAGGATAAAACGATTCGATGGTTGGACCGATTGTTGCTCTAAAAACAAAGTATGAAATTGTAATTGCCCACATAATAGGATTCACTAAAGTTGATAAAACTTTTCCACCTATTACTAATTGGAATGTTAGAGCATGCGGTTCTTTCCAATTCTTAAGGAAATCTTGTGGACGACGCATGTGAACAAGATATGTTTGCATGTATCCCTTAATCCATCTTGAACGCTGCCAAAACCAATTTTTCATTTCACTATTTGCCTCTTCTTGGGTATCAGAATCAATTATTGCTGTTTGGAATCCCATTTTTACCAGTCGCATACCCAAATCCGCATCTTCAGTAACATTAAAAGAATCCCAACCTTTTAAATTTTTAATATCTGTTGTTTTAAAATGATTTGAAGTACCACCCAGTGGAATTGGAGCATGGATTGACTGGAGTCCTGTTAGTACTAAATCAAACCAAAGCGCGTATTCTGCAGTAAATATTTTTGTTAGTACGTTCTGATGCGGGTTATAAAAATTTAGTTTTGCTTGAATACACACTACATTTTTTTTGGCTTTTCTAAAACCTAGTATTACTTTTTTAAGTTGGAGTCTGTCTGGTATGTCTTCGGCATCATAAACAACTATGAAATCGCCAGTTGCCTTAAAGAGTCCATAATTTAACGCTTTTGGTTTAGTTTTAGGAAATGAATGAGGGACAACCACCACTTCAAAGTGACTTGGTAACGTTAATGTACTTACGTATTCAATCGTTTTTGTATCGTCCTCTTCTAGAAGCAACATTACTTGCAATTTATCCTTTGGATAGTCCATCGCGTTCATTGCCTTTAGGAACTGAGGAATTACCTGCCACTCTTTATAAAGTGGGCAAAATACTGTGTAACGAGGAAGAGTCCATTTGTCCAAGCTTTCCAATTCTTTTTCACTTATTTTTATTTCTGGTGAGTTTGAAAAACTGCGACATATAAGAAATAGGTTAAAAAGTAAATCCACGAAATACAAGACCGATAGTATTGCAACAATAAATAGAATCGAAGAATAAGTATTTGTAACTAGACCGTATAACGTAATTGCTACCAGCGCAGTTATAAACAATTTTTGGAATAAAGTTGTTCTATAAAAGGCTGTTTCATTATGCGGAAGGTCACTGTGGTGTATATATTCCTTGCCTTTATGGGTAAAGCCCTTCCCTCCCCAAAAAAGGGGTTCTATAGGATGTCCAAATAGTAAATTCTTTATAAATTTCATCAAAAAAATAAGCCTAGCAACAACTAGCTAAGCTCATGTTGATTATAATGACTATAAGCCGAGATGTCAACGAAAAAAATGAAGGATTAAATTCGGTGTTTCGGTGACCGAAACGGGTAATATGAATCTAGTATAGCATTTTTCACCACCAGATTACAAATTTTGAGGCTGAGTGTGATACGATTTAAGGCTTATAGTTTGCAATTTGACCTCAGGGGGCGTATAATCTTCTCAACAGAAGCTA
>CAZHDZ010000045.1:0-6045 GCA_964531275.1 uncultured Gammaproteobacteria bacterium
ATCGGTGTAAGTTATTTCGCGAACGGATTATGGAGATTTTTCCACAAGAAAATTTGATTGATTGATGTCTCATTCAGGTTAAGACTTAAATGAATCAACTGTCATTGTAAGCGCGCAGTCATCTGATTGGACGTCGTCGATTTTATAGCTGTAGCCTCTATCAATTGTTAGCTCATTTTCCCATTCCGAGTGTGCTGCCCAGTCCGTAAACTTAAGAGCGGAGGTCATGTCTATAGCTCTCGTGCCTCTTGGGGCAACGATTTTAACAAGTCCAAGCTTGTGATATTTTATTGCATCAGCTTTCGTAAAGCATGTTGAAACAAAACCATTATCAGCAAATTCTCCCCCAGAATCCTTTATTTTTTGAATAATGCGACTGCTGACTGCTCTATATACGGTGATATCTGTTGGAAGCGTTGAGTCTTTTAGGAAATGTGAAATTTCAGATGCTATTTCAACTGCTCGCCTGACCCTTTCTGAAGATTCATTAGGGTCTTGGCCCCTACTTATTAGCCAGTCGAGATAGCCCTTTTCACCTTGACGCGCGACTCCATTTGTATCGATGTAGTATGCGTCTGATTTATATTTTCTTACCCATTCAAATGGTGAGGGGTTGACTGCGTGAAGCTTACTATATTTTTCAGTAAAATACCGTTTTGTAAATGAAGTTTTTTCCTCTGGGGAAGTGGCTTGAAGGTTAATTTCTGGGTCACTCGCATCGCTCATATAGTTCAGCTAAGCCATTTTTGGTTGGAGGAGACTAACTCGGTTGTTTTCAGTATCAATGATGGTTACGTATAGCCCCACGTTTGGGATTTCTTGCACCTCATGTACTACTTGTCCTCCATTTTGTTTTACTTTTTCTATTGCTTGATTGATATCCTCAACTGCGACCGTAACAAGTGTATTTTTGCCTCCCTCTTCTGCTCTAAAAAAGCCGCCATTGATTTCTCCAGGTTGAGTTGACTGCATGTTTTCAGTCTCAGTTGTTCCCGCAAGAATGTAGTTGTGCATCTCTTCTCCTAATTGCTGCATGTCCCACCCAAAAACTTTGGAATAGAACTCCGACGCACGCTTCCCGTCTTTATACGGCATTTCGAAATGTACAACTGGTGACTTTTTCATTCAGCTCATTATATCAAATCTCAAATTTCTCACTCAAGTAATAACGGTAAGCTTTATGGTTATAGTATCACCAATACTGATATTTTCCCCCTCCCTCACAATCCTTTTTATTGGTAAGAGAAATTCTTTTTCTTTTGTTGGGAATACCGATGTTTTCCACTTCGTTGCCCCTACAGTTGCTAATACAGGTATTGAGCCAAATCCTTTTCTTGGCCAGATATAGTCAGCTCTAATACGTTTTGAATCCTCTTTATTAATAGTCGCAAAATGCCATGACCCTTTTCCTTCCCACTCCCAAACCCGAGAAATGATGGTATGGGATTCGTTACGGTCCATAAAGATAATTATCGGTTAAGAATTGTAATTGAGAGATTGAGGAGTAAGGCAAAACTTACCCACCCGAGATATGGATATAAAAGATACGCAGACCTTTTATCTATTGGTTTGAATGACTGTATGGTGTTAAAAATGCTTAACCAGAGGAGAATAATTACAAAAAACGCAAGCAGGGGACTTTTCATGCCAAAAAAAACAATTGACCATAAGACATTTAATGCTAATTGAGCCCAGAACCATTTAAAATTTGTTTTTTTCTTTCCCCACACAAGAAAAAGTGAAATTCCCATTAGAAAATAAAGCGTTGTCCAAACTGGCCCGAATATCCAAGAAGGTGGATTGAAGAAAGGTTTTTGCAGCACTACATACCATGTAGCAACCGAGTTAAGGGTAAATATAGAGCCAATTATTCCGGCGCCCTCGCAAAGCAAGATACATAGAACCAATTTTGCGAATTTATTTGTCATTCTCATTTATTTTACACTAGAATCGAAAAAGAAATGCAAAAGATTGTTCCTCGAAAAGAAATAATAATCTAAAAAAATGGCCCCGAGTGAATGCTCGAGGCCGAGCTGGATAGGATGAGATGGTGGAGTGCCTATTGAGGCAAACGTTCATTAGATGTACGAGTTTGAGAATGGTGGCTAATCTTTCTATCTTAAAAAATAGAAAAGCAATGGCAGTTCGATTTTCGACTCTGGAGGCTATTTGGAAGGCGCTTGATTGTAAGACTGGAGGCATTTTGGAATACAAAGGCGACCAATTCCCCTACTTTGTCCCCTTGCATATTTAGAGAATGGTATGATGGGATTGTGAAAAAGGAGGTATCAGGTGCTTTGGACGCTCGGCAAACGAATGAATGGGGGAAGTATCTCAAGCATCTGAATTGGAGAGCTGTAAAGATTGAAAAAACACATATTTTTCTTCGCCAATTACCGCTCATAGACCGCGCTATGATAAAAATCCAGCATCCGGTTGGACCCGTGAATCTCAATAAAATAGATCAATTTGCGAAAAAAGAAAAAGCACTATTTACGATAATTGAGCCGCATAATAAAGGCTTTATTGAGAGCGATTACATAAAACATGGATATATAGTTTCTAAGATTCAATTTGCCCATTCAGCGACCATAAAAATTGATTTAACCCAGTCAGAAGAAAAAATCTACAGTGCTTTTTCTACAAATGCCAAGCGCAACATAAGAAAAGCTGAAGGTCGCCTCTCTATCAAAACGATTGCATTAAATGACGAGAAAAATATTACTGCAATACAGCAATTCTACTCGATGTATGCGACAACAGGAAAAGAAAAAAAGTTTTATGTGCCATCTTACGAGGAAGTGAGCGCGAAGATGCAGGCATTTAAAAAAACTTCTTATACCCTTTTTGCGTATGAGAAAGATTCTCAAGAGAAAGAGCAAAAGCCTGTTGCCGCATTGTGGATAGGATATTTTGATAATGTATTGGTCTACTTTCATCCTGGGAATACAAAAAGGGGATATGAGCTGCTTGCTAACTATTTACTCGTTTGGGAAGCGTTAAAGCTCGGAAAAAAGTTAGGACTAAAAGTTTTTGATTTTGAAACAATGTATGACTATCGCTATCCGAAGAAAAATAAAGCATGGAAAGGTTATACAGAGTTTAAGAAAAAATTTGGGGGAGAAGAAGTGTATTATCCACAAAGTTGGATAAAGTTTTATAACCCTATTTTTAGACTTCTCTATTCTTTTGCAACGTTTTTTTCATAATAATGAATGTAAACACCATGCTCTTTTTATTTATTTTTATTATTCTGATTGGATTACTTTTCTTTCTTAAAAAAAATCATTGGAAACGGTTGAAAAGATACGAATCTCCCCTTTCAGGAGCTGTTGATGTATACGAAAAATTGAATGGAGAAAGGGTGCTGATGACAAATTATTTTGTCCAAGGAGTTTCAATTGAAAAACCCTCAATCAAAAAAAGTTATTGGTATGCAGTTGCACGTCTAGCAGCAACCCGAACATCTAAAAAAAAGAACCCAGAAATACTTTTTATTGGGCTGGGAGCAAATACGAGCTCTTCACTACTTTCAAAAATGAATAAAAATATAAAGCAGACAATTGTTGAAATAGACCCACTTGTTATTAAGGCTTGTCAGGAATTCTTCTCGCTTGATAAGACTCCAAATTTAGAGATTGTGAATAAAGATATATATTCATTATTAAAGACTCATAAAAAGGAGTGGAAAAAGAAGTTTGATACTATCGTAATCGACACTTTTAATGCAAAACCACCGTATTTACTTTCAGGCTCCCACGACCCGAAATTTTTAGAGGCGCTTTGTATCTGGCTTAAAGAAGATGGACAGTTTCTCTTTAACATTCCAGTCAAAACCCAAGGAATTCATGTAGATGCTTTGCTTTCTTACTTAAAAACAATCTTTAAAACTGTTAATTATCAAATAATTCGTGACCCAAGAGGATTTAGGAACTATGTGATTAATGTCTCAATGAAAATAAAGAACAAATAAGGAAAGGACCAGCTTTATTCACCAACTTTTCGGATTGCTTCAAGATCAAGTTTTTTAATTGGCAGGAATACAGCAATAACAGCCTCTTCTCCGTCTCTGTTGACCAACCAGATACAAGTAATTGGTTTACTCATTTTTTTATACTAACACATTGGAAGAATTTTTTTGTATTAGTTTTTGTAAGTTTATTGCTCCCAGCCTCGGTCAAGAACCATCAGACATTATTGATATATTATCAAGGATTTGATTGCGTAGGATAAATAACGTTACAATCTATGTTCTACTTTACTTCTTCATTATGATATTTCACTGATTTAAAATATTTTCCCAAGGATCGTATATCATAGAGAAATATAAAACTAATCTTATTGTCAGATAGGTTTATGCTACAATTATTACAATGAAAATATTAAAGAGAGAATCAGCAATACGAGCACAAAAATCTGATGGAACAAATATATTCTATTATCTTTTTAATGAGTATGAAATTCACTTTAATGAACTAAAACCAGGTTGTATTCAACCATGGCATCACCATCAAACCATTTGGGAATCACTCTATGTAATAGAAGGCGAACTGGTGATTAAATGGAAGGATAGGGATGATACTTTTGAGCAAGCTATATATCCTGGAACAGTTATTGAATTTGAAAACTCGTCTCATTCATTAACTAATCAAACACAAAAACTTGTCAAATTTCTTGTAATTAAACAGATTTTATCCAATAAAAATTACCGTGATATTTTCAAGAATGATAAAATCATTGACTAAAAAAGCTTTGTTAAGTTAGCAATAATGGCCTTAAATTCATCTTCAATCCAGTATTCACTTCTAGGATAGCGCTGAGACTCAAGCTTTCTTTGTGTTAGGTATATACCTAAATATACTTGATCCCTGAAAAATTCGCCTATATTTTGATTATTAAATATTTTTCCAATTTCTGTGGGTATTTCAGAGTAATCAGCTGAGAAGAGTGCACATCTAAACATCTTGTTGAATTTTGTTTTTTGTCCAGCAAATTGTGAATTGGGAAATATCCATTCGGCTCTTGGGTCTCCCCAAAATGCCCTTTCCGAATCTATTAGTCCCACAATCGATACCTCTTTATTTCTTTTTACTTTCATAAGAACATTTTTAGGCCACAGATCTCCATGTACCAATTTTGCCTTAGATATCTCATTTATATACTTTTTATCTTTAAAAATTAATTCAAGTAATTCTTTTGGTCCGTAAATATTCATGGAATATTTATCCAAATCTTGAATCATGTTTTTCAATATGCTTATTAAAGCTAGCTTCCAACTTGTAAATTGAAGTTTAGGGTCAGGAAAGCCAAAATTAATATCGCCAACTTTACTTATGTTCTCAGAGATTTTTATCAGTTGTTTCCATAAATCAATATTTTGTTGTTGTGATAAATTAATAATTTGGCTGTCCCAAATATCTCCATTAATAAATTGCTGTAGTGTGTAATCTCTATTAATAATTTTCCTGGTGAAATCTGCAAAAATAATCTTGGATACAAGCTTGTCCGCAGAGGTAAGCATTTGATTCACTGAATACTCTCTTTTTATTAAACGCGTCTCATGCAAATAAATTTTTAAAGCGTCATTGGGTGCAATCCTAAGAATAATAGGATCTAAACTTTCTAGCGCAATTTTATATGTCGTGTTAAAATTTCCAGATTTTATTTCCGAAACTTTTTTTATGGATTGATTAGGAAAGGCATTGCTTACAATTGCGATTAAATCTTTATTTCTTATTAGTTTAATATTAGAGTTTTTTCTTGTATCAATTCTGGAAAGACTAGTGAATTTATTCATAGTCAAATTATACAAAATTATTACATCTGGATACGCAGGTTAAGTGTGTCGGTCAAGAACCATTCGGGGTCATAGTTATATTATTCAGGTTTTGGCTCCGCGACTAGCCCTCTGCGAGGACGGAGAGATTCGGGCATCACCAAACCTTACTTTGTAAGCACAAAAAAACCACCTTATTCGGTGGCTTTTTTCATGCTCCGCGACTAGGATTCGAACCTAGAACCTTGAAATTACAAGGACCCTTCTAT
>CAZHDZ010000046.1:0-5780 GCA_964531275.1 uncultured Gammaproteobacteria bacterium
AATACTGTCCGTGTTAGGTCTTTTTTGCGTGCTGTTGAGTGGTTTTGCTATTCCCGCCTATGCACAACAAGATCAGAACATATCCCTTGGGATTGCCAACTATGTACCTATTGAGGGTGACAATGTTCAAAATGGCGATATTATTTCCTCCACAAGTACCGGATATTTCCTTAGCAACTCTCCATACGACCCTCTTGTGATTGGAGTTGTTTCAACCAAGCCCGCAGTCTCACTAAATCTTGAGACAGGAGAAGAGGGTACATATCCCGTTGTGACGTCGGGCAATGTTGAGGTTAATGTGACCTCAATTAATGGGGATATCAAAGAGGGCGATTTTATTGCTTCTTCAATTATTCCAGGGGCTGGCATGAAGGCCAAGCAGACAGGCTATGTGATTGGCAGAGCATTGGAGCCATACACCTCTTCGGACAAAAGGTCAGTCGGATCGATTAATATTGCACTTAATCTTCATTATTCCTATTCAAGCGAAAAAACTGCTAGTAGCCTTAAAGACATACTGAATTTAAGTATTCTTGCCACATACGAAACGCCCTCCGCAGTATTCAAATATGTGGTTGCAGGGGTAGTTATCCTACTTTCGTTTGTCCTCGGGGTGATTTCGTTTGGAAGAGTAGCAAATACTGGAGTTGAAGCCCTCGGAAGGAATCCGTTAGCAGGAAAAATGATACAGATTGGCATAATTCTTAATGTTTTGATCACGTTATCAATTATTGCAGCTGGTTTTGGTATGGCATTTTTAATTATTAGACTATGAACTTAGCATTATTATTCTTGATCGTAAGCATCATTTTTGCAGCAGCCGTTGCTTACTACTTCTCCGTTGTAAGGCGAGAAGTTAGGGAAGAGCACAAGCTTGAGATTGAAGAAAAAAAGATGCATGAGGAGGAAATTGAAAAAGATGAAGAAAGAGTAAAGGAAGAACTTGCAGATGCACACAAGAGAGCCACGTCGATTTTGGCTCAAAGTGAAAAGATAGCCCATGATCTCATATATGAGCTTGAGGAGGTTCTTGGTAAAAAGGGAATTGATACAACTCTTGCTATTCAGCCAGCAACAGACTTTGAAATAGAACTTGGCTCGTTGTCTGAAAAAATAAAAGTGCAATATGTGGCACGGATAAAAGGTCTTCTTGAGTCTCTAGATAAATTCCAAGTCGACCAAGCACAGAAAATGCAAGCATTTGCAGAGGAACAACAGGTCACAACCGACAAGAATCTTCAGCAGATGAGAGTAAATGAGTTGGATAAAGTTGAGCAACGGATTGCAAAGTACAAAGAGGAAGAGTTGATTTTGTTTAACCGTAAAGTTAAGGACATGATTGAGAAAGCAGCGCAAGAAGTTCTTGGTCAGGCATTATCAAGTCGCGAGCAAGAGCAATTAATTACAAAAGCTTTAGAAAAAGCAAAGCAGGAGGGCGTTATATGAAAAGAATAAAAGACATAATATCAACTACTTTTGAACGTGATTATGTGTTGCAATTTTTGGATCAATTTGACCAAATTATATTCAATGCAAGTATTAACCCTAAAAATTTCATATTCGAGAATTTACCTGCTCCTATGGTTGAATTTATAGCATCATTTCTTACTCAGAATGGGAAAAGTCCAGAGGCTCTCTTGGATCAAAGCAAGAATTTGAGGAAGGAAATAGCTGGTTTACCTGTGATAGTTCTTACTGTCCCGTTTGTTGTTGATCAACAAATTACAACAGCAGTTATTGCAAAAGCCAGAGAAATAACAGGTACACCTGTATTGATTGAATTTAAGGTAGACAAGACGCTTATTGGAGGAGCTGTCGTTGAAGGAGATGGCAGAGTTGGGGAGTATTCATTTAGGCGTTATTTTGAGAAAAGAAAGGAGGACCAAAATGGACTTTAATAAAATGATGATTGAAAAAGGAGAGTTTGGGGTCGTCCAGACGGTTCGGCACCCTATCGTTGTTGCAAATGGACTTCCAGGAGCAAGATTATCTGAGATAGTTCTTTTTGAGACAGGAGAAATTGGGGAAGTCTTTTTGATGGAGCGGGAAGAAGTAGAAATATTGGTTTTTTCCAAAAATGCTGTCAAAGCAGGTACAAAAATCATTCGTCTTGATAAATTTATAGCGGTACCGGTAGGGGAGGAGCTTTTGGGCAACATGATTGATCCTTTAGGTAATCCAATTTCGAAAGAGTCACCGCAAATCGTGCTTTCAAAGGCACGAGAGATTGATGTCCCGCCATTAGGTCTCTCCCGTAGAGCACGTATAAAAAGACCTTTTCTAACAGGTGTATCAATTATTGACACGATGGTCCCATTGGGTCTTGGTCAGAAAGAGCTCATCCTTGGTGATCGCAAGACAGGTAAGACCTCATTTCTCCTATCTACGATAAAGAATCAAATAAGGCTTGGTTCTATTGCAATTTATGCAGGTATTGCAAAAAGAAAAAGCGATATTAAGAAGGTTGAGGATTTTCTTGCTGAAGAGGGTCTTCGTGACTCATCGATCATTGTAGCAACAACCCCATACGATTCACCGAGTCTTATTTACACAACGCCTTATAGTGCCATAACGATAGCTGAATACTTTAGGGATCAGGGCAAGGATGTTCTTGTTGTCCTTGATGACCTTTCAACTCATGCCCGTGCATATCTTGAAATTTCGCTTTTGGCAAAGAGATTTCCCGGACGTGATTCATATCCTGGAGATATATTCCACACCCACGCGAGAATTATGGAAAGAGCTGGAAATTTTGTTCTGGAAGATGGAAGAGAAGCCTCTATTACTGTTCTGCCTGTAGCAGAAGTGGTAGAGGGAGATCTTACCGGATACATCACAACAAATCTTATGTCTATGACCGATGGCCACATATTCTTTGACAGTAATATCTACTATGAAGGAAGACGCCCAGCCGTTAATATTCCGCTTTCTGTGACTAGAGTTGGTCGTCAAGCACAGAATGATCTCTTAAGGAGTATAAATCGCGAAATTGGGGCATTTTTGACGCTCTACGAGCGCGTTCAGAACCTTTCCCATTTCGGAGCAGAATTAAATGCAACGGTTAAAGAAACCATTGCCACCGGCGAAAGCGTTTACCGATTCTTTGGACAGCATTTTAATATCTCAATTCCAATAGAAGTACAGGTAGTAACATTTGCCCTTATTTGGCTCAATATGATCGACAGAAGTGATGAAGGGTTGGAATTGGTTAAGCAGAAGTTGGTAGAGGCATATCAAAATGACCTCAATAAGCCGCTTTTCGATGAAGGATTTAAGAAGAAGACTTTCAATGAGCTCCTTACGTATACCAGTATAAATAAGGATAAATTTATCGCGCTATGCAAAACAAAAAACAGCTAATTAAAGATACAGATCTTTTGTGAAGCAAAGATTTTCTTGTAACTTATGCAAAACAAAGAACAGTTAAAGAAAGATATAGATCTTTTGTGAAGCAAAGATTTTCTTGTAACTTATGCAAAACAAAAAACAGCTAGAAAAAGATATAAATCTCATAGGTTCCTTCAAGGGTCTAGCTCAGGCATATGAAGAGATTTCTGTGACAAAGATGCAGCGAGCGAGAGGTAAAGTGCTAGCCACCCGTGCCTTCCTAGATGACCTAGCCAAGGTTTTTGCAGATGTAAAAAGTAGTTATAGCGAAGAAATCCAACAGTTAGGACAAAAAAAGAAGGGAATTTTTGCCTTTTCAACCGGGAACAAGAATGGTAAGACGATTGCTGTGCTTATTTCCTCTAATAATAAGCTCTATGGAGATATCGGTAAGAAGGTATTTCGTTTCTTCATGCAGGACGTAAAGCAAAACAATGCTGATATTTACGTAATAGGCAAAGTTGGACGCGAGCTTTTCGATTTGTCTTCTGACAAAAAACAGTATCAGTATATTGATTTTCCTGAGGGTGAAGATGCCAAAAATGTGTTGGATGGGGTCTTAAAAGTATTAGAGCAATACCAGACAGTACTGGTATATTATGGGCAATTTGTAAATGTAATTACTCAAAATCCTGTAAAAGCAAACGTTTCGGGTACAAAAAAACTAGAAGAAGTGGAAGAGAACAAAAAACATGTAAAATTCTTCTTTGAACCATCTGTCGAAAGCGTATTGAAGGTCTTTGAAAATCAGATCTTTGGCTCTCTCTTCCGCCAAACTCTTCATGAATCAGAACTTTCCCACGTCACCTCCCGTATTCAACAGATGGAATATGCACTGCAGAATATAGAGACATCTCAAAAGAAGCTTACAAAGACGAAAAAATTGGTTATGAAGAGGCAAGAATCAGCTAGGCGCTTGCAGCGTCTGTCTGGTGCGAGTCTGTGGAAGTAGATTTTGATTAATTGATTAAAAGGATTAAGCGATTAAAGATTGCTGATAGTGTCGAAAGTTAGTTATCATTAATCAAATAATCATTGATCATTAATCAATACTATTAAAATATGGATGGAAAAGTAATATCAGTACTAGGTCAAATTGTAGAGGTAGAATTTTCTCACGGTCACACGCCGAGGATTCATGATGTCCTAACGCTTGGAGATGACCCTACGGTAATTATGGAAGTCTATACCTCGTCAGAGGTGAATTCTTATTATTGCCTCTTACTTTCAACTTCAAAAAAGCTCTCACGTGGTAAGCAGGTGGTAAACACAAATTCGGCAATTAAAATTCCCGTAGGTAACGCGATTTTAGGCCGCGCCATTGATATTTTCGGAAAAGCTTTTGATGGAGGGGAGCCGATTAATGCAACGGAACTAGTTCCTATATTTAATGACGGTGTTGATTTTGACAAAGTTATTGCGCCTACAGAAATTCTTGAAACTGGTATAAAAGCAATCGATTTCTTCTGCCCGATTATAAAAGGAGGAAAAGTAGGTTTGTTTGGTGGTGCTGGAGTAGGCAAAACTACAGTTTTGACAGAGATTATCCATAACGTGGTTATTCTTCATAAAAATGAGAGTGTTTCAGTATTTTCAGGCGTAGGAGAGCGTATAAGGGAAGGAAAAGAGCTTTTTGAGACTCTGCAAGAAAGCGGCGTGCTTCCCTCAGTTGCTCTCATTTTCGGTCAGATGGCAGAAAATCCTGCCGTCAGATTTAGAACAGCTTTTGCAGGTGCGACGATTGCAGAGCATTTCCGGGACAACATGAATAAAAATGTGCTCTTTTTTGTGGACAATGTTTTTCGTTTTGCACAAGCTGGATACGAAATTGCAACCGATATGAGTACAATTCCGGGAGAGGGTGGCTACCAAGCAACACTTTACACTGAAGTTGGGCATCTGCATGAGCGCCTTGTTTCCTCAGAAAGCGGATCTATCACGTCAATTGAGGCTGTTTATGTGCCATCCGATGACATAACAGATCTTGGAGTACAATCAGTATTTCCTTATCTTGATTCAAATGTGGTTTTATCTCGTGACATTTATCAAGAAGGAAGATTTCCAGCCATAAATCTTCTTTCCTCAACCTCAACGGCTCTTAATCCAGACTCGGTTGGTGAAAAGCATTACAAGACATTTATTGAGGCGCAATCTATGCTTAAAAAGGCAAGTGGGCTTGAGAGAATTGTATCACTTATTGGAGAGTCAGAACTTTCAGCCCAAGACCAACTGATATATCGTCGATATAGACTCCTTCAAAATTATATGACACAGAATTTCTTTGTAATGGAGGCTCAAAGCGGTCATAAAGGTGCATACATAAAGCTGGAAGACACCATAAATGACGTTGCTGCAATTCTTGCTGGTGCATATGATGCTCTTAAGCCCGAAAA
>CAZHDZ010000047.1:0-5575 GCA_964531275.1 uncultured Gammaproteobacteria bacterium
AAACTAATCTAATTATATAGTATTTTAATTTAAATAGTGGTGTGGATAACTTAAACCTTTTGAAAAACAAATAGATGCTCATGCATTATAAGTAAGAAATTTGCCTCTTTTGATTTGTTTACCCAGAAACCAGTGGCCTTACAATTGAACTGTCGTTTTATGATATCTTCCTTTAGCATAAACCCTACTTTCAAGAACCTTTCCATTACTTTGAATGCCAAAGGTTGATACATTTTATTCCTACGTGTATCCCCCATTAGAATTGCACAATACTTACCAGGCTTGAGTACTCGATGCAGTTCTTTTGCTACCTTTTCTACTTCATCGACAAATTTATCAATATCATGAATGCCTGAAATGTCTTCCTCTATCTTGCCATCACTGTACTTGATAATATCTGCATAAGGTGGATGAGTGAGAACAAAATCTATATCCCCATCTTTTAGGAATTTCATTTTACGAGCATCACCTTTGACTACTCTCTGTTTAGACTTATTATCAACTTCAAATTTAAGAGCTTTTACTGTGCGCTTTAGAGCCTCTTCATTTACATCAACACATGTTATATGCCTATTTAGAATCTTGGCTTCTATGGCAGTAGTACCTCCACCTATCATGCAGTCCAAAAGATGATCTCCTTCCTTGGAATACCTCAAAATAAGGTTCCTTACCACCTCAGGAGCCCAGTTCCCCCGCCAATCAGAGGTATGCGTAGCCCAATTCCCCCTTCGCGGAAAGGCCCATACACTCGTGCATTCCATTTCAAAACCTTCTGGATGAAGTTTTAATTCTTTTTGATTACTCATTTTTCAAAGATGAAAAATCTAACTCTGAAATTACATTATTATTTGTATAGTTCTTCTTAAAATAAAATGCTCGACGCCTAACTTTTGTTATTCCTCCTTTACCATCTGGTGCATTTGTAAGATCTGTATTATTTTTGGCTTTAGTTTTGGGTTCAATATATGTTCCCATTGAACAAGACAACTTATCACCTTTACCTTGGATAATGTATGATTGTATTAACTCCCAATCTTGTTTAAAAATAAGTTGCTTTTCATTATTTGGAACATCAATAAACCAATCCAACAAAATATATTTATCTTGAGATTCATTTTTCTTTGTTTGACTATCCCTTGGGACACCATAAACAATCCAGAAAATAGTTTCAATTTTATCTCTAATCTTTGATGTTTCCCAAGTTTCTTTTGCAACCTCCATGAAATTAATCATTTTTATCTGAGTAGGCTCTTTAACCTTTAGGTTATGAAGTTGTATTGGTAATACCTTTATCTCTACTTTTAAATCTTCTAAGTCTGCCATGGGTGAGCCATTATTCTTTAGGCCTAGTAAGTTTTCAATTATTAGACCAGAAGCGCCCTTCTTATAGTGGGCATGATTTTCACCAACAATATTTTTATAAATATCTCCAATGGTTTTTCCTTTATTTACTTCAATAATATCAATATATTTTTGAAGTGCTTTTAGTTTTTTACTTGATAACATCTATATAATTTTAAATTTTCCATTTACCACTCGATACAGTACTAAGAAGTAATTTATATAAATCTTTAGAAATATCCTCTCCTCTTTCAGAGATAGCGCTAATCGGATTATTATTAAAAGAGTAGTTTTTAATTTTCTTATTTACATTCCAAACTTTTTTATATACTTCTAGTTTTTCATTTAAAGATTTATCCTGCAATGTTCCATTATCTAATTTCTCAAGTATTGTTAGGTTCCCTAAATTATGAATTACATCTTCAACATCTTTTTGTTTAGTTGATTTTGGAATTATATGCTCAATTGTTGGTTCACTGAATCCAGTCCCCGCTCCTTTACTAATTAGATACTTCTCAAGTAAAAATTGTACATCTCCACTGCGACCTTCTTTGTATTTCAATTTTTTATTTAAATTATCAATAAAATCTTTTTCATAACCTTCACAGAGATCGTTTAGCTTTTTAAACATGATGTTTTTTGTTATTTTATTTTCAGTTAAATCTGCAAAAATTTTCTCCGCGGTGCTTGGACTTCCTGGGACATTTTTATAAAGAAACTGAAATGCTACTAAACGATTTATATCTTTTTTAAAATTTTTAGGTGAAGTTCTGTAGAGATATAGCAAAACTGAGTAAACCTGATCAACACCAAGATAACTTAAAAACTCTAAGCTTTTCCTGATTTCTTCTTTCTCAAAACGAATATTGGTGACACCTTTCAAAGAATCTACCTTTGCTGTAAGTAAAGATTTATAAATATCAGAATCAGAAAGTAATCTTTTTAAATAAGTGTTCGCCTTTGTACCTTTATCTTTACCATCACCAATCATTTCTTCAAAATCTTTAAAGAGTTTTTTGTGGCTTGTATAACCAAAAGTACTAAGCCACTGATGCCTTATAAATGTTTTCAACTTTGAACTATCAAATTCAAGATTCTCTTCAATTTTTGTCCACATTCTTTCTGCGCTTGCTAATTCAACCTTTCCATATTCATTAGAAATTTGAAACAGGCGATTTTTAATTATATCATTACTTGCAAGAGTTACTCCTGTTGCATTTATACTTTCAAATAAGTCAAAAGCTGCTGATTGATTTTTACACTCTATTAGGACAATTTGGAGAGATTTAATATTGCTTAGTAAATTTTCCATATCTCTAACTTTGCAACTCGGACTATATTCCTTAAGGAGTTTTTTTGTTTGATTTACAGCATCTACAAAAACAATCTGGGCTTTTGATAAATTCTGAGTATCGTGCCTAGAAAGAATCAGTTCATAGATTTTATTTGACTGCTCATTCATGAAAGACAGCCTGGGTATTTTTTCGCCGTTCATCATAAGTCTATATAGCATGCTTTCTATTTCTTCATTAAAAGAATCAAAATTTTTCTTTGTACCCACGTAATCACGCATAGCAACAAGAAGTAGTGATAATGTTGTAAGCCTTTGTTGTCCATCTATAATTTGATCTCTATTTGTACTCCGACCTTCTCTATCAATTATTACAATACTACCAATATAATAAGGTCCTGATGCATCTTTTATGTCATTAAATAAATTAATAATCTGTGTTTTACCCCAAGTATAAGGTCGCTGTAAAGTTGGTATAACATACATTCCAGAGGAACTATCTAAAAAATCCCAATAAGATACATCTTTAGCTCTAATATCACCTTCTATTTTCATAATGTTTTAATAATTAGTTACTAATACTTCTGTTATCTTACCGCGACCAGAACTCTTTGAATTGATAGCTCGTCCTGCTTGAACACTATTGATTCTTACTCCTTTGATGCCACTATAAATCTCATTAATAAACGGGGTATCGGAATTGGATAGCATGACAAAGCATCCTCGTTTACTGAGTTCTATAAAAGTATCCCGAAGCTCTATTTGTTCCTTTTCTAGGAATACATCCATAGTGTAAGAAGTAAAAGACGCTGTCTTACTTACTGGATAATATGGTGGATCGAAATAAATGAAATCCCCTTTCTTTGCCTTCTTGAGGACAGCTTTATAATCTTGATGTTTTATTTCTACACCCTTTAGTGCTTTCGATACCTTTCGGAGATTACCTTCATCGCATATAAGTGGGTTGTCATACTTACCAAACGGTACATTAAAATGTCCTTTGCTATTTACTCGATACATACCATTGAAGCCTGTGCGGTTAAGGTAAATAAACCTAGATGCAATCTCTAAATCACTTAGGGTGCTTGGATCCTTTGCTCGAACTTTTAAGAAATATTCCTTCTCGTATTCGTGTTTTTTAAGTGATTTAATTAGTGACTCAACATCATTTTTAATAACATTGTAAGTAGTTACAAGGTCAGAATTAAGATCAGAAAGAAATGCCTTTTCAGGAAGAAGGTCGAAGAATACAGCACCACCTCCAACAAATGGCTCAAAATATCGATGAGTCTTTGTATTGAATTTCTCTGGTGGGTAGAGATTCATTAGACGAAATTGCTTGAGAAGTTGCCTCTTACCACCTACCCATTTAACAAAGGGTTTTGCTTTTTCTTTTATTATTTTCTCAATTTCTTCTATGGAAGAGTTTTGTTTTATACGTAAAAAAACATGCTGAGCATAAATAGAGCTTATGTCGAAGCGAGCTTGTATTTCCTTGACGGTCATACTTTCATTTTACTATATTTTGGATATAAATGCCTACTATTTTATCCTACCTATTCTCCCACTGTTTTTCTTGCCTGCAGAGGAGCTTTGGGGCGTCTTCTGGATGAGCCATTATCGAGGCTACGGCACGCTCGAGGCGGACGCCTTGGGAGCCTTTCAGGAGGACAATGTCCCCTTCTTTGATTGCATTGGTGAGGAACTCGGCTGTTTGGCGGGCGTTGTCAAAGCTAAATATATTCTTCTTGGGGAACTTCTTGCTGATGGCGCCTTCGGCGATAGACTTGGCCCTTGGACCCACGACAATGAGCATGTCTGCAGAGCCTTTGACTTGCTCGCCTATGGCTCTATGAGCTTCCTCGGTGTATTTGCCGAGTTCTAGCATGTCACCTAGAACAGCTATCTTCCTAGTACCTTGGACTTCTTTAAGGACTTCGAGTGCGGCCTCCATAGCTACTGGGGATGCATTGTATGTGTCGTCGATGAGTGTCGAGTGGTTGATGCCTTCGATGAGTGTCAGTCTACCGCGAGGAGTAGTGAAGCCACTGACAGCATTGATAGCAGTCAGCAAGTCACAGCCCACCTCGTGAGCAGATGCGATAGCACAGAGTGCTTGGCCCACATAGTGCATGCCTACTACATGAGGGAGCATGACTGGGAAAGTGTTGCCACCGTAAGCGAGCTTGAAGTTGATGCCGGTCGGGATAGTAGCGTCGCCAACTTTGGCATAAGTATATGTGGCGTGTGTCGCTCGGTAAGTAGCGTTCTCGTGCATGCCGTAGGAGACCATGCGAGATTTGGATTTGGTGTGGAGGGCGTAGACCTTCTCATCATCATGGTTGAGTATCAGCACGCCGGTGGGCTTCAGAGCAAATGCCAAGGCACTCTTCTCTTCTATGATCCTCTCGGCAGTGCCGAAGAACTCTACATGCACTGGCTTGTCTGGGAAGCGAGTGATGACTACTACATCGGGCCGGAGCCATGGGGTGACGCTCTTGATATCGCCAGGCTTGCCTGCGCCTACCTCGAGTACGAGCCACTCGGGGTATGACTTATGACGAAGGATAGTCAGGAATCCTTTGGCTATGTTCTCAAGCCACATGAATGGATTGTTCCAACCGTTTGGAAGGCCGAGGATAGTGAGTGGGAGGCCTATCTCGCTGTTGAAGCTCTTCTCGCTTTTGCGAACAGTTTTGAATTTGGAGAGTACGGTAAAGATAGCATCCTTGGCGGAAGTTTTACCCACAGAGCCAGTGATGGCGATGACTTTCGGGCGGTGACGAACAAGCACTATCCGTGCTTGCCATGTGAGTATTTTGATAACGATTTTTTTAAGAGTGTTTTTCATATATTATCGATCAGGTGGGACATTGTAATAGTTAAGTAGGAACTTGGTGATGTTTATAAACGGTGGGATCAGAGTTTCAGAAGCGTAGCGGA
>CAZHDZ010000048.1:0-5536 GCA_964531275.1 uncultured Gammaproteobacteria bacterium
CACTTTCAATTCGTATTAAGGAAAAAGTGGTTTTATCATGGGTTGTAATTTTACTGACATATAACCTTCGTCCAAAATACTATCTCTTAGATAAAAACGATTCTTATCTTCGAACCATAGATCTTCCTGTCTTTGAAAAGACTAAAAGGAACCTGCTCAAAAAGGAAGCAACTAATAAATTGGAAACAAAAAAGGCATTTTCATTTTCAATAAGGGATTTAGTGCGTCTTGAAGGATTATTGAAAAACCCTTCTTATTCTTTCTCGCTAAAGTCACAAAAGAAAGGGGGGTTACATGTCGTTTTTGAACAAGCAGTTAAATAGAAAAAGCTCTAGGCGTCAAATACAAATAAAAGAGGTAAGAGACGGTATATTAGTTCTTCCCAATAACGAATACCGGATTGTTATTGAAACCTCTTCTGTTAATTTTGAGTTAAAAAGTGAAGAGGAGCAGGATGTAATACTTGATAGCTTTCAAAACTTTCTTAACTCACTTGTAAGTCCCTTGCAGATATTAGTAAGGGTAAGGGAAGTTGATATTGATTCCTACCTTGCACAAATTGCCATTAGTAAAACAACCGAGAAAGAAAAGGTATATAAAACTCAAATTGATAATTATTGCTCGTTTATTAAGAATTTGGTTTCAGGAAACAAAATCCTTTCCCGAAGATTTTATATTATTATCCCCTATAAATCACAGGAAAGAACAAAAGATTTTGCAGTAATTTCAGAACACATTAATTTACAACGAACACTTGTATCTCGTGGCCTTGAAAAGTTAGGAATGAAAGCAAGAACCCTTGAAAGCCTTGAACTTTTAGACCTATTCTACACTTTCTACAATTCCTCAACCGCAAAAACTCAGGAACTTAAGGGACACACAATTGAGGCGTTACTTACAAACACCTATGCTTAACATTAATTTAAAAACCCAAAACATACCTTATCTTTCAAATCTTGACGGTATATTAAAACGAAAGAAGAAAAAGAGCTCAAAAAAAGAGGTCTTAAAAAAATCCTTTGATTTTAATTACGGTGAGCAGGATCAAGTTGATTTAATTTCATACTCAGGTCTTGAAGAAAACGCCTCATACCTTCAAATGGGTGACAAATTTGTTCGAACACTTTTTATATCCGGATACCCATATGTTGCCTCAACTGGGTGGTTAAATATGCTTATTAACTTTAACCATAATATAGATATCTCTTATCATATCGAGCAAGTTGACCCTCTTTTGGCATTACCAAAGCTAAAAAGGAAAATAACAGAACTTGAGTCTACAAAAAGAGCCATGCTAAAAGACGGAAAAGTATTAGGGTCTGAAATTACAGACCCCTTAGATTCGGCAATTGCACTTAAAGACAAAATTCAACGTGGACAGGAAAAACTATTTCAGATTTCAATATATATGACTCTTAGTGCACCAACTCTTGACCAACTTAATAAAATTACAACTACTCTCGAAACAGTCATGTCTACACGTCTTTTCTATATTAAAACTGCAACGTTTCAGCAAATTGAGGGACTCCAGTCCACCCTTCCAAGAGCTGAAAACCTACTTAATCAACGAAGGAATTTAGACAGCTCATCGGCAGCCCTAACATTCCCTTTTGTCTCCTCAGAACTTGTTCAGGAGAGTGGAATTTTATATGGCATTAACAAATCAAATAACTCTCTTGTTATTTTTGATAGGTTTTCACTTAATAACGCAAACAGCATTATATTTGCACAAAGCGGAAGCGGTAAAAGCTATACGGCAAAGGTTGAAATATTACGTCAACTCATGCAGGGAATAAAAGTTATTGTCATTGATCCTGAACGGGAATACAAACAACTTGCAGAGTCGGTTAATGGAACGTATATAAAGCTCTCTGCTAAATCAAAAGAGAAAATTAACCCTTTTGATTTTTCAACAAGTAATTATGGTGATGACAATAACCTTTCTGAGCATATTCAAGACTTAACTGAAATTATTTCTCTAATGGTTGGAGGACTCACATCTGAGGAAATAGCAATTGTTGATAAAGCAATTATCCAAACCTACAAAGAGCAGGGATTTAAGCTCAACAGAGCAAAGATAAGTGAAGGAAAAAAGCAAAAGGAAAAACAATTTCCGGTACTCTCCGATTTTTACAAAGTTTTAAAAGAGATGAAACAAAAAGATCTATGCAACAGGCTCGAAAGGTTTGTGAAAGGGTCACTTTCTTCAGTTTTTGATTCACAAACCAACATAGAACTTGATAATAGGCTAGTTGTTTTTGATATCAAGGATCTAAACGAATCATTACGTCAAATTATGATGCTTTCAATTGCAAACTATGTAAACTCTCAAGTAAAATCCCATCCGCAAAAAAGAGTTTTAGTAATTGATGAAGGGTGGTTACTCTTAGAGCATAAAGAAAGCGCCCGGTTTGTCTCAAACCTTGTAAGAAGAGCTAGAAAATATTATCTTGGTGTCACAATAATTTCACAGCAAGCAAATGACTTTTTATCTCAAGAATACGGAAGGGCAATTGCTTCCCAGTCATCCCTAAGAATTTTAATGCGGCAAGATACAACAACCATTAAAAAAGTTGCAGAAGAATTTAAGCTTAGCGAGTATGAGCAACATTTCCTGCTAACCTGCGATCGTGGTGAGGCTTTAATTATTGCTGATCAAAATCATGTTGCTTTAAAAGTGGTTGCTTCAGAAAAAGAACATCCGCTTTTAACAACAGATCCTAAAGAAATCTATTTAAATGAATGAGTCCATCTTTATTTTTAAAAATTGCCTCTCTTTGGTCATCTCGTAAAGAGTTATATTATGTATCCATTGCATTCCTAGGAGTTTTACTTCTTCCTATTGTTGCAGTTATTTTACTTACCAATGCCGGAATCGATATAGTCTCTGACAGGCTTGCAACTGTAAATGTTAAGACACATAAAATTGATATTCACGACCCTGCAACCGGCAAGGTCATATTAAGTATAGAGGCAAATGCTGTATGGCCTGCAAAAGGAGTCATAACGCTTGAATTTGGGCAGTCTGACCTTCCATACCAACCAATGCATTCAGGCATTGATATCGCAAACCCTAATGGGAAAATAGGAGACTCGATAACGGCTTTTATGCCCGGAAAGGTAATTTATGCCGGAGAAATATTCTGGGGGTTTGGAAAACACATAATTATTGACCATGGAAACAATATCACTTCAATTTATGGGCATTTAGATAAGATTTTTGTTATAAAAGGGCAGGAAATCAATACAACGGATCAAGTAATAGGTCTTGAAGGAAGTACTGGCTGGTCAACCGGACCGCACCTTCACTTTCAAGTAGATGTATTTGGGATACCTGTAAATCCAAGGACATTCTTAACGGATAATCCTTAATCTATCATCTTAATCCACGTAGAGTGTCGATCGACCGCTTAAGTTCAGCTTGTGTATACATTTTATTTTTTGTGTTCTCAGGATGGTGGATTGAGTGTCTTATGTAAGTTGGGAGTGAAACTTTTTCGGTAGCCCCTTTTTTTTCGTTGATCCAATTCTTTTCTTTTGGCAAGTCATCTAATTTTTCCCTACTCTCCCTTTCTAAAAAGCCATAAAGTTCGTTGTGATAATCAGTCGTAGGTATGTCAAAAACGATATAATTCGTTTCTGAATATGATGCGCTTCCTCCATCAATACTGCTTACCTGAGTTTTTTCATTTCCTTTTTTATGAACTCTATATGATCGTTCCAGATGACTTTTATCAATCATAAAATTCGAATGAGTTGCAAAAATAACGATGTTGTTTAGTTTGCTTTTCGATATATTAATTAATTCGTCTCTAAGATTTTCTTGTCCCTGGGGGTGCATATGAGTTTCTGGTTCATCCAATAACAAGATGGTATTAGTTAATTGAGAATTACTGTTCTGTGCCGAAACTGAAAGCAAAAATGAAACAAATTGTTTGAATCCATCACTTCTTTGAGCTGTAGTTTTAGTTTTATACTTTACACCTTCATCCTCAACAAGAAATGTCACAGAGGTGTCATCTATTTGAAATTTAATTTCAATGGGATGTCCTGGCCAAATCTTTTTTATATGTTCAGTTACGATGTCTCCCAATCTTTCTTGAAGGTTATTCTTCTCTGCTGGATTTGTTTTAATTTTAGAAATTTCTGTTGGTATATCTGTAATCCCCGCCAGCTCGAAGCAGTTCTTTAGTGGAATTGAAAAATTTTCTGGATCGGCCGAAAAACTTTCTAGATTTATTGGATCAGTAATAAGGAATCTTGGATCCGACTTCCAAAAAACTATACTATGAAACTTTGTTAATATGAAGTTGAGCAAGTTTTCCTCAAGATATCTTTTTAAATCTAAATCCTCCTCTTCGGGTGCACCTGCTTTTATCATCACTGTACTTTCGCTTAAAGTGTGAGAGTTATAAATATTCTTATTTAAAGCGAAATCAACTTTTTTCTCGAGAGAAACAGAAGTATTCGGTTGAATAATGGCTTTAACCGTAACACTCTGAATGGAAACTTCCTCAAACAAGTCTGCTGGAAAATTTTTACCTAACAATTCTTCTTGAAGCAAAAGCAATTCCTCTTCTGCTAAATTATACTCAAAATTTATAGTTATTGGATACAAATCATCATGAAAATCCTGTGGAAATGAAATAGACTCTATGCCACCAATTAAAGAAATAGCTTTCAGAAAACTTGATTTGCCAGATTCATTAATTCCAATAAGAGAGTATGTGTAACTTTGTTCAATTTCACTTAATGGAAAATGAATCTCTTCGATGCTTCGGTAATTATTTATGGCTATAGACTGGAGCTTCATTTTGCTTGCTAATTCTACCAAATTATTGACTTATAATATAGAGACAAACTATCCGTAAAAGTTGTATAATCACCTCATGGGCTCACAGAAAAAACTTGGAGAAAATCTTAAGAAGCTGAGAGAAAAGGCAGACTTAACGCAGGCAGAAGTGGCTGAAGGTGCGGCTATTAATACAAACTTCTACGCGAGAGTTGAACGCGGGGAAGAAAAAGTTTCACTTGATACTTTGGAAGCAATTGCAAAGGTTTTAAAGACAAAAGTTGCTGAGATTATCCCTTTTTAGAATTCTTCACCTTCATTTGCTTAGTTACTCCCTGAGCAAATTCTTGCATTCTGTCTGCTAACAATTCCGCACGTTTGCGTGTCGCATTTTCGGGATTAGTTTTCTTTAAACTTTTCAGAGCTGATGCAATAATAGCTTCGCGATTCTTACTTTCGGCACCTAAAATAAATGTGCTGATATCAATATTTCGTGCATATTCCATGATGTTTTCCTTCTTTAAATACTCATCCAGCTCCTCCCATGGAATTGGAAGTGCTAGAAAATCCTCTGATTTTTGCTTTCTTTTGCTAGAGCTCATAGTTATAGGCTCAATTCTAGCAGAAAACCACTGAAAGACAAAATTGAAGATTATATATAGCGGTTAAGGTTTAAAAACTTAAATGTTTGCATAGTTACTTCTTCACCATCTATCCTTCTCATAATTTCCCGACTATTATTTT
>CAZHDZ010000049.1:0-4753 GCA_964531275.1 uncultured Gammaproteobacteria bacterium
CCCCGCAGTGAAACGGAGTGGGATAACGGTACTGACACGAAGTGGCAGAAGTGAATGCATGTATCGATTGGATACGAGATTTCAGAGTTATATGCCCAGTCGTCTAACGGTAGGACAGCAGCCTTTGGAGCTGCTTATCCTGGTTCGAATCCAGGCAGGGCAGCCACGTTGTATTCGAACGGAAGCACTAGTAGCGAGTAGATTCATCTGGCAAGTAAAACATCACGCATTCACACAACTTCAAGGTGCGTGTACGCATGTTAATAAACAGACGACAGCAAATCCGGGAGACAGATTCGCAGTTCTGATTGGTGATGAGGCAACAATCAAAAAGTTTGTCACTATTGACGGTGCCATTCGCCTTGAGCTTGAATCTACAAATCCAATCAACAAGCATATTTATGTGTTTGAAGATTTTTCAATACAAGGAATCGTTGCCGATGTTTTAAAATATGGAAAAAAATGATAACAAAAATCTAACTTCAAGTTCTCCCACCAAGGATGAATATGTTCTACCTAGAATAAAACTCTTTCAGTCTTTCAAAGAAGCAAAATCTGAATCCGGAGAATTTAGTTATTTGACTTTAGATAGGTCTAAAGATGGAGATCTCATTAGTAGTTTTGCAAATCTCAAAACATTCGTTATTGCTGAACCGGGGTATGGCAAAACGAGGCTCTTAAATGAACTTGTGTTGCAAACAAAATTTTTAGGTAAGAAATCGTTACGAATTGATCTTAAAAAGTTGCCAATTTCGCCCAATATAGTCGAGTATTTAAAATCGTACATTCCAGATCAAAAAGATGGTGACAGATTTAAGTTAGATAATAGCGAAGATATTGTTTTGTGTTTTGACGCACTTGATGAAGTCAAGCAAGATACATTCTCGATTGTGGTAGAGCAAATTAAGTTTTTTATTACTAAATATCCCAAGATTCATGTTGTTGTAGCTTGTCGTTGGCACTTTTTTGAGAAATATCAAGTGCTATTTTTAGAATCAGACTTTAAGTATGTCCGTATCTATCCATTTTCCTTAGAAAACATAAAGGAATACCTCAAACAGAAAGCGATATCCGAAAATGATATTGACAAATTGATTGATACCTTACACTTCAAACATAGAAATTTAATAATCCAAACACCTCGATATTTGGAACTTTTAGTAGATTACATTAATGAAAACGGAGTTGAAAAAATTAGTTCCCTAACAAGAGTTAGTCTCTTTGAATATTTTATCTACAAGAAACTTGAGTTGGAAGATAATAAACCTAATACTCAGAAAAGGGACCTCGTAAAGCGTGTTCTAGAAAAACTTGCCCTAATTATGGAAATTTACCAAACAAACATATTAACGAAAGATGAACTCATGACCTTTTTTGATGATCTTAAGTCAGATCTCAAAGTTAGCATGTTGCAACAAGTTCCTCTAGAGGTTTTTTATGATAAAAGTTTACTTAAGGACAATATTGAAACATTAGAATTTGATAATACAGAATTCCAAGAATATTTAGCCGCCAAAGAAATTACGAGACTGGGTCATCCCCTACGTACAGTGTTTGATTTATCAGTTGATTCAGAGCTGCGAGAAATCTACCCAAGTTGGTTTAATACCCTAACATTTTTAATTGAATTGGATATTTCTCTTTTGAAACCAATTATTGACTTTGGCAGTAGCAAACACCCAGGGCATATACAAGATGAGAACTATCATCGATTCCTTACTAAGGTTAATGTCCACTCACTACCAGCGGAGGACAAAAAAATAATATTTGAACAGATCTTTGTTTACTATCAAACCGTTCTGCATTGGATAGATTGGGAAATAGGAAGAAATTTGGCTTTATATTTTGATATCTCACAGTCAACATTACTCAAAAGCTATCATAGCAAGAAAAAATATATTTCTGATACTGAACGTTGTGTTCAACTAGGGAATCTTGCTCGAATGGTGGGTTATATTTTAGAAAAAGACATTTTTTCTAGCAAAGATAAAATTTTTTGGAGAGGTGAATTGATCAAGTTTGCATCCGATAAAAATGATAATGGAGTATTACAAAGAAGTGCATTATTTGCCCTTAAAAACTTAAGAGATGATTCTGTTTTAGACAAAGTTTCTAGAGCTTGGGAGCATAGTAACAGTTTAGTTAAAGATGCATTTATAAGTTTATGTATGGAGGTTAATCCCAATCATGAAATATCACTTAAATACTTTGTTGATGGTACAAAGCATAATTCAATCCACGCTCGTCATGGAATTTATTTGATTTCTAAAAAAGAAGCAATTAAGAAATTGCTACAGTATTTTATTGAAGATGAACAGTTTTTAAATCAATTCATTGATAGAGAAAGTATCTATAAAGAAGAAGATTACAAGCTTATTGATCACATTAAAACTGTTTGGGACGAAGAGATAGAAAATAAACTAACAATACTAATACAAAAAGCCTTTGAATCGAATCGATCGTACGACGCTGAGAAATCTGAATATATTAGTAATATAGCAGTACTTCTTAAACAAAAAGACCCGGAATATATATTTAAGTTTATTAGACAGATAAACGCCTCTGACGAACTAAAGAAAAATATTTTTAGTTTTCAAAGAATGTTTGCTTTTATTCTCGAAAAAACTCAAGTAAAAACATTTATATTTGAGATCACAAAGCTAGAGCATGGAGACAGGGTGGCATTATGGACTCTACAGCAAATTAAATTCTCAAAAAGAAACAATGCAGAGGTTATTTACGAGGAGGGAAGAAAATATCTTCAAAAAGAATATTTGAAATCAGAAAAGTATTGGAAAAAAGAAAATCTAAATCCACCAGAAGAAACAAAAATATATCAGGAATTTCAACAAAAACTTCAACCGAGCCCAGATAAATATTTTCCGGATGTTTTTGATTATTATGTGGGCCATTTAGATAAAATAGATAAATATATTACAGACGTCGAAAAACATAGGCTTATTGATTTAGTCACGGGTTCAGTTTTTGACAAATTTAACCCTGAAGGACAACAGTTGACCATAACTAGTAAAACCGATGGTGGTAAAGCTTACACAACACACGGTTGGATCTCAATTTTTGGAGACTGTATAAAAGTTGCTAATAAACTCCAAATTGATGTATCAAAATATAGGTCTAAATTTATTAGTTATATACCCTTTGCTTACTACGAGCATTTAGAGGCAATTTTTGGGTTGGTAAAGGACATTCAAGAGTGTGAGATAAAAGGGTTGATGAAAGTTTACACCGAGAAGAAATCCGACCTGTGGCGTCATATGCCAGACAGTATGATACGTGCTGCAAAAGCATATTCAATAAAAGAAGCTACTCCGATATTGAAAGAGTTTGTAGACCAGAACGAATTCTCTATTTATGATCGAGTTACCGCAATGGAGACAGCAGAAGTTCTTGATCCCGATAAAAAAGCATTGGAGTCATTTCTAAAGAAATATAAGAATACACAAAAAGAACTGGCAGAAAAAGCCATTCATCTTTTAATAGAAAAATACAGTGATAAAAAGTCTATCAAATGGTTATTTAATCAAATAATAAAGAGGTCATTTAAATTTGTAGAACCACAAGGAGCCCATTCCGTTGGTGGGCAAGAAAATGAACTACAAGAAAAAGAATTTGCATCTCCGTTAATGACACTAAAAGAGCCAAACTATCAGAAAAAATATCTTAAGCTTCTCGGTTTTTCTTTTAACCTAATCAAGAAAGATAAATTATATTATTCTTATGCTCAGTATATTTGGCAAATTGTTTATGTCTATTTTGACAATCTTAAAGAGAGAAGATCATATGAACCACTGAAATACCTTGAAGACTATATAACAAAACACTCTACCGAAGATGGTGCAAATTGGTTTTCTGGCAGAATAACAGAACTTCGACGATCTTATATGAATTTTATAGGGAAGCCCAAGAGTGTAGCTGAGTGTATATTGCTTTATAATAATTTCAAAGCTGAGCAGTACTTAGAAATTTCTTCATCGTTAGATCTTTTTGAAAAGATAAAACAGGTTGTGGACAAAGAACTTAAAAGTTGGATTCATGGTGAAGGAAGAAAGCTCATGACAAAATCTGAAGGCGATATTCAAAAGAATGTTAAGTTGCAATTGGAAAATGGGTTTCTCAGAAGAAAATATGAAATCAGAGTTATCCGCGAACCGCAATTATTAGACGATAAGCGAACCGATTTCTTAGTTTATTATGGTTTCATTGGTCCGATTGTCATTGAGGTTAAGTTAAGCAATTCTTCTGACCTAAAAGGGAAAAAATTAGAATCAAAGAAATCATATAAAAGTATGCGTCACTATATGGAAAACTACAAAGCTAAGTTCGGTATTTTTCTTGTAATTGATAATCATAAAAAATGGTTATCAATTGATCAGGTGAAATTTATAGAAAATGTGACAAAGGCATACCAAAGAATCCAAAATGTTGAGGTTATTATTATTTAATAGTATTTCGAATTAAAATGAATGCTATTTCTCAGAATACCAAAAACTCTTTTCTGACAGGGAGCCATAGAGAAGTGAGAGGTGTCTTCCAAATAAATGGTAAGGTAGTGGGAGATGGAAAAGTTGGAAAATTTACTCGCGAAATACTAAAGCAGTACAGAGATTATGTATATGGTATAAGTAAGACATAAATCTCAAGCACATCAAGTGTCCGGATCGTACTGCTAATCCACGAAAACGAGTCCTTTAAGCGGATGGGAAAGATTTCTTCATGTCTATCACGTAGCGTT
>CAZHDZ010000050.1:0-294 GCA_964531275.1 uncultured Gammaproteobacteria bacterium
CTCATTCCTGAAAACACGATTAAACGTCTTGGGCCTAATAAGGCCTATCACGAGACTAATCAAAGAAACGAAAAACAAGATTCCGAATAATGTTTGCATAGAGGGTTTGAGGGTTGCAAAGAGGTGACTTAATTATACCGCTTTTCATGGCTATACGAAATAACCTGGTCGGTTAGCATTTGAGTGGCTACTTCTTTTCGTTCATTATCTTATAAGCCTCTATTACATTTTTGAGAGCTGTTTTCTCAGCGGCCGTGATAATCCTATCTTTCTGATAGGTCTGACCCTGATAAC
>CAZHDZ010000050.1:357-4729 GCA_964531275.1 uncultured Gammaproteobacteria bacterium
TTGGTATAGTTATCTCTCTCTACTTCCGGAGGAATAATCTCGAAAACATTATCATCTGCCTTAAAGCTATATTTTTGAATGAAAAGCCAGTCGCTTCCTTCATATTGAATTTTCAAACGTAAATAGTTCTTATCTTCTGATTTTACGATATAGAGGTGAAGGTTGCTTGTGTCATTTCGCTGGGGGGTAGTTTTGTCGTAGTAATATGTTACTTTTTTAAAATCATCAGTCTTAGAGATGAGCCGAGCAAGAATTGCTGCTTTTTGTTTCTCGCGCTCTGCTTTCGCTTTTTTTTCTGCCTCTTGCGCCGCTTTTTGTCTGGTCGCTTCTTCAGCTTTTTCGCGCTCGTAGATAACTAACTCTTCTTCTGTAAAAACTCTATTAATAGTCAATTCATGCTCTCCCCTACGATCGCCTTTACTTGCCTGCAGAGTGAAAACATTTGTTTTATCTTTGAGCGGTGCCATATAGATAAAGGTCCCATCCTGGGTCTCTACAACTTGGTCGTTAATTGTAAGCTGAGCATTTTTCGGATCAATAGTTCCTTTGATAGGTACTTCTTTAGCCTGAATGGATATTCCGTCTTTGGGCTCATTAAGCACAATTGATGGTGTTCGAGTAACATTGATATTAATAATCAGAACAATAATAGTGAGGGCAATTACACCAGCGCTAGCTAGGTATTTACTCTTTTTTGTCCATTTCGTTTTTTTCCAGACGTACCAAATTCCAAATATCGGAAAGGAAATATAAAATGTAGCAAGGATCAAGAGTCCTCCTAGAATTTTGAGAACCAGTTTAAGATTATAAGCTTTCGAGACATGAGGTTTTTTTGGGGTTTCTGGCGTTGGTCTTAAATCACTCTTGCAATACTTACACTTAAGTGCATCGTTCTGGATTTCTTCTGCACAGAAAGGACATTTTTTCATATGGTTAGTTCAATTACGTTGGCTATAAAGACCATGCCAATAATGAGAATAATAATAACTATAACTATGATGCAACCTGCATTCATAGTTTGTAAGAATGCGCCCTCGTGATTCTTGACTACAATTGTTTTTTGCGGTTCAGATGTCGTACCCGGTGAGGCACTTATTAAGTTAGACCCGCAGTGCCAACACTTTATAGCGTCATCCTTGATCTCCTCCGCACAGAAAGGACATTTCTTCATAGGCATGTCATTGCTTGATAAATGCCGGTTCAGATAACAAAAAAGGTCTCCCGAACCGGCGTGACCCTTGCGGGCCACTCACACCCTTTCGAGTGTGAACCTACGCGAATAGGACCGGTCGGAAGACCGTCTTTATTCGCGTAGGTTTTTGATCTTGCCATGCTCTGCTTTTAGTCAGAGTTTAGACAATTGTGTACCTAATATAGCTAATAAAAGTGAAAAAGTAAAGGTTTTGCTTGCTTTTCTTTCCATTCAAGGAATAATAGCTTAATATATTTCTATGAAAGAAAAAGTTAACAAAGCGACAGATACTCAAGGTAAAAAGAAACTCATTCGATATTTAGAGGCCCTTAGCCGTAATGAGTTATTCTTAAAAAGGATTCACCAAGCTAGACTTCTGCAATCAGAGAGGTACTTTAGTGATGAACTGGAAGAGCAACTACAAGATCTGGAGGAGAAACAAGTAATGTATTATGAAGAATATAGACAACTTAAAGAAAGACATGCTGAAATTGCCGCGCCTCGCCTAAATCAACTTTATGAAGATATCTCAAATGAATATGGTATAGATTTTAGTCTTATCTATTTATTCATTTCAGGGGATTTATTTGAGGAAGATCAGGTTAAACTAAGCGGGATTGATTTTTGTTTTGTGGAGGATAGGCCCGGGAAAGTTATTGCTATTAGGCAAGGAGAAGATGCGCCTATTGAATTTGACAGTCATTACTTTAATCAATCACTAACATTTCCTGTAGAATTAGCCATCCATAAGCTGGCTTCTAAAAGAGATGTATTAGATTATGTTGAAAAGAAATGGAGCCTTATTGAGAGTGTTTTAAAAAATTACAGAGAAGGTAAGCCATTAAGAATGAGGAAAGGGAAATATAGCCAAAAGCTTTTAGACTTTATATGGGAGAATCAGTATTTGTCCGGTAAAAAATTACAAAACATGATAAAAGCCGAATTTCCTGAAACTACCTTAGCTTATTTTGAAATATATAAGCTTATTAGCCTTGAAAAGAAGAAGAGACTACGGAAAATTAACGTAGGTCACTAATTTCTTATACTCCATTTAAGATTCAGACTAACCTGTAAGGGTTAGTCTTTTATAATTGTCGCAGAGGGCGTACTCACAACGCTTCCAGGGCGACGCTAAAGAAAATCTGGAAAGACGTGGGCGACCGACCAAACGACCGATACACCGAATAACATAAGGACTGGCTCTGGGCATAACAAGATTTATGCGTCAGGATCCCGGGACGATAGCAGGAACTGGTAGCCTGATTCGGGTTGAGGGAGTGGGGGAGGGAGGTAAATCAATCTACTCATTAACCCATAGGGTATATGTCGACAAAGCTACACCGTTCTAAAAAGAAAAAAGATTGCAGGGAGACAAAACAAGTACGCATAAGCAGGGAGTTGCATGGTCCGCTGCGCATTATGGCGCTTAACGAGGGTATCACTTTATCTCGCCTCCTAGACGGCATTGTAAAGGCGCATTTCAACATCCCTGACAACGCGTAGCTTAATCAAAAACATAGTGATAGGATGTGATATAGCCACAAGATTAGTCATAATCTTGCCTATATCGCTCCTTACCAACTAAATGAAAACGTGGTCTATCCCGGACAACTTAATAACTAAGCCGTTCGTTTCTCCTAAAGAGTTGGTAGATATTCTTGGGATTTCGTTACCAACGGTGTATAGATTAATCAATGAGCGGAAGCTGCCTGCTTTTAAGATAGGCAACTCGTTGCGCTGCTTACGAGAAGACATCCTCTCTTATCTTTCTACCAATCGGATAGATCATGTCGTCTAACTTATGACTGTACTTAAACGAGGCAAGGTGTACTGGGTTGACTTCTCGCACAATCGTCGCCGGCACCGAAAACCAAGCCCTGACAATTCGTATAAGGGAGCTCAAGCCTACGAGCTGCTCCTGAGGCAAAAATTGGCCCGTGGTGAGCCGTTAGAAGCTCCTCGGGAAATCTCTACGCCACTTTTCAAGGAAGTCGCTTTACAGTGGCTTAACGTCGCCGTTAAGAACAATAACAAGCTCTCGGAGTTTAAGAACCGATACTATATTTTGCAATCGGATCTGATCCCTTATTTCGGTAAGAGAGAAATATATAAAATAAATAGTTATGACGTCGAACAATATAAAAGCTATCTTCTCAAGAAACGTCAGCTGGCACCAAAGACAATCAATAACCGTCTTTGTATATTAAGTCGCTGCCTAAAGACAGCTGTAGAATGGGGAATCATGGAAATAACTCCAAAGATTAAACTTCTGCGGGTTCCGCCGCAGAAGTACGACTATTTAACAGAGATTGAGACACAACACCTTCTACGTCACGCAGAGGGAATATGGCACGATATGATTCTTTTAGCTGTTCGTACCGGACTCCGGTTTGGAGAACTAATCGCCTTGAGGTGGGAAGACATCGATTTTCAAGAAAAATCGTTGACAGTTAATCGTAGTATCGTGAGAAATATCGAGGGTAGTCCCAAGAATAATAAATCAAGAAAAATACCCCTGACTTCGAGTGTTTTTGAGATGTTAAAAGTAAGAGAAAAAATTGTCGACAATAATCAAAAAAACAAGGGGAAAAACAAGGAAAGAGAGGTAGAAAATAATGTCGACAAAAATCAAAAAAACAGCGTGGAAAACAGTGAGGGGATGATCAGGGAAATAAGGAAAAAAATAAGGAAAAGAGAGGTAGAGAGCAGTGTCGACAAAAGTGAAAAAAACAGTGGTAAAAACAGTGAAGAAGGGGGTAAATATGTCTTCCATAATCAAGGAGGAAATCCTCTAAGATATGATCTATGTCGAAACGGGTTATATGGGATTTGTAAGGCTGCTAAAATGAGGCGGGTAAGCTGGCATAAACTGAGACATTCTTTCGCCTCGCATCTAGCAGCTAAGCGAGTCTCTATCATCGCCATCAAGGAGTTACTCGGACATTCGGATATTAAAACTACGATGCGTTATGCACACGTGAACCTACCGGTTTTAGAAGATGCCGTACGGTCCCTTGAGATGAATGACACAATAGCGTCACAATCAAAAATACTTCAGGAAGTTCCGGCAATTATTTTTAGGTAAAAAACAAAAAAACAGCCCATAAAAGGGCCGTTTCATAAAGGGGTGGCTAGAGGGAATCGAACCCTCGCTAACGGGACCACAACCCGCTGTTCTAC
>CAZHDZ010000051.1:0-4238 GCA_964531275.1 uncultured Gammaproteobacteria bacterium
TATAAGAAAGATAGTAGTTTGGATCTTAAGAACTAAAATTTTGTGAGGTTCAAATTATTTTACTCCTACAAAATCAATTTTAGGGAAAGCTCCTCGGATCGTGGACCAGAATTTATCAGATAAATTGTTAGAGAATTTCCCGTACGCACTTCCTGACATTTCAGAGGTTAGCATCCGCTCATATTGACGGATAATTGGAAGAATTTTATTTCCTACCTCATTGAATTTTTGTTTATTATTTTCTGCATCAAGGACATATTTCTCATGAACGATTTTGAATTCATTAAAAAGCTCTTTGTGAGTCTCAAGCATATCCTGAAAATATTTCTGGTGTTTGGCCATTGCCATAGAGGGAAATTATATACAAAATTGTTATGCCAATCCAGAGTCAAGATTCCTCTGGCCCAAAAGTTCTATGATATAGTATGAGTATGCGTCCGGTTGGGTATTGGTTTATAGATTCTATATATTACATAAGGGCTACGACTCAGATGTATTTGGCAGGTAGAACTTCTCATTTTAAACCCGCGTCCGAACAGGGTAAGCCGTCAGTTATCCTTCTCTCTGGTATTACATTTCAGTGGGGGGTTTTAAAGCATTTGATAAAAAATATTACGGATGAAGGTTTTCATGTCTATGTTCTTCCGGACATGGGATATAACTTTTGGAATATTGAAAAAAGTGCTGCAAGAGTGAGGGAATTTATAGACGAGAACAAGCTTTCAAGTGTAGCAATTCTTGGCTATAGCAAGGGGGGTATAATTGGAAAATATTTGTTGAAAAATCATAATAATGACGGTGCTATTAAAAAAGTTGTATCAGTTGCCTCACCATTTTCAGGATCAAAGTTAGTACGTGTTATTCCTCATAAATCTTTTGGTGAACTAGAAAAGAAAAGTGAGATAATTCAGTCTCTTTTGGATGATGTTTCGGTTAACAGTTTAATTACTTCAATTTATCCTAAATTTGATAATCTCATTCTTCCTCAAGGCGGTTCATTTTTGAAAGGTGCAAAAAATATTGAGATTAATTCGAGGGGTCATCATAAAATTTTATTTCATAAAGACACAAAAAAAACAATTATGGATGAGCTTTCGTCTTTGGTTGAAAGTTTATGAATATAAAATGCGGAATTGACTTAGTGCATACTCGTGAGATGGAGCAAATAAAAAAAGATGATAGTCTTATGGCTAAGTTTTTTCATTCAAAAGAAATTGGTAATGGAACAATTGAACATCTGGCAGGGATAGTTGCTGCGAAAGAAGCATTTTTTAAATGCCTCGGTATTTTACCGAAATTTTTAGAGATTGAAATTTTATATGAAAAAACAGGTAAGCCACACGTAGTTGCACCCAGTCACAGCACTTATTATGAATCAATTGATTTGTCAATTACTCATGAAAAAGATTACGCCTCAGCAATAGTTGTTATGTTATGCAAATAAATACAGTTGGAGACATTGTTGAAACATTTCAGAAAAGGGAGAAAACAGCTCTGATTTATAAGAGTGGGTTTCGGACGTTTAAATTATCATACAAAGAGTTATTTGAAAAAATTCAGCAAACACAAAACTTACTTAGTGAAAATAATTTAAAAAAAGGAGATTCGATTTTACTCTGGGGATACAATTCTTTTGAGTGGGATATTGTGTTCCTCGCTGCTGCTCGCATGGGGGTAATTGTGGTCCCCATAGACTATCTTGCAATAGAAGATTTTGTACAAAAAATTCAAAAAGAAGTGAATGCAAAGATGCTTTTTCATTCTGAGTTTAAATCGGTTGGCGCTATAAAAGTAAAGAAAGTCATATTAGAATATTTAGCAACAAGCATTGTGAATCAAAAGACCAGTGCTCAGATGTCTCAGGTAACTCCAGATGATATTCTAGAAATTGTATATACGTCAGGTACAACAGGAGATCCCAAGGGTGTAATTCTTTCGCACAAAAACCTCATAACCAATATTGCTGATGTAATTAAAATTGCGCAAGTTTCAGAAGAACAGGTATTTCTTTCTTTACTGCCGTTGAGTCATTTGTTTGAGCAGAACCCAGGATTTTTATCGCCACTTGTAGAAGGATGCACGATCGTATATATGAGGGGGCTTCGACCGCAGCTTATCTTTAAAACTCTGAGAGAAGAACGAATTACTAACATGGTAACGGTTCCAAGGATTCTTAAGCTCTTATCAGATGGAATTGTTCGTGAGATCGATAGTAAGGGTATTCTCGGTAAACCAGTTAAAAAATTAATGCAAGTTAATCTTCCATGGAACGTAAGAAAAATGTTTTTTATCGCAGTGCATAAAAAATTTGGACTTCATTTCCAGTATTTTGTCTCAGGGGGTGCAACACTTGCCCCCGAGCTTGAGTCTTTTTGGAATAGATTAGGGTTCAAAATTATTCAAGGATACGGAATGACCGAATGCTCGCCTGTCATTACTGCTAATTCGCCGGATAAGCAGGTTATGGGTGCGCTTGGTATGCCTTTGGCTCATGTTCAAATAAAATTAAATGAGGCAGGAGAAATTTTTATTAAAGGAGACAATGTAACTTCTGGTTATTATAAAAATCCCCTTAAGACTCGTGATCTTTTTGACAAAGATGGATGGTTAAAAAGCGGAGATATTGGTGTGATGGGAGATGATGGATATTTATATCTGAAGGGTAGGCAGAAAGACATCATTGTCACTGGGGCGGGGGTCAATGTATATCCTGAAGACATTGAGCAAATTCTTCTCAGAAATAAAAATGTGAAAGATGCGTGCGTTTTGGGAGTGCCTTCGGAAAATGGGGAACTTGTTCATGCAGAATTGATATTAAAGTCCAAAGCATCAATTCGTGAAATTATTGAAGATGCAAACGTTTTTCTTAACGATGCGCAAAAAATTGTGTCTTTCGGACAGTGGTCAGATGATGATTTTCCAAGAACTACGACCATGAAGGTCAAAAAACGTTTTGTACTCGAAAAAATACAAGAAAAAAGTGGGCAAAACATTCAGAGTCAAAGTGCCTCCTACTCAAAACTCTTCATCATTATTGGCACAATTGCCCAGATTGATCCTTCAAAAATAGCTTCAAGCTCAGTGCTTACAACAGATCTTGGAATGACATCGATTAATAGAGTTGAGTTGTTGTCAATGATCGAAACAGAATTTAATCTTGATATCAGTGAGGATGAAATAAATTCGGAAACAAAAGTTGGGGATCTGGAAAAAATTATAAAAGAACGCAAGCGTTTTGTTCAAAAGGATATTTACCATAGATTTTTGCTTTCAATGCCGTTTCGAATAGTCCGTGGAGTTTATAATTACCTTCTTACTGATACTTTGATCCGTATTTTTTGCAGAAGAAAAGTAGTGGGGGTAGAGAATTTAGAAGGGCTTAACACTCCGGCAATTTTTATTGCAAACCATATTGGATATTTTGATACTCCAAATATCCTAATGTCTCTTCCTTTCAGAATTCGTCATAAGATAACAGCGGCAGCATGGAAAGAATACTTTGAAATTCCTAAAAAGCAAATATTTAAAAAGGCTTTGTATTATTTTTATTATATTCACGCGTCCCTTTTTACAAATATTTATCTTTTCCCGAAAGACAAAGGTTTTAAGCCTACATTTGAGTACACAGGGGAGCTTTTAGATAAAGGATGGAATATTTTATTTTTTCCTGAGGGCGAACATTCAAAGAGTGGTAAATTTGAAGCATTCAGACCTGGTATTGGGCTTTTGGTAAAAGAGATGAGAGTGCCCATAGTTCCGATTAAACATGAAGGGCTTGAAAAAATAATGGCGGGTGATGAACACCAGATGCCAAGATTTGGGAAGGTGACGATCAAAATTGGCAAGCCTTTATATCTGGACTACTCAAAATCAATTCCGGAAATTGTCGATGAACTACACAAGGTGATTGAGGAGATGTAAGATTATTGTGTTAATTTATGTCGTTCCCATTTGTCAGCTAGGAACCCATTTGGAACAGTTTTGAGTTTTGGCGCCTGAGCCACATAACCGCTTCGCACGATATGTCCGCCATATTTGTCATTGAGACGGTCAACTGCCTTTAATACATCATCACGTCTTGGATTTTCGAAAAGAGAGGTATTTAAGTTGTTATCGTCCACAAGACCTGAAGTCCAAATGCTGATTTGTCGAACCATCCTTTGGGCAGTTTCAGGGTTTGTATCCCATTTCCAACTGTCATATAGGAATTTACATATTTCAAAAAGATCTTTTCCTTT
>CAZHDZ010000052.1:0-1228 GCA_964531275.1 uncultured Gammaproteobacteria bacterium
AGAAAGTCGTTTGCCTGCTGAGAAATGATTGTTACACCCAAGTAGTATTTTCTGGCGCGTCTTACAAGGGATGCTACAAACCTGGCGCTTTCCTTGTGTTCCAAAAGTAACCACCCCTCATCAATGACAAGTACTCTTTTTTGCGGATGAGATTTTACTTGCGAGTTAACATAGTTTGCAATTGACAGCATCATAATTTGTCTTAACGATTCGTTTAAATCCTTAATATCAAAAACAACAAGTCTGTTATCAAGTTCTATATTTGTCTGAGAGTCAAAGACTGATGACAAAGAACCTTTAACAAACCGCTCTAGTCGGTTACAAAGGTCTTTTTGTTTCATCGATTTTAGTACGTTATAAAAATCCAAAAGTACCGGAAATTGTTTTTGTTTTTGGTTTAGCTTTAGACCATGGAGTTTAAAACCGTGTTCTTTGTAGGTTTGAATAATTGCTTTATCAACAATTGCTATCTCTTCAGAAGTTAACCCCCCAACCATTAGAGATATAATTTCGGTGAGGTCTTGTATATGCTCGGATAAATTGTTCTCGTTTCGGTAATTGCTTGTTGAGAAGTCAAACGGGTTTATTTTCTCCTTGGATTTAGCAGATAATTTTATATAGGTTCCATTTACCGATTCTGATAGCTGTTTGTACTCCCGCTCAGGGTCAATAACTATTACTTTTGTACCCTGCATAAGTTGGCGAAGTATCTCTACCTTTGCGGTATAAGATTTCCCGGAGCCGCTTTGAGCAAATATAATGCTGTTTGCGTTGTTTAAAGAAAATCTGTCAATAATTACAAGCGAGTTATTTGACTTGTTTATTCCGTATAAAATTCCTGACTCTTGAACGAGTTCTGATGAGACAAATGGGAAAGTAAGAGATGCCGATGAACTGTCTAAATTCCTCCTTTGATTGAGTAAATTTTCCGATCTTGGAAGAGTGGATTGAAGTCCTTCAATTTGTTGAAAAGTTGCAGTTTTAATATAAAAAAGACGGGTCGACATAACAGTCTCAAGAGTTGTAGTAACTTTATTCAGCTCATCAAGACTATTGGCACTAAGAGTCATATAAATTGAAATCTGGAATAGTTTTTCCTGTCCCCTTTGAATCTTGTCTTTAAGAGTGATAGCTGATTCAAGCGGGTCGGTAATTTCAGAGCCTAATACTTTACCTGCCTTAAGCATTGATCTTTTTGTCGACTCAAGCTCTGTTATTTTTCGCTTTA
>CAZHDZ010000052.1:1328-3928 GCA_964531275.1 uncultured Gammaproteobacteria bacterium
AGTGCCTCAATTGTATGTCCCTTTAGTTCTTGGGTTTTTGCAGAAGACGAATTATAGAAAGTATAGAAAAGATCAAGGAGCTCGAGACTTTCAAGAGTTCTTGCTTTCATTCCTAGTTTTTCAAGTCCACGGGTAACAATTGATCGCTGAAGGTTTAAGTGCTCTTTAACAACTGCAAAATCACGGTTTTTGTCTTGCTGTTTGTAGGGAATAATAATGTAAAAGCGTCTTGAAAGTATTTTATTTCCTGAAACCAAATTTTTGATAAACGAACTGTAATTATCAATTTGGGTTTTATATACTTTTTCTTTTTCATAAGTTTTACTTGTGGCAATTTGATCAAGGTATGAGTCGATATCAACCTCACGCACTCGAATCAGAATCTGGAGGGGACTAACTAGAGAATTTAGAAAGTTTTGGAAGCTGTCAAGCAAAACATCCTGCTCTTCCTCGCTTTTCAACTCAAAATTAACAGATGAGGTTTCGATAACCGTTCTGTACTCGTTATGAGGTAGTACTAAAATTCCGTCTTTTACCTCTTTTATTTGAATTTGGCGCCTAGAGCTTTTTCTATTTGCCTGCTTGTTCAAAAACGACACGTAACCCTCCTTTCTTTTGTGATCTTAACGAGAATGTTGAAGAAGGATTTGATAGTAAGGTTTCCATGCGCACTAAATCTTTTATGGAAAATGAAAAGGCATCTTTTGATATAGCCTTTTGGCTAGCCTCTTTCTTAACAATGGCACTTTTAGTTTTTTCAAAGAGTGGAAGATCAAGCGTTCGAAGGTAACTGTCATTTTTATCTAAAAGATAAAATTTAGGGCGAAGGTTATACGTTAGTAAAATTAAAACCCATGACAATACTACTTTTTCTTTAATCCGGATTGAAAGAGCAACACAAATTAAAGTTACTAGAAAAATTAAAGGTAATTTATATAGTTCCAACTTAAGATGTGGAGGAAAAACTGTATATACCAAAACTGCCCAAAAAACTGGTGCCATAAGTAGCATTATTTGGGTAAGATTAAAATTGCCTGCAATCTTATCCTCAACTGTAGTAATTTGTGCGGGAATTACAACGGTTTTCATGCAGCAACCACCTTTCTTGGAGTTTTAACGGGTCCTGAAGCCGTTGATGATGAAGCCTTGCTTGTTGATATGACATTTATGAGTTGCCGTCCAACATTTCTTAAAATACTTCTTCCGCTATTAAAGTAGATAAACTCCATCATAATTGAAGGGGTTTTAAGTAGAGTAAACAAAAGGCCGATACCCACAAGAATTGAGATTAACGAGTTTGTTCCCTGCTGTCCGGGTACTGCAAGAAAAGCTGAAGCTAGTTGGATAATAACAAGATGTACAAAAACTGAAAAGACTGTTACTAAGTACCCTTTAATTGAGATTTCTGCAAAGTCGTTAAATTTTGGCGTTATCCAAAGAAGAAATATTAGAGGTGATAAAACTGCACCAAGCGCAATAATTATGAGTCTTGAGACGTAAAAAAGAAGCAAAACTACTGATAAAATTACGAAAAGCAACATAAAGATAAGCGTTAAAATTGTTGCTGTGGAGGATGTTAACAGTGCCGGATTAAAGGCTGTTAGTACCCATGCATTTGCGATTCCACCCGTTGCATGAAGAAGGGCTGATACTAAAACGTTACATACCCCCACTATCCAGTCTGCAAGAAAAATAGATGTGTTTGCGCCAATAAAAGCAAGACCGATTCGAGGAAGTAATTTCTTAAATTCCATCTCCTCAAACCCAAAGGTTGATGCGCTCATTAGTTGAAATCCTAAAAGGGCAATAACTAAGGCAAACAAAGCGTCGGTAATGCCAAGTATAATAAGCCAGAAATTAAAGATTACAGAGTTTGAGGTAAGCTGTGGAGTTGTTGTCAAAAATGAAATAATCCCATCTGTTATCGGTTTTGTTGCGCTTTGTACAATATTTTGCATGAATCCGGCTATTGCATCCAAAAGAACCTGAGTTAGACCGTTTGATGGTGTTGTTGGTTCAATTGGTTTTAAATTTATTTGAGTTTGGGTAAATGAGGAAGATGGAGTTGAAAATGAATTATTTAAAACAGAGGAAATAACTGCGGCTCCAAGAACAAGAATAAGACCCAAAAAAGCATTTCTAATGGTGAGTTTTGCGTGTTCAATAGAGTCTGGCTTGCCTGACGAGGTAATGTATTCATACCCCCCTTTTATAAGAAACAAAGTTGCAAAAAGAGAAGCAACAACAAATAAGACATTTAGGGTTTGGTTTGTAAATGAAGACACTTCAGGGTTTCCGGCAGCAAGCGCAGGATTAAAACTTGCGAAAAAAATCGCACTTAAAAATGCAAGAATCGTTAATAACTTCATGTATAGTCTTTATTGAGCCGCACCAAAAGCAGTTGTTGAAACACTTGTAACAATATTACTCAACACAAATGCACCTAAAACTATTGCAAGTCCAATTGACGAGTAAAGAATAGTTTTTTTAGCTCCATCCAAAGCTTCAGGGTTTCCAGAGCTTGTGATATATCTAACTCCTCCCCATACAAAAAATCCTGTAGCAATAAGTCCTGAAAGGGTAACAAAGATTTGGATTAT
>CAZHDZ010000053.1:0-3844 GCA_964531275.1 uncultured Gammaproteobacteria bacterium
ATGCAAGTGAGAATATTAGTATAAATAATGAATATATCCCCAAGAAGTTTTCCAAGATTTCATACTCCGGATTTGGAAAAAAGAATTTAACAATAAGTGATGGAAAAAGAAAATATGCAAATGACATCCCAATCGATGTAATAATGATCACAAGACACGCAAGGAGTAAAGTTCCTAATAATTTTTCCTTTTTTTCCTTTTTTTGGGCAATTAGTGGAAAAAACACGATATAAACCGGTGAGATAAAGTAAAAAATTGCCTTACCCATAATTGATAGAGCTGCGTATTGTCCTGATAGTTCAGGAAGAAAATGACGCACTAATAGAATATCCCCAAAAGAAAAAATTGAAAAACCCAAGGATGCCAGAAGATAACCTCCACTATATCCCCTCACTTCTCTTAAAAGTTCTCTTATTGAAAAATCTCCAATTTTAAATCCAACACCTGCTATTAATGATAAAATTAGAAAAATAAGAGGTATAAGTGCCGAAAAAATAAATGCTCCAAATACTCCATATAATGAATATCCCATCAGCACAAATACTATTCCGAGTCCTAATTTAATTATTGGCCCCAATACTGCTCCGATCGAATAAAGCCGAATATGAAGCTGTCCTTGAATTATCGCATTTGGCAGTGTATAGAGTGAAGAAAATAAAACATACAAAGATAGCAAGTATATCAAAACAACATCCTTAACATGTAAAAATTTAATAATTGCTGGTGAAAAAATAATTACAATCGCAAAAAGAATAATTGAAACAACCGCCTGCAGTTTAAGGCCAGCCCAAAAAAGCTTTCTGATATTTTCAATGTCATTTTTTGCATGATACTGAGCACTATAACGAGTGTATATCCCTCCCAATGCTCCCTGAATTATTGAAAAAAATCCAACCGCCGAAACTAGTGAATACATAAGTCCATACTCTTCTTTTGTAAGAAATCGCCCCATCGCCAAATTAAAGAAGTAATTTAATACATTTGCCGCGAACCCTGCAATAAAAACTAAACCGCTTCCAGATATAAGTGGATGAGATACCACAGTAAGAATTTTTTTTCTCATATTAGTTGAAGACTACTTTCATATACCAAAGACGTAAGTCATCTTGCTTTATTGCTTCTCTGCAACCACCAAAACGCTCAAACCAAAACCCAAACTCAGAGGATTTTCAATTTTATTAAACCACGTAAAAAGAGTTTTATTTAATATTTTTCCTGCCACACCCTTTTTTTTATTTCCTCTAAAACCAACTATAAATTCTTTTTTCATGATCTTTTCGGCTATAAAATACGGTACTATTCCAAGCATATTCCAATATCGCGCCTCAACAATTTTAAATCCAGAATTTTGAATTTTTTCTGTTAAACCAGCCTTTGTATATCTTCGAAAATGTCCAATATTTTTATCTCTTTTCCCATACAGAAGCTGGTAGGCTGGAACTAATATGACTATCCTACCCCTGTCCTTTAGATGCTCTCTCATGTTCTTCAAGATTTCTCTATCATTCTCTATGTGTTCTAAAACATCAATCATAACAATAGAATCATATGTATTTTTTAAAGTATTTAGTTTTTCTGCCGTACCCTGAATAATACCTAAGTCTTCATTATAAAGTCGCTTGCTTAGTTCGATAAGCTCTTTATTCTCCTCCAATCCGAAAGGTATCATGCCTCTTTCTTTAACTAAATGCAAAAAGTGTCCTGCTCCGCAACCTATGTCTAAAATTGATTTACCCTGAAGTCTTTTCAAAATAAATCTATACAGGTTGTAATTTCTAAAATCACCTTTTAGATCTCCGAGCTCAAGATAAAGGCTATGTAAATTTTGTGCCGCAGATTCCATACTGAAGGTAAGTATACAAAAAAGCCAGCATAATCCCAAGGACTAAGATACAAAAAATCCAGCAAAAAAGAGTGATGCAAAAACAAATTGAAATAGAAGCATACCAGCAACAAGAAATACTTTCTTTTTTGTGTTTTTAATAGACAATGCGAAAACCACAGGAATTACTATTGCAGCAAGTGAATAGCGTGGAATTGAAGAAAGTGTTCCAGTAAGCGTTGGAAAAATTATAAGAATTAATGAAAAAATAGTATATTGTTTTGGGATTTTTGTTTTAAATGCAGCAATGCATATTCCTACAGCCAAAAATAGAAAAATAAGTTCACTTACTGATATCCAAAAAGTCAAAGTAGAAGGATCAACGCTGAGAAGAATCTTTAAGTATCTGAAAAGTACTTGTGGAAGAAGTATCAATTCTCCGCTACTTCTATTTGCGCCAAATGCTGATTGCGTGTGTAAAAATAAAAGAGGATCTTTATATTTTACAAAAAGATACCATACATACACTGCCAGTCCTAACACCCCTGAAGCACTGTACAAAACTAATTTTGTGATATATTTTAATTTAACAGTGCTCCTTTGAGAATATAAATATGGAATTATTATCGTAGGCAACAAAAATATACCCACAACTCTTGTTCCCGATGCGATACCTGCTATAAAAAGAGCAAAAAAGTATTTTTTATTTCCAGCCAAGAGAAAGGACAACACAACAAGCAATAAGAAAAGAGATTCTGTATAAAGACACTGAAGAAAAAATGCCATAGGAAATGACACAAATAGTATTACTGTCCATTTTGATATGTTTGTATTAAAAAGCTTTTTAATCCATCTAAAAAAGACAAGTAAAAATAAAAAGAAAATAATATTTGACAAAATTATCCCTGCGTTCAAGTAAGATACACCAGTTATTTGATGCATCAGTCGTATAAGTATCGGAAAGAGAGGAAAAAAAGCCTGCTGAGCATATCCATAGCCATTTTCAGCAATTGAAAGATAATGCACTCCATCAAAATTCGCGAGCCTACTTTGTGCTAAAAAAGTTGGATTTTCAGGAAGTATATTCTTTGAAAACAAAAGAATTAAGTAAATATATATTTTTGCTGTGACAAAAAGAATAAATACAAAAAAAAGATCGCTATTTTTTTGAACCAACTTGTTCATAAGCGTTAACGGTTTCACTTATCATCTTTTTTATAGTGAATTTTTTTGATTGGACCAAACCGGCTTGTATGAATTTTGATCTTTCAGATTCATTATTTGTCATAATTTCCAATGCATTTATTAAATCACTCTTTTTTTCTGAATCAATATAATAGACTGCATCTCCACCCACTTCGGGCAGACTTCCGTTTTTTGATGTAATTACAGGACATCCACTTTGCATAGCCTCAAGCACGGGTAATCCAAATCCTTCGTACATTGATGGCATTACAAGTGTTTTGGCGATTTTATAGATCAAACCTAAATCCTCATCAGGAACAAATCCGAGAGGAACTAACAATTCTGAATTTTGAGCGATGAGAGACTGAACAATTTTTCTATCGTAATTCCATGGATTAGACGCATCATAATTCTTCTCCGTTATGGCCTTTCCCACAAGCACAAGATGAATATTTGCCTGAATGCATGACTCTAGAATAAAGGGAAGATTTTTGTTCCAAGTTACATCTCCTACATACAGTACAAAAGTTTTTGGCAAGTTGTACTTTTCATAAATTTTTTCTACCAAGCTAGAGTTTTGCAAATCTGAATATATGTCTGGAACTGCTAAGTGAATTGGGAATACTTTTTTTTGGTTTATTTTTGTAAATCTTTCAACATCACGTGCTGCACTGTTTGAATCAGTAATTACTCCACCCAATTTGGAAATTATTCTCTTTTGGATTTTCCAGTTAATATTTCCCTTTATCCCTGCAGGAAACTTTTTTGAAAATACGACAGGTGTTAAATCATGAATTGTAATTATTGTGCTACTCATTTTTTGTTTGGGCAAAAAAA
>CAZHDZ010000054.1:0-3781 GCA_964531275.1 uncultured Gammaproteobacteria bacterium
CACCGCGAGCATGCTGCACCATTCCCCTTCTCCAAGTACCTATTCCACGTCCGCGCTTGATGAATTTTCCGTTCTCATAACTTTTGTCACAGCACCCTATACCAAAAATGCTCTCGTCTTGAGTTATTCTACTTATTAAAGGTTTTAAAAAATCACTTGAGGGAACAACGTCGCTATTTAAAAGAACTACATATTCAGAGCTACTGTTTTTTACTCCAGTGTTTATTGCTGATGAAAAACCTTTATTGTTTTGGTGCTCGACCAATTTAATTTTCTTGCTGTCTATTTTTTCGACTATATCAACCAGTTTTTGTTTATCAAAAATGTTTGATCCGTCATCAACAACAATTATTTTACCGATGTAATCTTTGTGTGCCAAAAGAACCTTTGAAAGATTCTTTTCGAGTAGGTGCGCCCCGTTAAAATTTGGGATAATAATGTCTATGCTCATATTTAAAAAAGACTGTTCTCAAATATTATTGTGTGATTGCCCCTAGGCACAAAAATTCCACGAAAAGCATGGTTTGTACGGTAAATTTTGACTGGCACTTTATCAATGGTAGCCTTCCAAGTTGGATAAAATGTATCAGATAAAACCATGAATCCGTTCCCTTTATTATACGTTGCTATCTTAACACTATTCTCGGAGTATTCCGTTGTTACGACTTCTCCATATGAGTAATCCATATCAGCCTGAATGTCATCAACAACTGCAACTTTCTTAAGGTCAACCTCATTTATTTGAGCGATCGAGTTCTTACTCGGAGTAACGCTTGATACAAAGAAAGCACGAGGGTAAACATTAATGTTTTCATAAATTTTCGTCTCCCCTTCCTCGTATACCTTCTTTAGTTTAGGTGAGTTTATTTCAGAAAGTGACAAAACATATTTTACATTTAGAAAATCGAATAATTCTGACTCATATCGTTGGGGTGTAATTATCCTATTAAAACCGTAAGGCTTACTTGCATCTGGCTTTCCCCTCTCCATAGAGGCTATATATTGTGCGTAGCTATCAAGATACAACGGATCATAGCCTTCGATTGTCTGAATTCTATAGAAGGTGAAAAAATTAGGTGCCATGATTCGCCTATCTAGATTTGCTACACGAAATTGTCCTTTCTGACTTTTGAGAAATTCAAGTGCTTTTGTATTAGGATAAGCATATGAAGAATCTGTAAATGGTGTAAACTTTTGCGCAAATCTCAAAACATCAAAAACTGTTGCGACTACTAGAATTATTAATATAAAGCTTCTTACTTTTTTGTTTTTGAAAAAAACAAAAAAGAACATCAAAAAGCATGCTATCCCAAACAGTGCGGAGGGCAATATAAGATTCCTTGCTGCAATTTGTTTTTGCTCAACTATCATTCCCAAAAACTGAGGACTTAACATGAGAATCCAAAGAACAGAAAATATAGTTACTAACGGCAAAAGGAATAATAAATGCTTCATGTTAATTGTTTTTTTAATCAAATGATTCATCCCAAATGCCGACATTACTGAAAGCGAAAAACCAACAATTAGTATAAGACGCGAAGGTTGGAGGCTTGAAAATAACGGGATGTTTAGTGCATATGGCAAACTTGAAATTCCGGTAGGCAATGCGAATATAAGACTTACCAACAAACAGAGGCCAAAGAAAATGATTGTTCTGTTGATCTTGATGAGACTAAAAAAGGCAAAAATAAGTGGAATTACACCAATGTATCCAACGAATTCAGCATAGTTAAATACACCAGAATAATTTAACGTTGCTGGGTTTCCGAAAAAATCAGGGGAAACAAATTGTACTAGATTTTGCCAAGGTAAAAACCATCCCTCGATCTGATTGAACTGCCTATCTGATAATCTTGCAGAAAGATTTAGAAAATTAAGTAAAGACACCCACTGAAACGAAGTGATTGCAAGAGACAACAAGACTGCAATATAAAATTGAAACAAACTTTTTATTTTCTTGCCATTTTCTACAAATCGCAAGAAAAAATATGCATTTGTAACTATGACCAAATATAAAAGCGACTGAGGATGTCCTGCAAGAATTGAGAAAGTAAGAGCCAAAAATAGAAGGAATAAAAACTTAATATTTCTTGTTACAAGAAGCTTATCAACAGCATACAGACATAAAGGTAGCCACATAAAAGTATGCACGATAGTTCCCCAGGTAAGCCAACTCACAACAACTCCAGAATATGAAAACGCAATAGATCCTAATGTCGCAGAAGCTTGATGAAGCTTTAGGTTTTTAAGATATAGATAAGCAAAAATTCCTGTTAGAACACTTTGCGATACGATTAAAAAACTCCATCCGAAGGTGAAATTAAAAAACATTAATACATTTAATGGATAGAATGCAGCAGATTGAAAATTTGCAGCCAAAGGCTTACCTGCCATCTCGTATGGATTCCATGAAGGAATCTCTTTGTCCTTGAGAATCTTGATTGAAAGATCCTTCCAAATATAAGTTTGCCTAACTGGATCTGTTATAAGAAAGTTCTTGAACGGAATTCCACGTGGATACTCTTTCTGGTAAAAATCGCGATAAGGGTGGTAAAGACCTACTATTGTGTCAAATGCAGTTGGAATCTTTCCTGAGGTTATTAGAGGCAGATAGAAAACGATAAGTGAAACACCAAATACTACGGGAAACAATAACTTCCACAACCAATTTACCATATGAGATGATTTAACTCTTCACAAAAACGATCTTTAGTAAATCTTTTAGAAGACTCTATGGAGCTTTCTTGAATTCGGTCAAATAACTTTGAGTCGACTGCTAATTTGTGAGTGAGCTTGATAAGATCCTCCTCTGCTTCCCATGTAAAACCGTTCTCTCCATTCTTCACTATCTCGGTTTGACCTCCGGCGTTTATGACGATAGGGATTGCTCCATATGACATCGCCTCGACAGTCGAAATCCCAAAGTGTTCAGCCCGTTCTGGATATTTAGATAAATCTTCTCCGTATCCAGTTGCATGCCAATAAACAGATGCTTTCTGGTAGAGATCCATAATTGTTTCGTGAGTCGCATTTTTATACACCTTTACATAGGAGCTTTTTATTCCTCTTTCAAATTCTTCAAAGTTAGAAAGAGCATCGTCCTGCACGCTTGTAACAATAGCCATCTTCCAACCTTTTAATCTTTTCTTCTGGAACTTCTTGAAGCTCTCAACCAAAAAGGCTAACTTCTTAAAATCTGTTCCATTTGGAAGCATGCTAAATCTGCCTACAGTCAAAATAAGTTTTTCCTTTTTCTTAATATCATCGGTGTTCGTTGAGGCTGGAGGATAAAGAACATAACTTTGAGTGTTAAATTTTCTATCAATAAAATGTTTCGTAAAGTATGAGTTGCAAATTATCTTTGTTATACGGGATTTCTTGAATAAGAACGAGAAGCTGTTGGTGTTAAGCCATTCGACAGGAAATTGAAAATGGACAAGAAGTCTGCACCCGACAATTGGTATACTCCCATCGGATAAGTAGACAATTCGATCAAATTTTAGAGTTTTAACGATGCGGCTTACAAAACTAGTATTATTATTGAAAATATTAGGCACAATAATCACTTTTGATAAATCTAAGTTAAATTTTTCTGATGCTTTCTCCAAGATCTGAGGGTCATCCCAAAAGATACTAACCCTATGCTCTTTTGAAAGACAAGAAGCGGATGTAAAAATATATTTTTCTCCACCCGTTAAGGTACTTAGGTAAGGGGAATAAATACCGATATTCATATAGCATTTATTCTATCAATATTGCACAAAAAAAGCTCATGTGCTAC
>CAZHDZ010000055.1:0-3645 GCA_964531275.1 uncultured Gammaproteobacteria bacterium
TACGGGGTAGTAATCGCATGAAGATCCACAACGCAATATAAAGTCTCGTATTCAGGGTTATTCTGAAGCTCAAGCATTCCCCTCACCGCACCGAGATAATTCCCCAAATGCAATCTCCCCGTTGCTCTTATACCTGATAAAACTCTTTTTTTCATAAGAATATTTGTATTATAACAAAATTAAAGACACACCTTTTATATAATCTGCAAGACCACTGCTTTAACTGATTCCCTAATCGCACGAATCTGCTCTACTTCTTGTTTATAAGGATCTTTCACTTCATGAAATTCAAGATTATTATGTTGTAAGACAAAAGTCGGACAGATATCTATATTGCATAAGACGACTATCTTCTTTGCATTCCGTACCATGTTTTTAGTAATTAATTTTACGTTTTGATTCGAAATGTCTATACCATCTTCCTTCATGGTTGCAACTATTTCTTTCGCAGGCTTTCCATAATATTTTCTGACTAAATCTACTATGCCAGCGCTTGAAGCCCCACTTGCATCTGATAGTTTATTATAATAAGCTTCAGCCATCTGGCTTCTGCCAACATTTGCCTCACAAATAAATAAGATTTTCATATATTTACTCTTCTATTTTTCTGACTTCCATGGTTGCTGGATCAAAACGAACCCTTATACCAGTCTTAAGTTTTTTGACACGTATTCCTCCAATCGCTCCTGTCCCCAACTCTCTTGCTCGCTGAGCCCCGTGGGAAGTTATTCCTGCATTTTGTATTATAATGCCAGATGCCTCAGAGATATACTGATCATGCCCTAAATTTATTTGAACTGCTGCTAAAATTACGGGCGTGCCAGCCAACCGGTACCCCATAAGTACCTCCTCTAACTGCTCAGAGTCTTCAAAATCTCCGATATTCACTATAACTCCTTCAACAGCTGAGCCACCTGATAAAAATTTACCTTTTGCTTCAATAAATTCTCCTTCCACTTCACTATTTAGAGTCAATAAATTAATATCCTGCTCTCTGATTACTGCGGGGAGCGATAAGTGGCTATAATTTTCAAACGCCTGTTTTCGGGCAAAAATTAATGGAACCATACCCTTCTGATCATCTACAAAGCTTCTCAGCTCTCTCGGGTAAACAAAATAGATATCTCCTCCCTTAAAACCTAGTTTTTCTCCTAACTGTTCCAATCTTTCTCTTAATAAAGCATATTCTTTTACAAAATCATATTTTACTGTCTCACGAAGCGCTAAATATCTTTGCGCAGATCTCATAACCGAAACCACATGATCTATATTTTCTAGATCTACTTTCTCTAGAAAATCCAACTCTGCTTCACCTCGAGAAACCTTCTGTTCATAAAATAGTCTTTCATAATCTGTTCTCCTAATGCCATCTACATAAGCAGTCATCGCCTCTTCGTTGTCTTTTAACCTTGGGTGTCTAATCTCGAGCATTTCCTCGGTACTATAGTGACCTATTAGCCCAGAAGCCATTTCATACGCTGCTTCGTCTGACTCTGCTCTCGCTAATCCTATGTTAACCTCTGTAATCTCACTACCCTCTAGGCCTTGTGTCAGCTGGGCAAAAACTTCTATCTCGTTCTCTATACCAACTTTCCGTAGTTCAGAAAGCATCCTCTGTGAATAATAGAAACCTAATCGAGCAGCTTTAACGAAGTCTACGCACGAGACTGTTCTCATGTGCTCAAGAATAACTTCACTCTGCTCTACTAAGTCTTTAACAGACGCATTATCAATGCCATCCTGCTCCAATTTCGATTGACTTCTAATCATTCTCCGAGAACTGTACTCCGAGGCGAAGATATCAGCCTGTCTTTCAATATCTGAAATAAATTCTTGATAAATCTCACTATAAACTTGTGCCTTCTCTCCATAACGGGATACTAGATCATTTAAGCCTGGATCTTGTAAATATAGTCCGATTTCTGGATAATTTCCTTTATCTGGATCTTCTTCTATGGCTCTTAGATATTCAGTCACTAGTGTGTCTAAGTATTCTCTTCTTGTCTCCGGGATACCCATATAATACGTCAGGGCATCACCTGCAATACTAAAATATGGCCTTCCTCCTACATAATGCATATAACCTATAGACGAATCATCTATGTGGTATCCCATTTCTCTTCTACCGAGCTGTATAGCACCTGGTATTCCATCACTACCAGTGAAGATATAAGAAAAGATTCCTATATCCATCTCTGTTGGATGAGGAAGTAACTCACTGAAGTTAGAATCGCTAAGAATTACTTGCTCTGTACCTAGCCTTTTTTTCTCAGATTCCGCTATTTCCTTAAACTTTTCTTTTGTCGCCTCTAGAGTATCCAGCGGTGACTCCTCCAGTTCAATATTTTCTAGCACCCGCGTCATCGGACGAGATTGCAGTATGTAAACATTTTCGTCCTGAATCGCAAACTCCACATCCTGAGCGGAATCCCCATATAAAAATTCAATCTCATTTCCAAGCTCATAGACTTTTTTTACTATTCTAGGTGATATAGAAGTGTGACTGTAGCCACTTGATTGCTCCACCATTCCGCTTCTTTTCGCTAATAATAGAGAAGCACCATGAGTTTTACCGTCCACCAATCTTTCACCGAATCCGCGGACATATTGCACTAAAACCCCCGTGCCGTTTATTTTTGTATATAATACCCCCGCACAATCAGGCTCTATGAGCTGCTGAACTACTATACCCATTTCGGCATCCCTTTCGTCTACACTATTTACTCTCAAATACTCAACTACCTCAGGAGATTCCGCTTGACGATATATAGACCTAATCGCCACCTCCACATCTTTATCGTCTGAAATATAATGTGAAGAAAATACCCCCGCCATACTGAGATCAGTCCCATCTTCAAACGTTGCCGAGCTACGAATCGCTACCTTGCCTCCCAATTTCTTCTTTAAATCTAAGATATCTTTCACCAACCCCTCTGGTAACGAATGGTTTTCTCTATAGAAGTGATGTACGGTAATCGGAATACAAGAACCATCAGGAACTGGTAAGCCACTTCTAGCCAAAAACGCAAGATTCCTAGCCTTCCCCCCAATTAAAGGTTCTTGCCTCGTGGTAATCTCAGAAAAAGGTATCAAGTAATCTGATTCACCTATTTTCTCATACTCTTCACTTTCTTTTTGGTGATGTTTTTTCCCCTTATCTCTTTCCATAAAATAAAAAACCTCCTTTTCAGGAGGTCTATAATTCTCTGTGTCTTTTCCACACAGCAAAACTATCCTCCTTAATCGGAAGGCTGCCAATTTGTTTCTTTTATCTTTTCACTTGTAACTTTTTTATTTACTTTATACATATTTAAATTTACCTCGCTTTATTTCTCTTGATCCTCGCGTTACGGTAGCCACACCCACCTGAAGATCTTCAGCTATCTGATGTTGAGGATCACCTTTCTTCAATCGCTTCACAATCTCAAGTCGCATCGGGATCTCAATAAGCTCTTGGGGTGTTAGAATTCCCTCAAGTAAATTCAATACCTCATCCCGATTTTTTGCCTTAAGAATAACCCTAATCAATTGATCTAGATATTTTTTATTCATACTATTGTACTATTATACTAGTACAATAGTAACTTGTCAAGTTGACCCATTCGGCTGCAAACTGTATGCTTGAGTTATGCCTGAACCATTACC
>CAZHDZ010000056.1:0-3514 GCA_964531275.1 uncultured Gammaproteobacteria bacterium
TACAAAGACCGTGGCGAGCAATTTAAGGCAGTCGTAAACGCACTTTAGCTCACTTCTTGACAAAATACTAGTACACTAGTATAATAGTATCTATGAATAATTCACATTTAGATTTTCTTATTCAAACGTTATTACAGATTAAATCAAATGAAGAGATGCGTGAGTTTCTTTTGGGCATATTCACACCTCAGGAGTTGATAGAGATACCAACACGGTTGGAGATTATAAAAAGGCTTAAAAGTGGAGTGGCACAGCACAAAATAGCAGACGACCTGGGAGTTGGTGTAGCAACTGTTACACGGGGTTCAAAAGAGCTGCAAAAAGGAAGATTTAAGAATATATGAAAAGAAAAAATAATTTATTAAGTAATTGGCAATGCCTTCCTAGTTAGGGGGTTACTTTTGCTGTGTTAGTGAATTTTAACCTCCTGAAAAGGAGGTTTTTTTATGGAAAAAGAAAGACATATTACCAACCAAATAGAAGAACTTTGTACCAAGAATTTATTGTTGTTGGATCTCTCAACAATATCGTTGTGCGATGTTAAGACCGTTGGTGGGAAAGCTGCACGATTGGGAGAAATGCTAAGAGCAGGTTTGCCAGTTCCATCTGGTAGCGTTATTCCCACGCATGCCTTTGAAGAATATAAAACGAATAAAAAATTACCTTCTGGTTTAGTTGAGGCTGTAATTAAAAGAAAGCAGGAACTGGGTGGTGCAATTGCCCTCAGAAGCTCGGCAACAGTTGAGGATGGGGATACTATAAGTATGGCGGGCGTTTTCAATACGCATTACATAAAAGATGATAACGATGTAGAGATTAGGCTCAAAGACATATACGAACAAGCGTATTCGGAAGAAGTTGTTCATATTCTGAACAGACATTCTATTTCTGAAAAGCCAAAGATGGGAGTGGTAGTGCAGCGCCTCATAACACCTGATATTTCCGGTGTTATATACACAGAAATAAACCGCGATAAAACTTTAGTGCAATACGTACCTGGATTTGGACAAAAGCTGGTGGATGGAATGATCCACGGCAGTGCACTCATAGTAAATAATCAGACAGGAGAGATTGGTGAGTCAAATAATTTTGAACAACTGCCAATTTCAGAGCAACTTCTTGCAGAAATCATTAATTATGGGAAAAAAGCCGAAGAAGTATTTGGGGGAGTTGCACAAGATGTTGAATTTGTTGTGACTGATGGAACTGTCTATTTGGTCCAGTCACGAAAGCTTACGACGGAGCTTGACTCTGTTGACTTACACGAAACTGTTGAGGATACACTTGACGGTGTTAAGGAAAAACTTAAAAAAATCGCAAAACAGGAAAAGGACATTCTGGGTACAGAAAAAACTATCGTTAGTGATTCAAACTTTTCTGAGTTACTTCCCAATCCTAAAGAGATGGATTTTGGTGTATTTGCGTATATTTTTACCGGCCAGAATGGAGTGCCAGGAGCAATTCAGTTGGGTAGGCAGCAGATGGGCTATGATATAGACACGGATTTACCGCTCGAGCATACCTATTTTATCGGTGGAAGACCATATTTTAGTATTGCTGTTGATTCGCTTACATTTTATGCGGGTTTTCCGAGAAATAAGAAGCTATACCTTGATGTTCTGGGAAAAGAATATTTAGATGCGATTGATGCAGAACCGGAAAAAGGCTTGTATCCGGAAATGGGGCTCTATCTCCAGGACCCTGTATTCTCAGAGCTTGTTACGCGTTTTGGAGAAAACGAGGGTCAAGCAGGCATGACTACCTATCAGGAATTTACTTATCGAATGGGTGAATATGCCGCAATGTTTATGGACCAGTTTCAAGAAGTAGAGCTTCCTAGTATTGAAGCATTTATCTCACAGATGAAATTAGTGAATATAGACATGCTCGAACCCTCAGAATTGTCAGAGTTTAGCACAAGTATTTTAGAGCATTTGAGGACCGTATCCTGTGTTGATTTTGTAAAAGCAGCAAGGTTAGGATTTTATTATTCGCAAAGACTGCTGGCAGAGCTTTGTAGCACGTTTGAGATGGATGACGAGGATGCACAGCGCACATTCGGATTGCTCAATCAGGGATTGGAGGGAAGTGCAATAACTGAAGCAGATGTATCAATTTCAAGAGCACCAAGTGCCGCGCAAGCTCTCAAAATAGCTAGGGAACTTGTTGGGCACTATTCTGTTGGTGAAATGTTGGAAATTCGCCATAAGCGGTTAAAAGATTCCATGGAGCACTTAAAAAGTCATGTGGAAGGATTGAGGAGTGGAGTAAGTTGCGAGCAAAGACATTCTCAACAACAAAACAAGCGTAGGGAAACCGAGGACATGCTTTTCAGCCAACTCTCTGATGAAAAACGCGAGGACTTCTATACCATTCTGAAAGCATCCCAGACATATATGGCTTTACGTGAAACAGTAAAATACCACTTTGTAAGAGAGTATGCTATTCTTCGTGATTCATTGGAAGCTTTAAACAGAAAAATTTCATTTCCGGAAGGAGACATTTATTCCGTTTATCCCCAAGAATTGGTTAGTTTGGCTACAAATCCGCGTTCATTTCGTCACATAATTTCAGCGCGGCAACAGGCATTTGAAAATTATACTCAGCTTAATCTCCCTCACGTAATTCGGGAACAAGACGTCGAAAAGTTATCAGTTGATGAACACGTCATGGAAGATTTTAATGAAATGAAGGGTAAATTTCTTTCAGACCCTGATAAAGGTCCAGTTACCGGAGTTGTGATAAACCTAAAGGATTTCTCAGAACCTGAAAGCTTGTCTGAATACATACAATTACTCCATAATTCCGGCAAGACAATTATTTTTGCTGCTCAAACCCTCAATTTAGGTCAGGACTATTTACTCACCCATGCCGACGGACTAATCTTGCAAAATGCCGGTTTAAGTTCTCATGGTGCCCAAAGAGCGCGAGAATATGGAGTACCAGCAATTGGAGGTATTAATATATTGTCACTAAAAACCGGAATGGAATTGTTTCTTAATCCAAAAACCCGAATTGTCAAGAAAGTGAGGAAAGAATGAAGACAACGCTTTTTATTTGTCAGGCAAACGTTGGAAGAAGTCAGATTGCCGAGGGATATTTCAACTCATTCTCTATAAAAGGACGAGCAATAAGTGGAGGAATAGTTGATAAAGTAGCTAAGTACAAAGGACACCCCGCGCCGGTAATAGTACAAGTGATGAAAGAGGATGGGATTGATATTAGTAAGCAAAACGTAAAGCTCGTGACAAATGAAATGGTTAAAAAAGCGGACAGAATTGTAGTACTTTGCAAACAAGCAGAATTTCCCGACGAATTAAGCGGTAGAAAAAAAATTGCCTATTACGACATTGAAGATCCATATGAAAAAGGGAAAAGTACCGCAAGAAGAGTTCGTGACCAAATAAAAAAACTCGTTCAAACCCTCTTAGAAAGAGAAAATGAATGATATAATACTACTAAAGAAGAGTAAGCAGAAATTAATTGTGGAAAAGAAACGAGTTTTATCAGGAAT
>CAZHDZ010000057.1:0-3476 GCA_964531275.1 uncultured Gammaproteobacteria bacterium
AGCGCTTTTGTGCGGTATCTTGTGTTCATTGCGGGATCGTCTAATGGTAGGACATATGCCTCTGGAGGATAGTATCTTGGTTCGAATCCAGGTCCCGCAGCAATGGAAACGAATGGCTATGCAGATTCACTTAAGGAATGGCTAAAAGACAAAAATAATAGTTCGATTTATTTTACTTTTGTATTTTCTTTTATCGCTTGGAATTGGCAATTTTTCTACACTCTTTTCTTTATCTCAGTAGATGATTTTTCGGGTAAGGTCTCATTAATTGATTATGCTTTGTCTCGAGCGCATATTCTACAGACACCTCTTACCCTTTTCGGGATTGATTTTTGGGATCAAGATGTTCTAGCGCCGATTATTAATTTCTTCTGGCTTTTTTCTATCCCTGCTATCGTTACCTATTTAATGCTGTGGCGTATACCCTGGTTGAATGTCCTTGCACACCGAAAAAGTTTAATTTTTTTCTTTCAAAGAAAGTCGGAACTTGATAGGCAAAAAAGTATTTACTATAAAAATAAGTCGCAAGAAGCAACAAGTCAGCTAAATACTTTAAAAGAGCTTGAGAAGAAATCCGAAGCAAAGGTTAAACTTGAAAAAAGTATTGATGACAATTCTTCTTATGAAGATAAACAGAAACAAGAGTTAACCGAATTCATGAATCAAAAAGGTAATCTCGTTGCATTACGAAGAGCGAATGAGCTTGTTTATAAATACAGAGGTTACTATGAAACAGAGCCAAGTAAGATTAGATATATTGACCCCGAAGCACTTTCAAAATTAGATGTCAATGGGTTGGTAGAATGGGCAGATAGTAGTGTGGACAGAATCAATTTTACCGACAAAGGTAAATTCTTCTTGCGTAATCTTAAAGATTCATAGTCGAGAGATGAATAGTTTTTGATCGAGACAATATAGGAACTGGAAATGAAAGTGCGCTAAGATACCCTTATAGCAAATCACCACGCAAGGTTTTAGACCGAAGAACACAACACGAGTGGATGCAGTATCGAGCGATCCAAATAGGTACTTTTTTAAATATTTCTAATGGAACCATACAGAGAAATAACTACAGAGATTAGAAAGCACAATATAAATTTATTGTGGCACCTTTCAGATCGTTGGTTCAGAATTTTGGAATTTTCGTTTATTTTGGGAGTGCTAAATTATTTTAAAGATAATACTAGCGGTACTATTATAAAAATAATCTACTGGCTGTCCTGGACTTTTATGTTTTGGCTAGTATTAGAGGTAACGGAATTCATTGCTCAAAAGTTTTCTAAAAGCAGGAGCCTAAAAATGCGGTGGTTGATCTGGATTATTTCTTTTGCCATTTTTTATACATTATTCGTTGTAGTTACTTCAGCAACAGTTTTAATAACTGAGAAACAGTTTGGCACAGAATAGTATCTATGAGGAAATGATACAATCCTATAAATGCAAGCTTTTATCGAGAATCCTTGGACTATTGCTGTATTAGCACCGATTATCGTCGCGATCGTAATTTATATTTTCAGACTCGAAGCAAGGGCTAAAGGGCTAGATTCAATAGAAAATCGACAAGAAGCTAAACAGGTGCAAAAGGTTGTTATTAATAATCATTTGCCAAAGCAAGATCTGGAAGGTAGGGCTATCAACCAGAAAGAGACCACATCTGCAGAAGTTAACGTTTTAAAACAAGATACCAGAGTTTTATTTATCGATGACTTGGATCTTAAGAAAAAGATTAAGAATCTTAAGGATGCAGGCTGGGCAAAAGTCTCCCAACTAAAGGACGCTCCAAACATTGATATTTCCGAAATACGTGAAGCTGATATTATTTTTATTGATTATAAAGGCATTGGAGAAATCGAGTCCGGAGAACAAGGGCTTTCAATTCTAACTGCATTAAAGAATCGCTATGCGGATAGTAAGTATATGGTCTTATATTCTGCACACGATGTTCCCGTGGATGCTTTTAACCGGGGAGCAAATGCCTATCTCTCAAAAAACTCAACTATATACGAACTCGAACAGAAAATTATCGAAGGGAGATCAAAAATTAAAAAATGATTTATTTTGAGTTGAAGGGCAGCGATGGAGAAGTCATTCATTCGACAGTAGGTTTGTTTGAAAAAAGTAAATTGTTTGAAGGTAGAGAAGAAGATTCTTGCAGTTTAAATGGTTTCCGACAAGTTTACAGAACTTACTCCTTTGGTGCTGTCAGAATAGTCGGCTTAACATCAGATGATGCTCTAGCCACATCAAGAATTGCAGGTAGAACGGCAGATGCGTACGCGAATATACTAGATACGTTGTTAAGTATCAAAAGGTCTCAGGAAACTCAATTCTCAATTTTTTCTCATAATTTAGTTACCACACATTCTCGACTGCAAGATGAAATAGAATCAATAATTTCAGAAGAAAAGCTCGCAAAAGCCGAAAATTACAGTCAACAAATAGCAGAAATAAAGGAGGCAATTGAAGGAGATTTGAAAGGAGTGTCAGAATCAATATTTGAGATAGCAAAAAGAATTATTGATTTACAGTCTCAGATCACCGGTTTCAAAATTTTGAGCGGTGAAATACAACCAAATATATTTCCTCAGAATCTTAAAAAGGTATTGTTGAATATCATTTATCCTTATTATGAGGATTTTAGAGAGAAGGATATTGGTATAAGAATTTATATTGATGATATGGTTGCTGCTAGTAATTTACTCCCGCTTGATTATAAGCTTTTTAATATTGCCATCCATCATTTTTTAAATAACGCCTTGAAATATACTTACCCTAGTTCTCGTATAGATATTCGGTATGATGTTTCAACCAAAATATTATCTTTCGACATGATAAGCCTGAGGATTGAAGAATATGAGCTGGACAGTATTTTTGATTTGAAGGTTTCTGGAGAGAATTCTAAAGGTTTTCCTGGTGATGGAATTGGTATGTACATGATTAAAAAAGCACTAAAACTCTTGGATTCATCTTTAGAAATATCGCCGGATTATTCAGTTGAAAGAGTTGTTGATGGTCGAATTTATAATAAAAATACTTTCTATTTCAAATTTAATTCCGTTCAAGCTTAATCCACAAAAATCACGTATGCCCGAACTAAAAACACAAGTAAATAAGGCGAGCGTAAAGAAATTTTTGAGCACGATCAGAGACGCGGAAAAGCGAAAAGATTGCTCTGTCATTTGTGACATGATGGAGAAAGTGACGAAAGCCAAGCCGGAAATGTGGGGTGCATCGATCGTCGGTTTTGGCCGCAGGAAGTATACGTATGCAAATGGCAAGGAGGCTGAATGGATGGTGATAGGTTTTGCTCCGCGCAAACAAAACATTGCCCTCTATGGCTTGAAAGTTTTTAAAATGACCGTCAACGGCTTAAGAGAAGATAAAGGAGAAAACGATTTTCTGCTGAAATTGGGCAAGTACAAAGAAGGGGGAGGATGTCTCTATATCAACAGGCTTTCCGATATTAATACAAAAGA
>CAZHDZ010000058.1:0-3432 GCA_964531275.1 uncultured Gammaproteobacteria bacterium
TCGTTGATCCTGATAGTTCAAGCTCAAGACGCAGGGCATTAACAATAGGCCACATTTTTCTCTTTGCCTCATCTGACAGACTAGACAAAAACTTATCAATGCGGATGCCAAAGAGGTCTTTTATGGCAGGGTGGGAAGACATAAATACTCATTCTCATTTTGACGGGATAGAAAACACGCTGTACAATAATGGTAACAAATGTTAGGTATGAAATCAAGCCAAAATACACCTATTTCTGATATGCCGGAGTTGCTTAGCCTCAAGGAAACAGCTGAGATTCTGAAATGCCATCCAAATACCCTTCGTCAGTGGGATAAAAAGGGAATTCTGAAGGCTATTCGTTTTGGAGAACGTAAGGATCGTCGTTATAAGAAGGAAGACATTCTAAATTTTCTCCATAAAGAGCACTAATTGAGGATATGCTTAAGCTCGTAAAATTCCTTTGGAGTAAAAAATTAGACATTACGAAGGCCTTCATTACAGCGGTCGTATTTTCTGTTGGGTTTCTTATCCTGTGTTCAACTTTAGCAATAAATACCGCTAATTTAACTTATGAGGCCAAGGCGGCTACAGGAGCGATAAATATTTGGCGGATTGTCATAGTATTTGGTGTTCTGACTTTAGGCTTGAGCATCTTTTCGATAATTAAGAAAAAGATGGTTGGAACGGTGTCGTTCCTATGGTTTTTTTGGGCGATGGGAACAATCATTGCAATATTAATTTCTCGCAATGCCGGAATGCCAAGAATATCAGACCTACTAAAAGTAACTTCGCCGGAGATGAAGGACATTGTATCCTTTTTAATTTTGATAGCTTTTTCTTCGTGGGTATTTAGCGTTTTTTACTGTAGACGAATAGCAAATCGTTTACAGCTGAATACCTATACTGCCACCTTGCTAGGAGTATTTTTGCCGATTATATCAGCACTAATATATGCACATGTCAGTAAAGATAGGGAGGGGAAAAGGAGATTACTAAAAGTAACCTCTGGGGTTGTTATTGTTATACTGCTTATTTCTGCAGGAGCAATCTATTACATTGTGGGGACACCAGAATACTCCTTGTATAGATTAAGAGAAGCTCTCATTAGCAGTAACGACATTGAGGTTGATAAATACCTAGATATTGGCAGCATTGCAGAAAACTTTGACGAAACGCCAGCACAATCAAAAGAGTGGATTGATAGTCTCAATGTTTCCGTATTAGAGATTAAAGAGGAAAATCCTGACAAGAGCAAAGATGCAAGTGCCTTTGTCTCCACGGGGCTTTCGGGAAAGTACGTGAAGGACGCATACGTAGATTATTCAGGAAATGATTCTGGTAACATCAATGTTGCTCTACAGTTTGATGAGCAGGGGTCAAAACTATTTTCTCAAATAACTCAAAGAAATGTAGGCAAAAGATTAGCTATTTATTTGAGTGATCAATTGATTAGCTCTCCCGTTGTCCAGTCACAAATAGACAACGGTGCAGCAGTAATCTCAGAAAAGGACGATAGTATCGCTCGTTTTATTGTTAAAACAATTAATGAAGAAAAGATTAGTACGATTGGAGGATTTGAGATAAGAAGTAAAATCATAGATGGAAATTCTGCAAAAGTCACAATAGGAAAAACAGAGAATGCAGATGGGTTTGAGTTGACTATGGCCAAGATGAAGGGGGGATATTGGAAGATTAATAAGATCGATGTAGCAGTTGGAACGATTGAAGAAAAGGTACCAGCCCCCGAAGGGGAAAAGACAGCGACATTTAGTTGGAAATATAAGGGTAAAAATTATTCCTTGGATCGGAACTTATACGATTCATATTATAAATTCTATAATGCCCTTCCTGCCGATAGTGTTTTTAATGGGGAATCACTACTAGGAGTACTGGAAAAAAGAAACGAATTATTTATTAGCGAAACTTATGGCGATACCACCGTAAGTGAGTTGGCACAATCGATAAGGTCTATTGGGAAAGAAAATAATCTCAATGAGAATCAAATTGTTGAATTGGTGGCCTCATTTGTTCAGACAATTCCCTATGATTACGACGAGTTTAACAACAGGGAATCTGTAGTGCCCAAGATAGACTACCCTTATGAGACTTTATATAAAAACAAAGGGATTTGTTCTGATAAGAGCTATCTAGCCTACTCTCTCTTAAGAGAGCTGGGGTATGGAGCCTCCTTCTTCCTTTTTCCAGAGGATCAACATATAGCAGTGGGGGTAGAATGTCCTCAGGAATACTCAAATTATGATTCAGGGTATTGTTTCCTTGAGACTACAAGTCTAGGTAACAAAATTGGCTCTACGCCAAGCATTATAAAAGAATCTGGTATCGCTGCTTCTGAAATAGAGCTTAGTGACTTTGGAGTAGATGCAACGGAAGATCAGTCGAGTCCCCTTGGAAAAATCGAGGTTTTGAATAAGACTAATGGACTTGTTTATACCGGAATCATTGATACTGTAAATACGCAAAAAGAAATTGATGGGCTTCTCTCTACGATAAGAAGGATGGACAGGGAGTTGAATGCCTCAAGAAGGGACTTGGACAGTCGAGATGGAGAAATTAGCAAAATGGTAGACAAACTTGATAAACTGGCAAAATCAGCAAAAAACGGCAGTATGAGTGCGTATAATGATTACAACGACTTATACTCTAAATATAAGAAAGCATATTCGAGCTTTGAAAAAGACAGAAAGGCATTCAACGCAAAAATTGCTACACGCAATCAATTGAATAATAAGTACAATAGTCTTATAAAGAGCTTTTACCAATAAATATGGACAGAGTAGTAAAATTGAGTGTCATAATTTCGGCTCTGGTTGTTGGGCTTTCAACTGCCTATTACTTAGTCGTTTACATTCCCCAAAGGGACAGGGCAAAGTTGGAGCAGCAAAACCAACAAGCCCAAGAACAAGCCCAGCTACGAAAAATAAATGCCGATAACTTGGAGAACTGCTTGGATAAAGAACAAAAAACATATTCACAAGCAGCGAATGGTTTGGCTGGCCTGAAGAGACAAGGCAATAATTTTGATTTGGAAAGCTCTCTAAATTCAGCAGATAAAGACTATCAGATAAAGAAGGCGGATTGTTTCAAGAAATTTCCGCAATAATAAAGAAACTCATGAACACATTTACTGGAAAACAAGTACTTATTCTCGTATTTTGTGTTGTTGCTGCTATCGCTTTTGTGGAAACTTCGGCTCCAGTCTGGACAACCGAATTTCTACGTCAATTTGGACTGAAGTTGGTAATTTACGGAGGAGTATCTGAATTTGTAGTTGTAGCGTTAGGTTCCTCAAAGACTTTTTCAGGTGAGGGCGAGTAACTGTCGGGCTTGTTTCAGAATACATTCCGGATCAGGGAAAGCCCTCTCCCACTCAAAAGTTCGGAAGCTGTCCCGCCAAGCGAGCAACTAAAACGAGGCTGTAACAGGCCTTG
>CAZHDZ010000059.1:0-3414 GCA_964531275.1 uncultured Gammaproteobacteria bacterium
GAGAAGTATTGTCTTGGTTGGGCAATTAGAGGACCAGTTGGCTTATCTTGAAAGGACAAAAACGGCAGAAAAAATTGAGGATTATAATGTGGTGGAATTTGCTGAAAAAGTGGTTGTCGATACAGCACGAGAGATGAAACGTGTTTTATCTTATAAAATTTCCGACTCCGAGAAAAAAATTATTGTTGTTAATAATGAAGTAACAACAGAGGCACAGAACGCGTTGTTAAAAACGCTTGAGGAGCTTCCGAATAATGCTGACGTTTTCTTCTTTGTAAGAAGCACTGAATCTTTACTTCCGACAATCCTTTCAAGAAGCAACATTGTTTTACTTCATACGAAGCAAGGAGGTCCCGTAAACGCCTCATTCACTCAAATTTTAAGGGACGCTCTTTTAGAAAACACTCTCCCCTACCCGCTTGTAGTAGTTGATAAGTTATCAGATGAATTCACTCTTTCAACGATTGATGATGTTATTTTTTCACTTCGAGAACTACTGCTCGAACAAGCTACCGCTCCAGATGACAATGTTGAAGGAACGAATCGAATATATGGTATCTTGACGCGACTGCAGGGATTTTACTCACTCCTTAACAATAATAATATCAACATAAGACTTACGCTTGAACAGGCTCTACAAACTCCCTCTTGACAAGATATTTTCATTATGATTATGATGGTCTTAATGAAAGTATTCGCTGCCCAGAATAGAATATTGAATATAGAATATAGAATATTGAATAAATTTGGTTCAAAATTCAAAACTCAAAATTCAAGATTCAAGTCACTCTCTTCCGGTTTTACACTTATTGAACTTCTCGTTGTTATTGGAATTCTCGGTATTTTGGCAGCTGCACTTGTTGCAACAATTGACCCTTTTGAGCAATTGAAGAAAGGAACCGATGCAAAATATGAGAATATTACGGTAGAATTTTTGAATGCAAACATACGCTATTATACAACCCACAATGAAATGCCATGGGATGCTGCAGGCGCATGTCAGACAGCAGCAGGCGCTGCGAATCCAGCTGGGATTCAACTGGGAGGAGCAGGTTTTATTTCAAGTTGTCTGACAGACTTAATAAATGATGGAGAGCTAAAGGCATCGTTTACAACAGCAACAGCTGCACTTTCTGCGATATATCTTAATGAAACCAATAACGATATGACCGTTTGTTACCTTCCTGGATCCAAATCAAAGCAACGTGATGCAAATACCCAGTTTGCATCTACAGGAGGAGCCGGAACCACATGTAAATCAGCCGGTGGTGGAAGTGATTGCTACTGGTGTACTCGATAAAATCTAAAATCAGACCTTTTTTTTCAGCGTCTTGACTTGTTATAATTTGTTGTGTTGAAAAAGTTATTTAAAAAGCACGCAGCAAACATTCCATTTGCCATATTTATTGTTTGTTGCTTACTGCTTTACGTTACTCGTGTTTCCACGGATATAGTAGGTGGTGATATAGGTGATTTGGTAACAGCTGCTTATGTTGCGGGAGTAGCTCATCCCCCCGGTTATCCCCTTTTTGTTCTCTTAGGACATATCTTTACTATGATTCCATTACCTGTTGAACCGGTTGTAAAGGTTGGGTATATTTCTGCGCTTTCATCTATAGTTTCTTTATTTCTGTTTTACGTAATCGTACTAAAGTTGACCAAAGATAGGTTTGTTGCTTTATTAACTTCATCAGTTCTTGCGTTCTCATATTTATTCTGGTTTTATAGTGAAGTAGCCGAAGTCTTTGCACTCAACAATGCTTTATGCTTGTTATTTTACTATCTCGCCCTTCAATTTTATCTAACAAAAAAGCAGCATTATATTTATCTCATGGCTTTCGTTTTTGGGCTCGGACTGACCAATCACCATACTATAGTGCTACTCGTACCTTCCGCTATCATTTTAGTTATTCCCAATTGGAAAAAATTATTAAAACTAAAATGGAAGTTGCTCCTTCTACCAGCTCTATTCCTTCTCGGAATATCCCCTTACTTGTATGTGCCGATTGCATCTTCTTTTCACCCTCCGGTTAACTGGCAACAAGTGCAGAATTTTCAGGACCTATTTGACCTGTTTACAAGGAGAGCATACGGCACTTTCAGTAGTGGGATGTTTGAAGCAGCAACTTTTTTTGAGAGACTCATTATTTTTAAGTATTATTGGGTGAGCACTATCTCTTCCATAACTTTACCAATATTTGCAGTGGGAATATTTGGGATGGTTGGGCTTTTTTTGAAGAAGAAATTTACAATTTTTTCTTCAATTCTTCTTGCGTTTCTACTAACCGGTCCGATATTTAATTTTTATGCCGGTTTTCCACTAGTTAACGCATTTATAGTTGGAGTTGCAGAGAGATTCAACCTGTTATCCTCTATATTTCTTCTTTTTTCGGCCTCTTTTGGTTTATTTTTTATAAATGAGACTTTACAAAAAATATTTTCAAAGAAACTATACGCATCTATAATAATGTTAGCTTTCTTAATAATCCCTATAATGCTTTTTTATTACAACGGCCAGAAGACCAATTTGTCTCATTCAGAACTTGGTACGAATATGGGTAAAGATTACTTAACATCGCTACCCAAAGATACAGTCCTGTTTGCTAGTGGAGACTCTACCCTTTTTAATGTTTGGTATGTTTACTATGTATTAGGAGTAAGACCGGATGTCGAAGTGGTTGAGTTAGGAGGTCTTGCAAACAGTTCTTTTATGGATAAAGCCGTTGACGAGATTGTAAAGAAAAACATAATTCTAAGTGAACAAGACTCACAAGCCGCAAATGCGATTCTCTATATAAGCCAAACCCGACCTGTATATTTTACCGGCCAGTTCGAGTTTAAAGATAAAAATATTGTTCTTGTTCCTCTTGGTTTGTCATTGCAGGCTATGAATGTGAAAGAGGTACCCTCGAAAAAGGTGTACTTAGAGCGCTCCCAAGAGGCTTGGGAAAATATAAGTCTTCCTTTTGAAAGTACACTTTCAGTTGCAGACACAAACCCTACAAGTCTAAATACGGTAAGATTGTATGCCGAAGCACTTACGAGAATCGGGTTTTTTCTTTCTCAGCAGTACGGAGATAGTATGTTAGCACTCGAATATTTTAATAGCGCACTCATGGTTTATCCAAATGCGTCAAAGGCTTTTGCGGGACGTGGAACAATCAAGTTTGAGACTCTTAAGCAGTGTCGTGAAGGAGAAGAAGATTTGAAAAAGGCAGTAAGTATTAATCCAGTGGAAAAAAACTATTATGTATTATTAGATATACTATACAGAAACTGCTATAAAGATAGTTCACGCCAAAAAGCATTTCGTGAAGAATTTAAATTTAAATTCGGAAAAGAATTTTTAGAAGCATTTCCGACTGTCAAAAACTAACATATGGTTTTATTATTGTTATTTATTATGGGTATATG
>CAZHDZ010000060.1:0-3346 GCA_964531275.1 uncultured Gammaproteobacteria bacterium
AAAGTATTAATTTCCCTCCCTCAATTTCTACTCTGAACAATGTGTTTGGTAAAACTTCTTTTACAACTCCGTCTATTTCTATCGAACCTTGATGTGCCATAATTTGCGCTAAGTGATTATATACTATAACCACGCTCAACGCAAAAACAAGCGTTCGTATATTCTACCAGAAAAATTGAAGCTATTCAACCTATAAAAGTTCGCTCAGTTTTCTCACAACCTTATTGGCATTTGCATGAGATAAATATCCAAGATATGATACTAAGTTTTTCTCATTTATTTTTTTAAACATTCTACGAATTGTTTTAGTTCTGGGGAGAGTGTAATGCGGCAAAATGACATATCCTAAAAAATCAATTCCCCATATTAATTTTCTCTGAACAATTTTATTGGGATGCAGGGTAAGTTTTAATTCACTTTTCAGAAAATTTCTTAATTGAACAATCAGCTTTGGAAAAAATCTGTCATTGGCACTAACAATTATAAAGTCGTCTGCATAGCGAATATAATATTTTATTTTCAAGCGGTGCTTTACATATTGGTCAAGACCATTAAGATATATGTTTGCAAAAATTTGGCTTGTGACATTTCCAAGTGGAATCCCTTTTCCTTTTTCAGATTCATAACTCTTGATAATTCTCTTTAAAAGCCAAAGAATATCTTTATTTTTTACTTTCTCTTTAAGCAATCCATGCAGTATCTCATGATCCACGCTTGCAAAGAACTGTTGAACATCTAAGTGCAATACGTAACAAGAAGATGTGTAGTTATTGCTTATTTTACGTACAAAAATTACTAGCCTCTTGACTGCTTTATGTGTTCCTTTCTCATTTCTACAAGAATACGAATCGTAGATAAAAGTTGAATTAAGTAATTCATACAGATATTTATATAAAAGGTGGTGCACAATTCTATCAGTGACTTTTGCTTTATGTATATGCCGTCTTTTCGGATCATTAACATAAAATGCTTCATATTTAGAATGTCTATATGTTTTGTCTTTCAGACTTTCATGTAAATCAAATAAATTATTTTCTAAATTTCTTTCAAACCTCATCACATCCGTCTTCTTTCTTTTTCCCTTTTTAAATTCATTCCATGCTTGAAAGAGATTTTCTATTGTGATAAGGTCATTATATGAAAAATTCTTCATTTAATTCTAGTCACACACACTCACACCTCAAAATGACCTCCCACTGGACATCCCAATATTTACAAGGATCTATGATTTTTACACTAACTTAACGCATGCCATATCCGTTTTTCCAAGATCAAAACGTTATACTCTAGGGCAAGAACTAGACAAAATTACCCTTGAATCAATCGAAACGCTTCTTTCCATCCCAATGTCAGAAACTAAAGTCAAAACTCAAAAATTATTGAGTATAAAAATAGATATGCTCAAAGTTCTTCTTCGACTCGCCAAAGACTGCAAAAGCATAAGAGATAAAGATTATATAGCGCTACAACTCACTCTCCAAGAAATAGGCAAAATGCTTGGAGGGTGGATAAGGGCAAGTGAGTTGAAGGACAAAAAACTATCACAGGAGCCAACCCCAAACTCGGATTGACATTGTCAGGATTGTCAAAGTTGACATTGAGACCATTATCATTTCAATTGCCGACATTGGCGCGGTTGGCACCTTTTGTTATACCTCTCCGTCATCTTTTCTCACCATAGTTTGATTTCTCTTGCTATTGAACTGAATTGTCTGCACTATGCAGAAAAAGAGAAGTACACGTAGTTTCTTGTTTTCAACAAATATTCCTCTTTGCAAAAGATTACAAAAAGCTCCAACTTGCGGAAAATGCAGATAGGCGAGATATGAAAAGATTCATATCTTCAATGCCTTCAATAATAAGATTACAAAACCAAGAATAAAAATTCAAGAAGAAATATGAATACTCCGAAAAACTAAATCCGAGGAATTTCTACCACAGGAGCCAACCCCAAACTCGGATAGACAAAGTCAGGATTGACAAAGCTGACAACGAGACCAACATCACCCCAATCGCCGACATAGGCGCGGTCGGCACCTGCTTGTTCGCTTGCGTAAGTATTTGTCCATGTCCAATTAAAATTGTGATCAGGTCCAAAGAGCTTTTGATCAGTTGCTTTAAAATGGGAATGGGTTGCCTCAATTAATTCAGGTGCATACCACTCACGCACCAAAAGGCCAGCTCCCGAGTATGCTTTTTCAACCAATATTTTTTCTTGATCTAATAATTCTAATTGTTGAACATGCGGTAATTTCAGACTTCCTTGTAGAAAGAACTTGTCAGGATGTGGGTTAAATGCAACTAAGGAAGGTTTTGATGAGAAATTTTCCAAAACTGGATTAACATATGAAAACCTCATTCCTTCTCCGTGTAAAGCAACTGGCGTCTTACCACTTAAATCATAAATAACCATTCCGTCTTTTTTAAGGTGTTCTATGAGTTGCTGTGTCTCTTTAGGAAGAGGGCTTATAGACAATTCTTGAACCTGTGTAGGTAAAGGTATTTCGCCAATAGCAGTTCTATAAGCTTCCGAAGCCGCTATGTACGCTCGTGCAACTGATGACTTAACAGCATCTTTTGATTTAACAAACTTTCCCGCTTCTTTTTCTGCCCACATTGACATAATGATGGAATTATAGGCCTACTATTTGATGCTGTCAAGAGGATTTGGGGCTAATTTGGGTTTCAAGTTTTGCAACTCGAACATCAAGCCGTGCAATTTGTTCTGTAGTGAGCGCTCGATCGTCCCTTCTATCTTCAAGTTCAGACAGAAGAGGGTCAATTCTAGTATAAAGCTTACTTGTATTTTCAGTAATAAAATCTTTAAGCTCAGTTAGCATTTCGCCTTTTAAAAAGGCTAATTTTATATCAAGATATTCTTCAGTTACAATTGAGGTTTTAGTTTGTTTCATTCTAATGGGAATTCTCTCATTATAATAGTGCACTCGTCAATTCTTTCATTTATTTTACGCATAGCCCTTTCAATTATTTCCTCTATCCTTTCTCCAAAATCATGACTCAAATCACCTCTTTTTTTCTTCATGGAATTTATAGTACCACTCCGCATTTAGAAGTAAAACAGCTAAAACTGTATCAGAGGGTTTCTCCCGGGAAATATGTGATAAGTTCTGGACCTTGATCAGTAATAAGTATCGTACGCTCAAAAAGACCCGCTAAAGAGCCGTCTTCACTAACAATTGTCCAATCGTCACTTCCGTCGTATTTAACGCCTGCCTTACCCATGTTATAGATTGCCTCGACTGCAATTGTCATCCCCTCGGAAAGTAGGGCAGTTCTTCTTATCTCTTTTTCTAGATATCCAGGTACTTCAGGCTCTTCATGAAGC
>CAZHDZ010000061.1:0-3338 GCA_964531275.1 uncultured Gammaproteobacteria bacterium
TTCTCCTAGAACACGATTTAGACGCACTAACTGTGCATTTCAGAACTCAAAAAGAAATGTCTTTAGTTCCTGCTCACTGGGATGAAGCATCTAAAATAGCAAATATAAAAAAGCAAAAAGGAAAAAGCACTGTCTTAATAGGGAATGGGGATGTCTTGAGTAAAAAGCAGGGAAAGGAGTTGGCGGAAAAAAATGGACTTGATGGGATTATGATTGGACGAGGTGCTTTTTTAAATCCTTATGTATTTGATGAAACCGTTGACTATGCATCCCAAGCTAGAGAGGAAAGAATTAAGTTACTAAGAAAACATTTAGATTTGTTTGAAACCACTTGGAAGGTTACTCATCCGCTTTCAGAACGCGGCTACACAAAGAGCTTTGCTCCTCTGAAACGCTATTTTAAAATTTATATTTCAGGGTTTGACGGTGCGGCTGAACTTCGAGAAAAGCTTATGGCAACGCAAAATTTAGAAGAGACACGAGAAGTTTTGAAAAATTACTGATTACCAGCATTAATCATGTGGATTGTCGGCCCCAAACGCAGAATTTTGTCCTCAGGATTTATCTTTTCCCATATTCCCACACCTGTTGTTCCATATTCAACAGCGTAGCTTTTTTTATTTGTCTTAAGACTTACTGCAACTCCAAGAACTAGTTCGTCAGTTGCCAAGTCAGAAATTTCTCTTTGACAGTTAACATACTCACTTGCTTCTTCAAGACTTGGTAATTTACCGATCAGAACATAAAACGCAAGGTGGTAATCAGTACCTGAGGCAATCAGCTCCACCTCGCCGTTTCCTATAAGAGGGTTTGTTAAAAGCGCAGGAAAAACCGAAAGAGGATCAATGGGGTGCTTATAATCACTTTCTGCCGGCATGGAGGGATTATACAATATTTGCTAGCGGATTCAACTTCTTTGGCAGTGTCGATAATTTTTACAACAGCAGGAATATATCTTTACATGATGAGTTTGGGGATAGATATGGCAAGCCATTTACCCTAGAAATGAAATTTTGATGAATTAAAAAAAGGCTCGTGTAGGAAATAATTAAGCTACTTTTAAGCGCTTTAGGTATAATATGTGGGCATGCGAATATTAGTTATTGAGGATGAACATAAAATTGCCAATGCAATTAAAAAAGGTTTACATCGGGAATCTTATGCAGTTGATATAGTACATGATGGAATTGGGGGTTACGATTTAGCATCATCTGAGCAATTTGATGTTATTATCTTGGACATTATGCTTCCTGGAATGGATGGCATAGAAATCTGCAAGAAGCTTCGTGAGCAACAAATTCATACTCCCATATTAATGTTGACCTCCAAGAGTCAAATACAGGATAAAGTAATAGGATTTAATTCAGGAGCTGATGATTACCTAACAAAACCTTTTGCCTTTGCAGAATTATTAGTCAGAGTTAAAGCATTAACCCGTAGGCCACAAAGCTCAATAGGTAATGTGCTGTTTGTTGGAAATCTTATAATTGATACTAATAATTACGAGGTTAAAAGAGCCGATCAAAAAATTAGATTATCAAATAAGGAGTATTCTTTACTTGAATATCTTGTCCGTCACAAAAATAAAGTTATTACAAAAGAGCAAATAATTAATCATGTATGGAGCTATGACGCTGATGTTTTACCTAATTCCGTAGAGGTATATATCAAGCATTTAAGAACAAAGATCGATGAACCTTTTCCTGATAAGCATTTAATTCACACAGTAAAAGGATTTAGCGGGTATAAAATATCTGAAGAAGCCTAAACTATGACTGCCTTTCACTACGCCAGATTTAAATTAACAGCATGGTATCTACTTATAATTATGTCGCTCAGCATAATTTTTAGTGTATTAATATTTAAAGCATGGACAATAGAAATAGATCGTTTCGAAAGAGCACAGAGATTTTTCATAGAAAGAAGACTGCAAGAAGGATCGCTCCCAGTACCTCCTCCACCAAATGGAAGAAGAGTGCTTCTGTTTAATGGCGATCAAATGAACCCTGAACTTATTGCTGAAACTAAGCAAAGAATTTTATTAATACTTATAGTAGTAAATGCGGGGATATTAATGATAACAGGCGGTTTAGGTTATTTTCTTGCTGGAAGGACTTTGAAACCAATAAAAGAAATGATAGATGAGCAAAACAGATTTATTACTGATGCTTCCCATGAATTAAAAACTCCATTAACTGCGCTGAGAAGTGAGTTTGAAGTAGCAATACTAGATGAAAATAAATTGCAACTTAAAGAAGCAAAACATCTGATTAAAAGTGGCTTTGAGGAAATTGTTAACCTTCAAGTATTAGCTGAGAATCTACTTGAACTTACACAACAACAAAAGAAACTGGGCTCATTAGAAATAGAAGATGTTTCCTTGTTAGAGATCATGGAAACAGCTCTTAATAGAGTTGTTCCATTAGCAAGAAAAAGGCAAGTTGCGATAAGCAATCAAGTTGATGATTTTGTTCTAAAAGGAGAAGGTCAGAGCCTAGCTGAATTATTTGTAATTCTTTTAGATAATGCAATTAAATACGGTGATAAAAATTCTAAAGTAACTCTTACTTCAAGAAAAACCGATCACCATATTGAAGTTGTAGTGAAAGATACAGGAATCGGTATTGATGAAAAAGACCTTCCGCATATTTTTGATAGGTTCTATCGAGCTGACAAATCTCGTTCAAAAACACCAGGATACGGCCTGGGACTAGCAATTGCTAAAAAAATCATTGAGACACATAAAGGCTCTATTTCTGTGGAAAGCAAAATAAATAAAGGTACTAAATTCATAGTCAAGCTTCCCACTTCAACTTCGCGCATTTAATATTTTAAGTCATCTTTAAGTTCAGCTTGCTATTATTAGCCTATTCAAAAGGAAAGGAGGTGTAACAATATGAACAAAAAACTACTTTTAGTTCTAGGTGCAATAACAGTTATTGGAGTATGTGTTCTTGGTTCTAACCAGGCGTTTGCACAAGAATCAAATACTTCAGATCCCATTAACTCTCTTGTACAAAAAATAGCAGATAAGTTTGGGCTAAACAGAGATGACGTACAAGCAGTATTCACCGAACATAAGAGCGAGATGAAAGTTAATATATCTGCACGTCAGGAAGATAGACTTTCAAGCTTGGTTTCTGAAGGTAAAATAACTGAAGCTCAAAAAACTCTTATTATAAATAAGCAGAAAGAGTTAGTAGAAAAAAGAGCAGCAAATAAAGAATCATTGAAAGATTTGAGCCGTGAAGAAATTCGCTCAAAAATGGAAGCAGAACGTGCAGAGCTCACGAAATGGGCAACAGATAATGGTATTGACATGAAATACCTTACGGGTC
>CAZHDZ010000062.1:0-3253 GCA_964531275.1 uncultured Gammaproteobacteria bacterium
CGTTTTACAATAAGCTGATGATTGCCGAGGGCTACGCCAATGAATACACCTACCAAAGCAATCCGTATAAGTATCAGGCAGAATTTAAGGAAGCGGCGAAGCAGGCACGAGAGCAGAAGAAAGGCCTATGGAGCGCTGACACGTGCAACGGCGATGCTACCAAGGCTGCAAGTGAGCCAGCGAGTGTAACGCCTAAGACTACTCCTTCAAACACTACTCCGGCCCCCCAAGCAACTACCCCTGTTCCGAGTCAAACGACTGATAGTCCTCAAGTGAAAAAAAGCACGAGCGCCATTTGTCATGAGAGAGGTTCGACTTACTACGAGAAGACAAAAAACTTCGTGCCTTACAACTCGATTCAGGCTTGCTTGGATAGCGGCGGAAGATTACCGTTAAAGTAAATTTATGAAAAAGAATTTTGTAAGCTTCGGTCTTATAATCGTCCTGTCTATTTTTTTAGCAGGCTGCACCAGTGGAGGACCTAGCTCAGTTGGTTCATCTTCCTACATTGATTCCGCTACGCCTGAAGATGTTCAGGACAGCGACCCTCAAGTCAAAAAGAGTAACAGCGACATTTGCCACGGTCGAGGAACAACTTACTATGAAAAGACGAAAAATTTTATCCCCTTTGATTCAATAGAGGAGTGTCTTGAGAGCGGCGGCAGGTTACCCAAGAAATAATATGAAAAGAATCTTATTAGCTATTTGTGTGGGCCTGCTTTCTCTTGCTGTAGTAGGTTGTTCAACTTCGAATGAAGAGAAGTATCAATCATGCATTAATGCATGTGAAAAAAATAATACGTGCTTAGAAAGCATCGAGATTGGGAGTGGCATCGCAATACCAGATGCTAATTATGGTTCTCCTAAACCTCGTTCAGAGTGTAGTAAGTGGAGTATAGGAGAATGTAAAAATATATGCGTTCAAAAATATAAATAATCATTTTTGAATAAACTTATGAAAAGAATCTTATACTTAGGCAAACGTCTTATAATCTTATTATCCGTATATTTCTTCTGGCTAACCCTTATTTACCCAATAGAATATACAGATATGGCGGCGTTACAGGCAGTTCCCTTCACGATTCTTTCACTTTATATGTGGAAACGATTATATAAGAACGTCTAACTTCTATGGAAGACAAGAAAAACAAAGTTTTGCTAATAACAACCATAGTCCTTGTTGTAATAATTTTTATTCAATTAGGACGAATTAACAACCTCCAAGAAGCCAATCAAGAGTGGCAAGATGAAGTTTATACTTTAGAAGATTTGAATGACGATTATTCTGATGCCTTAGATGAGGCCAACACTAATATAGAACAAGCAAACTCAAGCATTGAAAACGCTCAGTATTATGCTTGGGAGACTTATGAGGATATGGGGTATGCTCTTGAAAATTTAGAGACAGTCGAAACAGTCGACGAACCTTATTAATAATTAACGATATGGATAACACCACAGAGAAACAAATTGAAGCATCTATAAAGTGGCTGACTACTTGGATTACACCAATAAAAAAAATAAATAAGAAGTTCGGTTCTTATAAATTAAAGCACATAGTTGAAGACAGCAGCTTCGGTAAGATATGTCATAACTACGTTTCCGAAGAAAGCTTTACTGCAGCTGCTAAGCGGTTGGGCTATATATCAAGCAACAACCATTTTAATATGTCATTCAAAAAAGTCCTTGCAGATCCTGAGCAATATCAGATATTTTATGGCGGATCACTGAAGCCAAGTAATCATCATAGAAAAAAGTAAGAATCGAAGCTTAAAGTTATATTTACAAAAAACAACCTAAGGTTGTCTGATATAAAAAATCTCCTTGCTGTTACAGAAATTACTCAATAGATATTAGTTCTTGATCCTCTTGAGGAACTTCATTGCTGGTTAAAACCCCAACTTTTACTCGATGGAGAATTTCATTTGGTAAACAAGGACATTTCTTCCATTTTACAGAAGCTCCGCTTTTTAGCTTTCCAACAACAAAACTTATCGGTCTTTGAATTGTGGAATTACAATTTATTGCCGTGTATGTAGTCAGCGGTTCGTATTCGTCCTGAGGAATCAGTACTAGAGTATCTTTATCCCAACCTCTCTTTTCTAGAAGTTCGAGTTTCTTAACTAATTGAGAGGTAGCACAAACTAGCACTAAATGAGGGCTATTTAGTGGATCGCTATTCAAGACAATAAAGTAGTGAGGATCACTAGAGTTTAATCCTTCATCGACGTAGTAGTAGACAGAGCCCTCCTGTATAGTTTTCTTTATATAAAAATCTGGGGGGAAATCTATTGCCATGGTAAGTTTTTAACGGACAAGCAAAAATTACTTAAAGCATTTCTCTATTTTTTCACGATCCTTGTATACTTCTTTTGAAGCTTGTAATCTCTCAGGATTTACGGATTCTATAAACAACTTATCAGCGTTTGTATTTGAGTTCTCAAAAAAATCCTCATATTCCATATAGGCAATTCCTCCCCTCGCGTCTAAAACAGGTTTATGTTTCAGCCACTCAGGAAAATCATGAGTAAAGTCAGAAAGCTTGAGGCTATCTATATTCATAAAATTGCTACAAGAAAACTCTAGAGCTTCTATGTCGCTCTTTGAAAATACTTTCATGTCGGTTTCTTTATGAGAGAAAACAAGATTTTCTGACGAGGGGATAATATATTCTCTTGCGTAACTCTTCGTTTCAACTTCTAGAAAAGAAGATTCTTCAGTGATGTCCTTCACGGTAGAAGCAACAGGACCAAGCTTCATTGCAACGTACATATCTCCTACAACCGGTCTCCCATATTTTCTAATATGATATCTATCAGCAAGATAAACCAACTTGATAAGTTTTAACTTATCAAGTTTTTCATCAGGAGATTTTCGAATAAAGAAGTTGATCGCTTGAGTCGCCTTCTTGGTAGTTTGGCTCAACATAGTACATCCATTATACCATTAAAGTATATTTTTATATATAGACATTCTTATTATATTTTGTCAAGGGATAAATATAATGATTTGATAGGAATTATCATCTCTCCTATATCGCCAGCCTCACAAATCTGTGACGCTATTGTGCCATAGAGATGATAATTACCGTTTAGGGTGATAACCAATGAGAAGCCAATAACTAGATATTTTAAGGTGTTTCATTTACTATTTTGATTTTCTATCTATTTTCAGATACCTTTAAAGTTATTGAAGTCAGGGTTGTGGTCCCGTTAGCGAGGGTTCGATTCCCTCTAGTCACCCAAATGAAAAT
>CAZHDZ010000063.1:0-3021 GCA_964531275.1 uncultured Gammaproteobacteria bacterium
TTCAAATGTCGTACAAAATAACTATTGAAAAACTACTTAGTGTAATGCAGTCAAACCGGATGCTTTTAGAGTTGGATAGAATGATGCAATACAATGATGAGGTTAAAATTATTCATTATTATGCCAAGCTACGATATCTTAAAGAGTATACTGACGGCTATAGTTATAAAAACTTATCTGCAGTAAGTGGTCTCTCCTTTTTCTCAAAGGAGGTAGCGTTATTGAAGTGTCTCATGGAAGCAGTTGAGCGATTTTGTGTATCCACCTATCGAAATGAAAACATAATAACCGGTGATTTCAAACATATGAGTAAGCTAGGTAGCGCTCTCAATCCATCGTGTGTATCTAAAGGTTACCTTCAATCAGAATCTCTCGGTTGGATAAGAGGTACTAATATTACAGAAAATAAGGAGTGCTTTATACCCGCACAGCTAGTGTACCTGTATTATAAGAGACAAATTGACGAGAATTTTCTTACTTTCCCAAATATAACTACGGGAGCAGCAGCTGGGTTTGATTTTGAATCAACCCTGCTGCGTGGAATATATGAAGTAATTGAGAGAGATGCAATTATGGGTATTTACTTAAACAAGATTAGCGTACCAAAATTAGATCTCACGACAATCAAGAATGCTGACGTGAAAGAATTGCTTGCAAAATGTGAGAGATATAAACTTGAGATGAATGTTTTCGATATTACTACAGAATTAGGAATCCCAACGATTATGGCAGTGCTTATTGATAGAACCGGCGTTGGCCCAGCTATAACTTTTGGTGCTAAGTCGAGCGTTGATATCAATGAGGCATTATTGGGCGCAATGACTGAACCATTTCTTACAAGAACATGGTTAAGAATGGAGTTGGAGAAAAAAAATATTAAGATTCCAAAGCGAAGTCAAGAAATAAAATCTATATTAGATAGAGGACTATTTTGGTCTCCACCATCGATGATTAAAGAGTTAGATTTTTTACTGAAGGCAAAATCAGTCTTTTTTAAAAACAAAAGTAGGGTAAAAAAGGAAAAAAAGAGCTTAGCATATGTTTTACAGACTTTAAAAAATAACGGGCTAACTGTTTTTGGCGCAGATATAACAGCACCTATATTTAAAGAAATTGGATGTGTTGTCTATAAAGTTATAATTCCAAATCTTCAGCCGTTATACCTTAATGAGTATGAAAAAAAAGATGTTATCAATAAGAAAAGGCTAGAATCAGTTCAAAAATTTTTCGGAAATAATAATACTGAGTTCAATAATATACCCCATCCATTTTTATGAAGAACAAATCAAGTAGAAGAAAAATTAATACAACCTTTCATTACGACAACCTGTTGGACAATTCTGAAATGGATTTTGAAAAATTTCATGAATCAACAAAAATGCATGAGTTTCCAAGTGAAATAATAATTGATGATATTCCCCAAGAATGGATTAAAATTTCATATAAGAGCTATCAGAGGCTAGATAGGATAATACTGCCAGATCCGCAACCGTTATTTCCCGATATTGCGTCTTTAAAACAAATTCTACTTTCAAGACAATCTAATCGCATATTTAGTTCAAAACCAGTTGGCATAAATACAATGAGCCCATTATTATATTTTAGTGCTGGACTAAAAAATAGGAAAAAATTACAAGTACCTCAACGGTTTTACCCATCCGGAGGGGGAAGATATCCTTTGGAAATATATATCATCTCACTAAAAACAGATTTACCAAGAGGGGTTTACCATTACAACATAATGGAACATACATTGGAGGAATTGGCACTTTTTGAGCTATTTGATTTTCATAAGTATTTTCATCAGGAGTGGGGCAAGAAAGCAGCATTTATAGTGGTTATGACTGCAGTATTTGGTAGAAACGTAGTGAAATATAAAGATCGCGGATATAGACATGTATTAAGTGAAGCTGGCCACTTGGCTCAAAATTTTTATTTGAATAGTACAGCGCTAAGCATTTTTTGCAGTTCAATCGGCGGCTACAAAGACGAAGAAATAAATAATCTGTTAGATGTAGATGGTAAAAGAGAGACTGTTGTATATGCGATGGCTTTTGGGTCACCTTGACATGAACGTGTGTATTCCATAAAATCAATGAAGAATTTACTAAAACTCCGTCATGCAGAATAAGTATACAAAACCGGCAATTACAGTTAAGAAAATTAAGCTCAATATCTTTCTTGGGAATTCGTCAGGTTCACGACAAGGCTCAAAAATACCTTCAATATTTGCACAGTTTGCTTATTGTGATACAAGCTATTGTGGGAGTGGGACATCCCAATGTTGGTCTCCTGGCGAAACGCCACCGGGATACCCGCGTTAGGTTGTGCCAATCTGGACTTAATAACCTCAAGAATTGAATTCAATACTTCAATGGTATAGACTAGGATTTATTGTGACGCGCTTGCCCTTAAAAATAATTATACCCTTGTTGGTTGTGATTATTGAGCTTCTGTTTATTTCCCTTTTTTTTCAGGGCAAAAATAGCAAAGCTGATGTACCAAATGAACAATACTCAAACCCCACACTTTCCAAGAGTGTTGTATCTCCATTGGCTTTTCGTTATCTTTCAACCCTCAATAGAGGTGGCTTGAAGAGCACTAAGTTAACAAATACGTATTTTGGAAAAATACGCAGAATTTTTAACAGACCAAGTTCTTACTTTGGATTTGCTTACGCCGTAGCATTTTCAATAGTAGGCGAAGCTGGACCTAGCTCAATACTCATTGGTAATGATGCACTAAAGACTTTGAGTATAAAGGACGAAGGCAATAATGAAATTCGTCTTAATGCTTTGAAGGTGGGTGATACGATTTCAGTTGTAGAGATAATTGATTTATCACAACCCAATCCCTACCTCATGCAAAGTGTATCTATTGTACGGGAATGATTTTGGTAATCTAGCATGAAAAAACAAACTATTAATGACAAAAAAATGAATAAGATTTATATTTTGAGCTTCATTATTTTAGTAATTATAGCTATTTTATTAGCTCGTCTTGCACTATTCCATTTTCAGT
>CAZHDZ010000064.1:0-2617 GCA_964531275.1 uncultured Gammaproteobacteria bacterium
CCATTGATGGTTTTCTCCAATCACTTCTTGCCCAAACAAAAACGCCAGATGAAATCGTAATTATTGACGGAGGCTCGAGTGACACTACTTTTTCAAAATTAAAAAAGTTTAAATTACTTTATGAAAATAAACACAAGAAAGTACGGTTTGAAATTGGTATCAAAAAAGGTAACCGGTCAGTTGGACGCAACGAAGCTATTAGAAGGGTAAAAAGTGAAATTATTGCAGTAAGCGATTCCGGATGTCTTTTGGAAAAAAATTGGTTTGAACAAATTACCTCACCTTTCAAGAAAAAAAATAACATTGATGTCGTTGCCGGATATTATAAAGCAAAAGCTGTAACCGTTTTTCAAAAAGTAATAACCCCTTATGTGCTAGTCATGCCGGATAAGGTAAATCCAAAAGACTTTTTACCTGCTACGCGGTCAATGGCATTCACAAAAAGTATTTGGAAAAAAGTTGGACGATTTGATATGAAGTTTTCTCATAATGAAGACTATGTGTTTGCCAACAAACTTAAAGAAAAGAATGCGCTAACAGTGTTTGAGAAAAAAGCAAAAGTATTATGGCTTCCCCGAAGCAACTTTGCGAGTGCTTTCATTATGTTTTTTCGTTTTGCGTTTGGGGATGCTGAGGCCGGAATATTGCGAGTCAAAGTGCTGATGCTTTTTTATAGATACACCCTTTTTTCGTACCTGCTCTGTTTGTATGTGTTATCCAAGAGGCTACCATATTTTTATGTACTCATATCGATGGTTTTTGTGTATATTTTGTATTCTATTCACAAAAACTTTCGGTACGTTAAAGACATAAGAGCATTTTATTTACTTCCGCTTCTGCAACTTGTGTCAGACGGTGCTGTTTTGACCGGAACATTTTTTGGAGTAGTAAAAAAAGTAAGAAATCTAAATTTTCTGGAAATAATTGGTAGCAATAAGTTGGTAGTATTTATTATCTTCGTGTATATACTTGCTGAGGGTTTAGTTCTTCAATGGGGTATTCCTAATTCTTCCCATCCCTTTCCCTATCATATGGATGAATGGCATCAGCTTCAGGCAGTAAGAAGTATGTTCTCAACAGGCACCTCAAATGTGCAGGGAGCAGCGCATGGACCAATTCTAGAGTTTTTTATTGCCGGTGTGTATTTATTGCCATTTTATCTTTTAAAAATTATAAACCCGTTTGCCATACAATCATCTGTGGGCTCATTGGAGTTGCAGGAACGATTATTTGTAATTCTCAGGCTGAATACATTGCTTTTTGGAGTTGGGAGCATTGCTGTCCTTGGAACGATTGCCAAATGTGTATTAAAAATATCTCCAACATGGGCAGTATTTTTCTTTGCCGCGACTCCAATCTGGATTTCTTTAAGCAATTATTTTAAATACGATATTGCCTTACTTTTTTGGATTCATGTCTCGATGTATTTTGCAATGAGATTTGGACAAAGTCAGAAAACAGTACATTTTCTACTGGCTGGAATCGGAACAGCATGTGCCATAGCAGTTAAAATAAGCGCACTGCCTCTTTTCGTTCTATATGTGTTGGGCTATTTTATATTTGCTAAGAGAATCCAACTTAAAATCCTTGCGAGTGGATTGTTGTTGTCCATAACTACCTGCATCCTTTTTGGAGTACCCGATATATTCTATCGGGCGGGTGAGTATTACCACTACCTTTATTCAAATACCATTGCGATTGCTTATCCAAGTCAGATTTACACTTTAAAATTGCCTCCTTTGCTCTACTACTTCATAACACAAATGCCCACTTCGTTTGGTTATGTTACCTATGGAGCATTTCTTATATCATTTCTATTAACAGGCGCGTACACTGTGCATCAATTGTTGAAAAAAAAGAAGGTGAGTAGGGGAATTGTCTATTTACTTGTTGGATTTATATTGTTTGCCTGCAGTCTGCTGTCGCTTAAATTGGATGCAGGGAGTAATCGAGTTCTTGTACTTCTTCCTTTTGGTGCTTTAATTATTGCTTATTCACTTGATACTCTCTATAAAAAAGTGCAGCCAACTTTTAAAAGAATCGCTGTCTTGCTTTTATCCATTTTGCTTCTCGTTCAAATTTTTCAGACATTCACTTGGGTTGAGATGCGGTTGCAACCTTCACCGCAAAAAGCATCATCGCAATGGATTGTTAAAAATATTCCTGAAAAAACCATGATTGGAATTGAGAATATTCCAATTTACCAGCTGTTACCCGAATATATAGTAAATGACTTCTATCAAAAAGAATACAATTCTATGTATCAGCGGCATTTTGAATACGAGATTATTACTGAGCAAACACTCAAGCTTCCTGCGTACATAGTTCTAACGAATGACACCATCGATGACGCCTATTTTGTTAAAACTTCAAAAAAGTCATTACTGAAAAGAATAAAAAGTCAGAAGTATCAGCTGGTAAAACAATTCTCGCCTAATTTTAGTTATTTCAAGTATTTCGGGACTGACTTTGATTTTTATTTGTCGGGTCTTATGGCATCTCCCGTAACAATTTCAATTTATAAACGTGATTTGGAAAAATCACTTGACTAAGGATATAATACTCAACAAGAATGGACGAAAAAATTAAAAGAAAGATTAAAAATAAAATTATACTC
>CAZHDZ010000065.1:0-2526 GCA_964531275.1 uncultured Gammaproteobacteria bacterium
ATTTATCTAGGTTCTTTTCTATTACTGATAGGATTTTCACTAAGTCTTCGCAGTGTGTTCTTTTTTTTACCAATTATTCAGATGATTTATTTCAATAGAAAAATTAAGATTGAGGAAAAACTATTATTAAAAAAGTTCGGAAAAGAATATAAAAGATATTGCGAAGTAGTGAGTAGGTTTATTTAAATATTATTTAAATTTGACGACTAGTTTTATTTTCCTCAAACCATTCACTACATAGCTCATCTACCAACTGTCTTAGTTTCTTTTTTTGTTGTGAGGTTAGATTAACTCCATACATATTTTCATAGTATAAAGCAGCAATTTCTCTTATTCCTAATCTTGGCTTCATAGGGATATTATTTGCGTTATATCTAGCTTCAAGTTGACCCAAAAATGAATTCAATGATTCTTCTGAAATCTCAGGAAATTCACTCAGCACTCTTTTGGGTCCAATTGGCTTAACAAATGAGTGGTTAGCCGTAATGATATCAAATGTATAAAAAATTCTTTCTCTAATTTGTGGATCTTTTTTTTCAAGTTTAGATATTCCATTCTTCTTTTCTTTTTTAGACTTCTCTTGCTTTCTTTGTTTGGGCTGTTGCTTAACTTTTTTTTTCTTTCCCTGCTCCGTTTTTTTAGTATGATTTGAATTAAACACAACTGCCTCATCATGAACTCGACCTGCTAAGGCTTCTCTATTTGCAATAATTGTTGCAATATCTATGTTCTCTCTCACATTTAATATACGAAATGTCTTTTTCTCAACAGCAGGGTCTGTAAATAGTTTTCTAAGAATTTCAATACCTTCAAGCTCTTCAAATCTTACATCAACATTTTCAATACCATATTCAGCTTTTATTCCCTTCATTTCAGTGATTTTCATTAAAAGCTCCCATACGCCAATATGCTCCTTATGTAACGCGTGCATTTTATCTTCAAATTCAGGATCATATATCATATTTATTACTTTATTTAACGCATTTGACCGCTTAGTTCTTAATAAATGAACACGATTTTTCTCACTCATAGCGCCAGGTTCTAAATTAGGATCATTTACACCCATTTTAGATAAATTATCAACTTTCGTTCTTTCTAATGGTAAAATATTACTTGCATTAAAGATTTGCTCCAACCTATCGTATTGACCTAAAACTGCCGTTGCAATTATCGCCACATCATTTGCACTCCACAGACCGTATTCAGATTCTTCACCTACAGAAGCAATTAGCAATTCAGGAGTTTGGGGTTTTCTGGACTCAGAGCCATTTCCGACTGTACCATCTAGTCTTGTAATTTTGTAATAACCCTCTTTTTTATTTGATTTTAGTCCGACCTGTTTTTTGTTTTCCAATGAATACCCATGTTTTCTGAGCTTCTTTCTTGCATCAGTTATTAGCATGCTAAATTTCTTGAAAGCATCGACTTTATCAATTCCGGGATATAATCTCTCGATAAGCATGCTTCGCGTCGCTTCACTTTCTTCTTCAGCTTCATTTAAGATTTCTATAAGTCTACCTGACAAACCTGTAATTATCTCGCCATTTGGAAGCACAAAGCCTTCGTCTTTCTTCTCTTCCTGATCTCTTTTTGCTTTCTCATCTGGCACCTTAGGTGTCACTCTCTTCTGTCCTTGTGGTTTTTTCACAGGCTTTTTCTTCGATTTAACTTCAAACACTGTTGTTGCAGCAGGTGGGTTATCTGACCTTGCTTCTTCTTGTTCTCTTTTCCACTCTTCTTCTTTATTAACTAATTCTATTCCTCTGGATAATACAGGGTCTGCAGTTTGACGACCAGTATATTCTCTATATTTTTGTGTTAGGGATCTGTATTGTTCTTCTGTCAAATCACCTTCGGCATACATCTCACTGAGTTGATTAATTTTCTCCCTCATTACTTTTAACTCAGAAAGATAGTCTGCGGCTATATTAAAAGCTTCTAAATCAGCTTTAAGAGCTGGAAGTCTTTTATCAAGCATTACTACGTGTTTCTTAATGTGAGCTTTTACTTGCCCTATCCTTAAGCCTATGTCTAGTGCTTCTTCCTCGTCTGAGGCACTATCAATTTTGACATCTTCGCCAGTCCCAATTCGCTTGTGCAAAGTATCAGCTTCTTTGTCTTTCGAGTATCGCTCAGCAATAATTCCTGGAATAATGTCTATTCCCCTTTGAATTCTTTGTATAGGGCTTAATTTCTCAATTTCCATAAATTGAACGTAATGTTAGCACACTATAAGCTTTATTACAATATATTTTATGAACTTATTTGGTTATATTTGAAAAAAGAGAGGATGATATTCGAAGAGGTGGATTAGCAAATAGATAATAACTATACGTTATTTGTAAAAGGAATACTCAAATTAGCATGTCTTTTCAACCTAAATGGAGGTTTTATTACAACTTAATCTTTAACTGTGAGCCTGGGAGGATTTGAACCTCCAACAAATACCTTAAGAGGGTACTGCTCTACCATTGAGCTACAGGCCCTTACTATTAATTAGCCACTTACTATAATCCATTTAGTACG
>CAZHDZ010000066.1:0-2507 GCA_964531275.1 uncultured Gammaproteobacteria bacterium
CTCCTGAAAAGTATCCAGCAGTGGCCAAACGCCTCGAGCAATATTCCTCACAAGCAATCGCACGAGATTAAAAAACATGTGTTTGGCATCCTGAGCCTTTATTACTCAGAACTCAGCATTTAGCACTTAGCACTTGGCATTTAGCACTCAGCATTTGTTTTCTTTCCCCTTGCATCACACCCCCAAACCTGCTAATAATTAGAGTATGGATGCAAACGAGTTACAGGAAAAGTTAGAACGCAAATACCTTCAAATCCTCATAGGCTATCTGAGGTCGGAGGTGATTGATCAGACGACGACTAATGAGAGCGCACAAGCGTTCTTAGCGTTGGAGCCAATAGCAACTGTAGAAGAGGCAAAATCAAAAATGGAGTTTTTTGTGAGCAAATTTCCAAAATTTTTGGATCTTGTTAGCTATCTATCATCCCTTGAATCAGAGGAGAAAACTAAAGATATTATTGATGAAATGCAAAAGCATCTGAGATCAAACAATATAGACGCCGCGTTATCACTGGTAAAAACACAAATATGAACGAAGTTAGACCAACAATGCCAGTTACAAGAGTGGAATATCATAAGGCAGCTGTCCCTGGTGTGGAAAAATCACATGTGAATGGAGCATCAGGAGGTGCATTGAGACCACTCGAAGCAGCATCAGCCATTCAGAGCATTCCCAAACCTCAGGAAGGAATAATAGCCGCAGCAAAGATAAAATTCATGGAACCACCAAGTGAACTTCCTATTACTAATCCTTCAACAGGCAAGGCGGAACCAACATATTCCCTCGATGAGTATACGGATCCAAAACGACAGGCTGAAATCCAAGCTGCAAAAGCTGTGGTAAATGGGGGCTCAAGAGATCCTGGCATCAGATTACCACCGTCGGGAATTGATGCTTCAGCAAATAGGCCGGTAACTCCAGGTTCATCTGAGGCTGCGAAACAAGCTGCAGCAAATGGAGGGTCCACGGAAGCGGGTATTACTAACCCTGGAACAAACACTTCGGAAACAGCAACTTTAGGAGTGCAAACTTCGAAAGACACTGTGGCTCCAAAACCTCCCGAAGCGCTTACTCAAGTTCAATTAACTCGACAGGCAGAACTTGCAAAACTCGAAAGTGATAAAAGAATTACTACTGCTCAACAGTCGGAACTAATCGATCTTAATAAGCAACAAGGTGCATTCGACCAATTTCAACAGCAACAAGCCGCACAAGGAAAAGATGTGTCAGAAGCTTTGGATAGAGGGGAAAATGCTACTTCAGATGGTAGACGATTTACTCAAGCACAGCTCGATCTTGCTCAAAAGTATCGTACAGAGCAGGCAGCCCAACCTCAAGCTGTAGAATCATCAAAATCAAAACCAGCCACTTTCGCTGAGAGAGCAAAAAATGTAGCTGATAATAGGTCAGCCTTCGATAAAGCAATTGCAGGAGGGAAGTTCGCACCAGACAAAAGTGAGGCTACTGCTCGACCCACCGATCCTATATTGAGTGTTGAACAAGGTCGTCCGCTTACTCCTGCTGAACAGACTGCATACGATACTCACATGCAGGGAATCGAGGGGAAAGTTGCCGAAGGGAAACCACTTACCACGCAAGAGGCCGCTGACTATAAAGGGCACCTTGAAAGACAAGAAACTCAGATTGATGCCGAGACACATACAGAGGCTGTTGAGCTCGGAAAACAGATAAACGACGAGCTTGCTGATAAAGAAAATGGGGGACAGATGACAGAGGCAACTAAAGGCAGAATGATTCGGTTTATTGATACTCTTACGGGAGGAGCATATACCGATAATCAATTACTGCAGAAAGGACTAGGATTAGATCTTCTCGACGACAAAGGTAAGGCTCAAATTGCCGAGAAACTGCAAAAGATATCTGCAAAAATGACTCCCGAGATAGCGAAACGAATAAATGAAAGATTACAGTTCCTGGCGCAACTCGAGGTGCAAGTATATTCGCTGAGAGCTCAGCGCGATGAGAATGCGCTGTCAGCGAGAAATGTCAAACAATTTATTAAAGATAACTATGCTAATTATGACCCGCAGGATGATCCCAGTGTTACAGATCAGGCCGCTATGGAAAAACGACAGAAATGGATCCAGGCATTATCATTACTAAATACTTATAAAGCAGCTATTGGAGCTGCTGAGATGGCACACGTACTGCTTCTGCAAGAAGCTGGACAAGTTCGTGCAGATCTATATAAAGAGTTAGGCATCAATAAAGGGGAAAGGTTCCTGGGAATGGTGGTTAGAAAACTAGGTAATTGGGGCCAGAGACGTACAACTCAGGATCTTATCGCAGGTCAATACGACGAGATAGAGGATAAGGTTATTGTATCCAAAGCTGCAGAGGATAATCATAAACCGCCTGATTTGTCTGGACTGAAACCTTGACGTATTTTTTCTTCTTCCCCCCTCCCCACTTTTCTGATAAGATGAAGGGGTGTTTTCGTCACTCTCTAACCTGACCCAGGCGCTTGTGAATATTTTTATCTTCC
>CAZHDZ010000067.1:0-2468 GCA_964531275.1 uncultured Gammaproteobacteria bacterium
AAATAATTTCAAATGGGCAAGAAAAAACATTCACGTTTAATGTTATTGCGCCATCTACGGTAGGGCAATATCAATTTTCTTGGGGAATGAGGAATCAAAATGTTGCGTTTGGAGATTTGAATAATAACTTAGTAATCAATGTAATTAATCAACCTTCATCAACTACTGGATCAGGCTCTGGTAGTTCTAGTGGTGGTAGTGGAGGTGGTTCTTCAGGAGGAAGTTCGTCTGGAGTTAGACCTTCAGTTACTCAATGCAATGATAAAATTGATAACGATAATGATGGGAGCATAGATTACCCTAATGATTTGGGTTGTTCAAGTTTAAACGATAACAATGAAATTGATGAAACTCTTCCTACTCAGATAGATGTAAAAGAAACTGAAGCTGGAGATTTAGATATTGAAGAAAAAGAGTCCAATGTAAGAATTGTCTTTTGGATAATTTTGACATTAATGATTGTATCCCTAGTATTTGTTTCCATATTAATAATAAAAGTCTTGAGGTTAAATAGAAAATGAATAAAAAGATTTACTTGCTCATTTTCCTAATTTTTATTGTAGTTTCTTTACTTGGAACAGTTATGTTTAATTTATTAAAAAAAGATATATCTTTGGCTCCTGGAGATAATGATGCTGGATTTATTTCACAAGTTGTGCCTTCCCAAATGGATGCTGGCCAACCTTATGAAATAGTAGTTCAATTTAGAAATACCGGAATTCTTCCTTGGAGCCTAGATGAAAATTACTTTCTAGGAAACCCAAATTATGGGGACCCTGAAACTTTTGGTAATGGAAGGATATTTTTTGAAGAAAATGAAATAATTGAACCGGGTCAAATAAAAGAGTTTAGATATTTTATAAGTGCACCTCAAGATGCTGGTACATATTATATTGAATTGCAAATGATTCAAGAAAGTGTAGAATGGTTTGGAGAAAGATCTCCAATCACAGAAGTCATTGTTACTGATAATAGACTTGGAAATTGGGGGGATGTTGACCCTGAGCCAGTTGAAGCTTGGATTGAACAGTCTTCTAGCGGGCAAGGTGCCTGGCTAATTAATAGAGGGGTCGGAGCAACACCAGGAGACGCAGGACAAGCTTGCGCTAATGGTTTTGGTTGGGAAAACACTTACTTAATGGCAAGCGTGAGAAACTTTGATGGAACAATCGGAAGAAAAAAAATTACAGGAGATAATTGTTTAGGGGGAAGCGAATCAAATATCAATCCATGGGGAGATACTCCTGACCTATATCAAAAAGTTCCTGAGGGTTGGACAATCATAAAAAGTTCTGGACTTAGAATAAGTCCTGTGACTGGAAGATCTATGGAAGAATATTATCCTTATTCTGGAGGTTATGTTATTCCCAACGAAATTGTTCCAGATGGAAAAAAACACGTGTTCCATAAGTGTTATACTAATGATACTGTATATTTTAATGAACAAGGAGATGGAGCAATGTGTTATGATGCAACTTGCGTTGGAGCTAATTGCCCAGGTAAAAATGTGCTAATCAATAGAGAATACATAGTCTATGATTATTGTGAAGGAAACTTTTGTTATGCGAATGGGCAAACAGTAAATTCTCCTGTTCACTTTGCAACAAGACTCGATTCAGTTCTAAGAACAAGTTATACAGCTGTTCAAGGAACTATCTGTACTGCAGCTCCTTTGTTAACTGAGGAACAATGGTATGCAGAAGGAGTAGGTTTTGTAGGATTTGATCATAATTATCCTAATTCTCCCGCCCCTGGATCAGTAGATTTTTACGGGGTATTTGAAAAAAATGAATGTTTGCCTTACTGGGATGAATTTTGTAAAATAGACCCTTACAATTACAATAATTGTTGTCCTGAGGGTCACGCAAATTGTAATGTTTACAAAGCAGACAATATTTTACCTAGTGTAAGCTTATCTTCTCCTATGCAAGGAGTTACAACCGGAGCTATTGTGAACCTTGAAGCTACTGCTACTGATAATGTTGGCGTGACTAAAGTAGAATTTTATGTAAATAATAGATTAGTTAACACCGACATGAATGCCCCATATTCTTTTGGATGGGATACATCCATACTTTCTAATGGTGAAAAGAAAATAGTTGCTAGAGCATATGATTCAAATGGCAATTATATTTCAACAGACATAACAAGAGTAAACATTAACAATAATATTAATGATGCTAGATTTGTTAATCAGAATGTTCCTAGTAGCCTTAATGTTGGTCAAACTTACAATGGAGAAATAACTATGAGAAACATTGGAACTAAACCTTGGTCTCAAACTCAAAATTATAAATTGGTTTCTCAAGGATCAACAAATTGGGGCGTGGCTGAAGTAGCGCTATCTAGTTCCGAAGTAATAATTAATGGTCAAGAGAGAACTTTCTCATTTACTATTACTGCTCCATCAAGTCCTGGCACTTATGAATTAAACTTTAGAATGCAACAAGACAATATTCAATTTGGAG
>CAZHDZ010000068.1:0-2270 GCA_964531275.1 uncultured Gammaproteobacteria bacterium
CCAGAAAATACTACTTGGGTGTAACAATCATTTCTCAGCAGGCAAACGACTTTCTTTCACAAGAGTACGGCCGGGCAATAGCTTCCCAATCATCCCTTCGGGTACTTATGCGCCAAGATACAACAACCATCAAAAAAGTAGCAGAGGAATTTAAGCTAAGTGAATATGAACAACATTTTTTGCTAACGTGCGATAGGGGTGAGGCATTAATTATCGCAGATCAAAATCATGTGGCAATAAAAGTTGTTGCTTCTGAAAAAGAACATCCGTTATTAACAACTGATCCTAAAGAAATCTATTTGAATGAATGAGCCCGTCTTTATTTTTAAAAATCGCCTCCCTTTGGTCATCTCGTAAAGAGTTATATTACGTATCCCTTGCGTTTTTAGGAGTTTTGCTACTTCCGATAGTTGCCGTAATTATACTTGCTAATACAGGAATTGACGTAGTGTCAGACCATCTGGCAACTGTTAATACACAAACACAAACAGTTGAAATACATGACCCCACAACAGGAAAAGTAATTGCAACTGTTAACAATGATTTGGTTTGGCCTGTACATGGAGTAGTAACGCTAGAATTTGGCGCTATTGATCTTCCCTACCAGCCACTTCACACGGGAATTGACATAGCAAACCCTGGAAGCCGGACTGGAGATCCCGTAACCGCTTTTATGCCCGGAAAAGTAATATATGCAGGAGAGATATTTTGGGGATATGGAAAACACATTATTATTGATCACGGAAACAGTATTTCTTCTGTTTATGCACATCTGGATAAGATCTTTGTAGTCCCCGGACAAGAAATAAAGACAACAGATCAAGTAATTGGTAACGAAGGAAGCACCGGTTGGTCAACAGGACCACATTTGCATTTTGAAATTAGGGTCTTTGGAATACCTGTTAATCCAAGAATATTTTTAAAAAATTAGATACCATCATTTCCCAGTTTTAAGTACATACAATAATTAATTTTTGTGCTAAAATTCACCTAAATATGTCCTACCTCAGCACATTAGCAAAAAATAAAGTGTTTGTAAGTTTTGATTGGGAAAATGATCGGCATTATAAATTTTTACTGCAAGCATGGAACGCAAATCCCCGATTTGAATTTATTTTCCAGGATCATTCCTCATCTGAGATAAACTCTTGGAATGTTGGAAGAGTTAAGGCTGCTCTTACCAATAGAATAAATCAAGCCACCCATACACTTGTCATCATAGGAGCAGAAGCAAATAAAACCCATAGAGACCATTTGCTCATTGGGTATACTAACTGGATTAACTTCGAAATTGGACAAAGCAAATTGAACCGGAACAAATTAGTTGCGGTAAAATTGGATAGAAACTTTGAATCTCCTGAAGAATTGCTTGGCGCCAATGCTTCCTGGGCAATGAGTTTCTCGGAAGACGCAATAATAAAAGCACTCAATGAAGCCTAACCTCAATCCATCACTCTCTGAAGAAAAAAAGTTTGAATTGTTAAATCTACACTATGAGGACACAAATAGGACTATTCGTGAGGTAATTAAAACTCGGGATAGGTTTTTATTCTACATTTTTATTATCTTGGGCTTAATGACCTTTCAAATTTTTGATCCCATTCTTTCAAAAAATCTTATATCTCAGTATTTAAGTAACGCATTAGAACTTCAAATACCAGCGGGTGTGTCGTTTATTAGTACACTTGCTTGGTCTGCTTTGTTAATTTTTTCATTGCGCTATTTTCAAGCAGTAATAAACCTGGAAAATCTATATGATTACGTTCAATCTTTGGAAAATCTATTAAGTAAACCATTTAATCAGAAGGTATTCATCAGAGAAGGCATTAATTATCTAAAAAACTATCCCATCTTTCTAACTTGGTCTCATATATTTTACAGGTTCTTTCTACCCTTGCTCCTAATAGTTGCTGTTGTGATAAAGATTGTTAGCGAATGCAAAGCTGCTATAAATCCCTTACAATTTTTCAATATAACCCTTGCAAGTGTTATATTGATTTCAATTGTCTTATATATGATTCGGATTCATTTTAAGAAGTAGATTTTACTTGAATAGTATGATCGAATGATTAAGAAAGTTGTATAATCTGTAAATATATTTATGGTCTTAAATACAGACAAAGAACTTGGGCTTCAATTAAAAGTAGCTCGGGAAAATAAAAAACTTACACAAGCAGAAGTTGCGAGTCAGTCCGATATGACTGTCACTTACTACGCGATGATTGAACGTGGAGAAGTTAACCCATCATGGGCAAAGCTTAAAAAACTTT
>CAZHDZ010000069.1:0-2129 GCA_964531275.1 uncultured Gammaproteobacteria bacterium
TCCAAGGATTTTAATAATTCTCGTTATTCTCGTTGCAATAATTGGAGCGTTGTCTGTTGCATACGTTCTCTTCTCAAAGAACGGATACCTCACGCAAAAAGTTGCAAGTATTCCAAAAATTACGAAACCTTCGCCTGACATGTCTCGTGCCCGTGTTCTTACCATATATCCAGAGAGTGACAATCTAATGCAAATTGTCACAAAGGACAAGGTTATTATCACTCTAAATATTCCAAAGGGTGCAATTGATAAAAAGCAAAATATCAAAATGATCCCTTATTACTACAATGAAAAAAGTGAGGACCCAAGCGCAGGAGTAATTATCAGTCCAGGCAATTTGTCATTCAAGCAACCAGTAACGTTGATGTTTGACCTTTCTGACAGCAAGCTTAGAACCGATGCCCCTAAGAACAAATCCGAAATGGACTCGGTGCGAGTTACAGGCAGTTCTCAGGTATTGATGATTGATCAAAACGCCTCAGAGTTAATCCCAACACTTGTAGCGCGCGAAGTTGAGACAAGCACTCAGCTGAGAGCTCGAATCCTCACTGGTGGAGGATATGTATTTTCAGTAAATGGAAAGGACCAAAAAAGATGGGCAGAAAATGCCCTGAGTAAAGACAAGGTTAACTCGCTTAGTATTCTCGAAGCAGCAACGGTTTTGATGTCAGCAGATGTAAATCTTGACAAGAAAAATCTAAGTAAGGCAGATGCAGCAGCTGATAAAATACTTGGCAAGAACATCCCACCTCCCCATGAGATGGTGGCAGCACTTAATGTAAAAAGTCTTTTAACGGGTAAGAAATCCTCATCGAACTTTTTTGAATTGATTCCAAAAGCGCAAGCTCAGGAGGGATTTATACCCGCCAAGCCATCAACTCCTCGTCAAGTAATAGAGTTTGTGTGTAAAACAGATGGATATGCGGTTGAGTCATACGTAGGGTATGCCGCAGCAGCTGCTAAATACGGTTACGCAGATTTAAATGAAAAGTGTATGACTGTTGCTCGCAATAAAGCAGCGGCACAGGCAAGAGCGTTGCTGAAAAACCCTAACGCAAAAGTGAAGCAGATGCTGGATAGTGTTAAAAATCTGCAATTTTTAGGACTTGATGACAGAAATTCGGAGCTTACTGATCAGCTCTATAAAAAGATAAAAGACATTGTTACTAAGGAAGCAAATAAGGTTGCATACGATATTGATGCAACACCACTGCAGATGACGATTGAACTTCAAAAACTTCAAAGATTTGCAGTTGAGGACAATAATACACCGCAGTTATTAAAAGAAAGAATAGAGAAAGAGTTGAAGGAGTCTGGTGCGCCAGCTCCAACGCCACCACCTTTGGACTACGAAGAAAAAACTGAATATAGCGAAGAACAGGTTCTTGCTGATCAAGCATGGGCGGTAGTTGGAATCGAGACCTTAAAGGCAATGGGAATTACGGATTTCAGTCAGGAAGGTCTTAAGGAAAAATTCAAGGAGATAACAGATAACGCTCAATTATTGAACGAAGCTGCATATGAGATGTGTAAGGAAATGGGGGGTGCCAATTGCGATTCCCAATTTAGTCAGGCAAAAAATGATCTGGAAGATGCTCTTGATGAGGGCTACAGGGTTGCAGAGGACATAGGAACAGTTCAAAATAGCCCCTACGAGGAGCCTGACTATGATGATAGCGAAGGAAACTATTACTACGAGGAAGATTTAACACCAACACCAGGAGAAGGAAACTCTGAGGAATGGGGCTACGAAGATCCAGCTGACGAATATGAAGACGACCATGAACAGGAGGAAGAGAGTGAGGAGTTATACATGATGGATTCTCAAAGCACAGAAGAAGAGAGCGGATCGGAAGATGAAAACGAGACAGAAAACTCTGCCGAGGAAGAAGTTGAAGGTGCAAGTACATCAAATCCTATACAAATCTTCATTCAGTACGTTTCAAAAGTATTTAGCAACTAATGCGGGAGTGAGTTTGAATCCCGCTAAACTTTCACCCCGCGTCTTTTTAATTGCTTTGACTTTTTCAATGAATGCTTTTCGCACCGGAATTCAGGATATTTATCTTTAGACTTGTCATAATTTGATGCTTGAACAAGTCTGTAGCCTCTACATAACTTTCCACAAT
>CAZHDZ010000070.1:0-2094 GCA_964531275.1 uncultured Gammaproteobacteria bacterium
TAAATCGAGGCAATACCGGAGATAACCCAGGACCACTGTACGATCGGCCAGAGCAAGGCGGCATTATTACCCCCGCCAAAAATGGCAAAAAGCGGCGGCTTGCCGCCAAGGAACAAAGCAACAGCAGCGATGATCAGTCGCGCCTGTGACCAGAGGAAGCTGTAACGGGTGAGGTTTTGTGGATTCATAAAAAAATAAATAATTATAGCGTTATTATAACATATCCAAGGTCTTGCCAAAGGTCATTATTTATTATATAGTAGCGAGGTCAAAAAATATGGACCGGTAGTTCAGTTGGTTAGAACGCTCCCCTGTCACGGGAGAGGTCGCGAGTTCGAGTCTCGTCCGGTCCGCCACGCTGAGCGTGGCGGTTTGTGGCGCTCAGCGCCATGCCACATCGAAGAATTACATTTTAAAAACAGGGGTTCATTAACCTGTTTTTTATTATGTTTTATACCTATATCCTGATCAGTCTAAGAGATGGCCAACTATATATTGGTTACACACCCGATTTAAAAGAACGATTAAAAGCTCATAATGGTGGTTTCGTAAAATCTACCAAACATCGCCGTCCTCTTACTCTTATTCATTATGAGACTTTTCTGACCGAAGAAGATGCTCTCCGCCGTGAGGCCTATCTAAAAGGTGGTAACGGCCATTCAGAAATGAAGGTCTTGCTCAGGAATACTTTTAGAAAAGTAGGTTATAAATATTACTAATAATACACATAAAAAAAGTATCGGATGACCCATATGGCTCAAATGATGTTCAAAAACACAGAGTTGAAAGACGCTGTTTTTTTGTTATACTTAGGCTATGAAAAAAAATGATAATTCAGAAGAGTCAAATTTAAATACACGTTTTTTATTAAATGATAAGTCTCAAAAAAATTGGGGTAACCGCTTTGGAGAGTTCTTGGCTATTTTGATTATTTCCGTTGCAGTAGCAGTAATTACTGTTTTTGCCTATGAATCAGCGATCACATCTCCAGGCGATTGTCACAGTTTCGGGGGTATTGGCTGTGGAATTCGTTTTATTCTCGATATTCCAATTGCATGGGCGCTAACTGTGGCTGTGTTATTATATTTTAGATTCGTTCTCAATGAGAGAAGAATATGGATACCACTAATCCTTCTTCTATTGGTATATTCTGCTGTTATTACTTTTTTTTACTATGAAAGGGTACAGCGTCAAAATGTAAATATTTCTATGCGACAAGAGGCAGAAGCTGCCGCAATGCGCAGTGCTTTTACGCAAGCCACAACAGCAAGGAATTTGCAGGATTGTCGATCTCTTGGTGGTTCGGAAAATGGAGATCTGTGTACTACTCGTACCTTTCTATCCTTAGAAGATATGCCTGAATGTTTGCGGTATCACAATAGAGACTTGTGTACGGGGCTGTTAATTAGTAAAACCACCAACCTACTAGATTGTTCACGGATCCCAGATAAATATCGAATTAATCAGCATACATGTATTAAGGCTTTAGTTGCCAAGGAAAATAAGGAAGCGCTACCGTCGATCTGTCATGAGTTTGCGTCTGAAAATAGTCAGAGAACATGTATATATGAGGCCATATTAAGGTTTGACTATAGTAAGGGGGAAGTTTCGGCAGATTATATTTGTAATAATTTTCCACTAAAAGATTTCCGTAATGACTCTACTACTGCACTTGAGAAATGGTCTCAATCGCGTTGTAGGAATTAATTACAAACGAACGACAATCCTCGACAAAGTTACTGACCCATCTGGCTCAAACAGCTATTAAACAAAGCCCTTCAAAGCCCCTGACAAAGTCCGTAATATTTTGTACCGGGCCTTAGTAGCTCACCACATTTAAAAAGTATTGAATCACCCGGAGAAAAAGAAGATGCGTTAACTTTTGCAATAGTCTGCCATGCTGCACCTGTACTTGTACCTGCCGCCCCATCATTACCTGTATTACTTACATAGTAATTCGTGGCATTGGCATAAGAAGAAATCAATATCAATATCAGTATTATTATCAGCTTCATTTTATTCGTTTATATCTTACTCTATCATCAGCAGCCAACCCTGTTGAAAATGTAATTGTATTGCTCGATGTGGTAAAGT
>CAZHDZ010000071.1:0-2055 GCA_964531275.1 uncultured Gammaproteobacteria bacterium
CACAAAATCTTAATGTACTTCTCATTTCAATTGATACCCTCAGGCCAGATCATATGGGGGTGTATGGTTACCCGAAGTCAACAACGCCTAGCATTGATAAATGGGCAAAAGACGCGCTGGTTTTTTCGAATGCTACAACGGTTGTTCCAATGACTCATCCCTCTTTTACTGCACTCATGACTGGTAGGTCGCCATTTGAGTCGAGAATCGTAACGAATGGTGACCCAGGTCTCTCACCAAACAATAAATCATTGGCAACGAGACTGTATGAGCGTGGCTTCTCAACATCTGCTTTTATTACATCTGAGAGCGTATTGTCGCAAGGCTTTGAGAAAATAGATTATCAGTACTACAAATATTATTATTATGAGGATTCCGATAGAGAGAAATATGGACATATTGACGAGAAAACCAGTGATAGGCTTGTGCAGGAGGCAGAAAAGTGGATGATAAATAACAAAAACAAAAAATTCTTCACTTGGGTACATTTAACAGACCCTCATGCTCCGTATTATCCAGCTAAAGAGTTACGTTGTAAATTTGATACCGAATATTGTAGTCAAATAAATGGTAAGAGCCTAAAGGAGCTTGAAGAGTTGCGTGCAGAATTTCAGTCTTGCCAAAAGTCAGAAATTCCTAAAAATAGAATTAAGTTAATGGAGACGCTATATGATGGAGGAATAGCATCAGCAGATATAAGAGTCGGGGAAATTATAAAAATGCTTGAAAAACAGGGACTTTCAAAGAATACTATGGTAATTTTGTATGGAGATCATGGGGAAGGATTTGACCACAACTATTACTTCAACCATCGTGAAGTTTTGTACGATTCGTCAATAAAAATTCCACTGATTATAAAAGATCCACGGGTATCTAAAAAAGGATTTGTAATGAGAAAAGTTCAGAACATTGACTTTTTACCTACTTTATTGGATTTATTAAGGATACCTGAAGGAAAGCCCAATCTTACCGGAAAGAGTTTTGCATCTGAATTTTATCCCGTAAGTATACCTATGGCTGAAAAGAGATATTCATATTTCGTTAATAGTAAATACACGAAATTTGCAATTTCAGATGGTCGTTATAAATATATATATTCGCTTCCGAATGCATGTCTTTTTAAAGGTCAAATTGAGGAATTGTATGACTTAAAAAATGATCCTGAAGAAAACATAAATCTGCATAAGAAGAATGCTGAAATTGCTTCAAAATTAAAACAAAAACTTGATGAGTATTTAGGTAAGTACAATCTCCCACTATTTCCAAAGAAAAATGACTTAGAGGAGGGAGTTGTGCCAAAGGAGAGAATGGATGATGTTATGAAAGAATTGAAAGAATTTCAATATTAATATGCAATGAGGTTAAATGCAATTATCAAGGATATTAGATCAATAAAAGCTTTTGGTAACAGTATGTGTCCCATGCTGCTGGAAGGGGACATTGTTTTTTTAAGAAAAGTGACATTCTCAAATATAGATGTCGATGATATTATATGTTTTCGTCGGGGGAAGAAATTGATAACCCATAAGGTAATTTTCAAGTCAAAAAACTACGTAATAACCAAGGGTGATAATAATGCTAAATCAGACGCAAAAGTAAAAATAAGTGATATCTTGGGGCGTGTATATTCAGTAAAGCGTAATGGAATGCTTTTTAACATAGATGATACTTATCTTTTACAATCAAGTATATATTTTGATGAGATAAAAAGAATAGTAGAATTATTCAATCTAAATCGTGTTGAGCATGTTGTTCTTAAGGGTCTTCCTCTGCATTTGTTTCTTGAAAAAAAACACCCAAGGCGAATTTATGCAGACTGCGATATTTTAGTAGCAGGTAAAGATATAAAAAAAGCAAAAAAAGTACTTAAGTATGAGGGTTATCAATCTCTCGATTTTTCGTTATCAAATGAACATAGAAAGCTTAAGCATAATGTTGTTGAGGAAAGCTTTGCGAAGCAGATTAATGGCTTTCCAGTTCTTTTTGATATTCATTATGATGCAAATTTCATGATGACTCAGCTGGGAAAACTCGAATACTTATATTCTCAAAAGC
>CAZHDZ010000072.1:0-2012 GCA_964531275.1 uncultured Gammaproteobacteria bacterium
AGAGCAGGATGCTGTTAACATCAAGGTTAGAGGTTCGAATCCTCTCCGGGGAGCACAACACTGCTTAATATAACCTTCTTGGCATCAATAAGAGCCTGAAAGTATGGTGTATATTCCACCCTTTCAACGACACGGTTTTTTACGAGTATTTTAGAAAAGAAAAACCTCAACATATGTCGCTTAAGCATGTATGTAGCCTTCTCGTACATTTTATAAACATCGGTAGTTATCTCAATCGTTTCGTTAATCAAATTTACATCCATTTTGAGAGTGCCTTCTACCTTTTTCAGCTCTTCCTCGTAGGCATCAATTTTCGTCTGTATTTCATCATGTTTTCTTGAAAATACCTCGTTACTAATCACACCTTCTATAAGCCTGTCCTCAAGCATGTTTCTTTTTCTTTCCTCTGCAGATTTCATATTCAGTATCCCGCGACATCTTCCGTCAACCTCTTTTCTACTTTTGTCTAGTTTCCTCTTCACACTATTCCTTACTGCGTGAATAAAATCAGGGCTAAATGCAATATCTGCAAATAGCTTCTCAACCTGTTTCTCCATATCATCAACTTCTGCATAAGGGGCATTACACCCGTTTCTGTCCATTTTCTGACAGTGGTAATAGCCTATCTTGCCTCCTCGTTTTCTAAATTTAACCTCATTCACATGCCATTCAGCTGTGTATCTTTGACCGCATCCCGCACAGTATAAAAAACCTCTTAAAAGGAAATTGTGTCTTCTGCGTCTCGTTAAAAAATCTCTATGCTTTGCTAGTACATACTGACATGTTTTAAATAGCTGTTCACTGATAATTGGCTCATGGTTGCCCATCTTAGACTGTCCATGCCAACGGATGAGGCCGTAATAAAAGCTATTGTTTAGAATGTTGCAGATAGTACTATGTCCCACACCCTTTCCACCCTTGCTCACAACGTTTCTAGCAACAAGCCAATCTTGGATTTCAAGAATGGAATAATTCCCAGTTGCGTAAAGCTCAAACAATTCTCTTATGATTGGCCCAACATGAGGGTCAGGTTCACAAGTCTTTCTTTCTCTATCACCTCCGATACTTCTATACCCGATGGGAGGGGGTGTGGGTTGCCACCCCTCACGAAACTTTTGCATCAGCGCATCCCTTGTTCTTTGGCTATTAACCTCACTTTCCCATTGAGCAACAGAAGCGAATATATTTGGGACAAGGCTCGTCCCCTCACTTAGGTCACCTTCAGTGACAGAAAGCAACTTTATACCCTTACTTTTAAACTCCCTATAAAGTCTGTCAAAATCGCCGACATTTCTAGCAAAACGGTCAATCTTGTAAATTACAACCGCATCTATGGGTTCTTTGTCTATAGCCTTTAACATACCCTGCAGTGCTGGTCTATCTGTAGTCCTCGCGCTTTTTCCATCCTCCTGAAATACTTTATTAATACGATACCCACGAGACTGTGCGTATTCTTGGCATGCTCGTTTTTGATTATCAATTGAAAACCCTTCATTAGCTTGTTCTTCCGTAGATACACGGATATATAGATATGCTTGTAACATATTAATTTCCTCCTCTTTTACTATTAATTCTTGCAAAGAACATTGCCTGATATAAAAAAGTTTTACGCAAATCTTCTATATCGTCACCTAAACAAATCGCCCTGGTCTTTAGAAGGTCGAGCTTATTAATGACAAAGTTAATTGCCCCCATATCTCTCCCAATTCTGTCAATACTGTAGAAAAGAACTGCATCAACATGGGCAATTTCACAATGATTAAATAGTTTTGATAAGCCTGGACGACGCTTGCTGTTTCCCGATACTCCCTCATCCGTGAATACACCAGATACAAGATATTTGTTCTTCCTTGCGAACTTTCTAAGCGCCCGTTCTTGGAAATTCAAACTATCCTTATTCGGGCTAGTTGCACTTCGGGTATATATGTATGCTTTTTTCATTGTTATAAATGAATTTTTAATTAGTCAATTGCACTCGTAAAAATGTGTAAGGTCAAGTTAGATTGAAAAGC
>CAZHDZ010000073.1:0-1849 GCA_964531275.1 uncultured Gammaproteobacteria bacterium
GCACAGCGTGAGCACATTAGAAGAATAAAAGAGCGCGAATCGTCCCACCGGACTCACCAGTTAAGGCTATCAGAGATTGTAGAACGGCAATCCCATCTTAAGGTAGCTATATAAGGAATAATAGACCTAGCAAGATAAAAATTACGGCAACTATTCTTGTAAATAGTACTGTCCCTCTGGAAATTTCAGTTTTCACTCCTATTAGGGCGTTTTTTGTTTTTATCAAAAACTCAATAACAGGCGTGAATAGGAATAATATGCCCATTAAAACAAAAATGACTCCTTCAGGACTGCTCATAAGTAGATTATAACATTCCAGGGAGCATTTGCCTTACTTAAGCAATATATAGGCTAGATATGAAGCGTAATAAATATTTAGGTAATTGTGTAAAGCATGTATTACTACGGTTCGAGTGAAGCTATTAGTCTGCTCATAATGTAGAGCTGCGAATATCCCAAAAATAAATGAGAAAGGAACACTGGTGCCCCCATGTACCAATGCAAATAAAAGTGAACTGATCGCTAAAGCTAATACAAGACCGCTTCGTCGTAAAAATCTGTATATAGTAAACCTAAATATGAATTCTTCGAAAAAAGCCGTGATCAAATAAAAGAATAAGCCAAAAAAAGACGAAAATAAGTAAGTAATTGTAATCGGCTGGTCATAGTATTTAGCAACCTCTGCCAACTGATTCTCATCTAGTTTCAATCCATTATTTGAAAGGATAAAAACTGCTGTGGTAATAATAAATAGTAACAATATTACGGAAATTGTGACAATGTAAGATTTGTTTGAGTATTTTTGGAATAGCTGACCTTTTATGTTTTTGTACGATTTGCTATAAAACAATAATACAAAGAAAAGTAGCAGCAGAATATTTTGCGTGACGGTGCCGATAGTAAATATTTTCGATTCGTATACAGTGCTTAGACTACTGGAAAGAAGTGTGATGTTTAGTAAAAAAGAAAGACCAATACCCAGAGCTAATCCCGCAACAGACTTAAAGAGCGTTTTTATTACATTTGCTCTAGCTGGCAAATTAGCCAAGAATGCTTCACTGTATTTGTTTATGAACACGATTTGATTATAACTGAAAATGATTTCTCTCAGTCTGCTTTATTAAGAATAACCACTTTTCCATGATAATTGGAGGCGGCCTAACTCCTGAAATCTTTCGGAAGCCAATATTAAGCTCTCGAAGAGGTGCCAAAAAGCATATATACTATGAAACATGGAAAATTTTGAGATAAAACCCGCTTTTTTTACCAAGAACGCACTACTAATCCTTTTTTTCTTTCTTCTTCCCGTTGTGGTGGCAGGATTGCTTTTGAATTTTCAACTTGAGGAGTTGAAAGTCTGCGCAACCTGCGACCTGTCGCCAATTATTATTGTTAGAACCACTTTTATTGGTATAAGTGTTGGTTTGATAGCTTTTTTATTCTCCTTACGAAATCGTAAGATTCGAGTCGAGAACAATTTAGTATTCTTTATGAAGAAACCATTATTTGGTAGGTGGACAATTGATGCATTAATCGATTTTTCTCGAGTTGACGTAGTCAAAGAGAGAATGGAAAAACGTTTTATAGGCAAAACAGCTATGGTTTTTCATTGGCTGATATTTGTAATGGAAAATAAGAGTAAGCAGGAGCTGCTGCTAAACGGGTATGACTATGCGGGAATTGAGAAACTTTTTTATTATCTTCGAGGCAAATATCCGTCTGTAAGGTTTGATACTGCTATATTTCGAGATTCATCAGAGAAATTGGCCGGACTGCACACTGGGCGATAACCACCCGGACTCCTCCTCCTGTCCAGCCGGCTCGAGCCTGCTATACTTTTCTCATGCGC
>CAZHDZ010000074.1:0-1793 GCA_964531275.1 uncultured Gammaproteobacteria bacterium
TCTTTTGTATTAATATCGGAAAGCCTGTTGATATAGAGACATCCTCCCCCTTCTTCCTATTTCCTTATTTTTTCTGTATCCGAATCCACAGGTATAAAATATTATGACCTATCGCGGACTCTTAAGCTATCTCAGCTTGACTATGTGCTTCGATGTAAAACTAATCAATGATAGAAATCACTGCAAAATGCGTCTTTCGCCTCTGATTCTACGACAGGAGGAACTGACTGAAAACCTTTTAAATATTCTTTTCGCAAAATCAGTATTCTTTTATTGTTCCCCTCTTCGCCCCTAGCTCCTACTATCATAATATCTCTATTAGAATAGATTTCGCAAACTAGACCGGTTTGGACAGACCTCTTATCACCATTTCTTTCGGTTAATAAATTGAAATTTGATAAAAATTCAATTTCATCGGGATCAGCAATTAACCACTTAGTAAATGGATAGGCGCCACCATAAGATTGAGAAATTTTAGGGAAAAGGTACTGGACAAACAATACAAATGAAACTGCAAAAATAAAACCAAAAATACTTCTAAAAAAGAATGCGCTTAAAGTATCTTTTTTCAAAGAACTTAAAAGAGAATACGAAAACAAAGCAGGTATAGAAAAAATTATCAAAATCAATGTGCCCGTCGAAAGGAATCTTGTCTGAATTAAATCGTATTCGAAGTATCCGTATGTTGAAAGGTGAATATTCCAAGCTAAAAAACCTAGTGCATAAGCCAAAACTAGAAACAGTCCGACCATCTTAGTGGATTTTTCTAAATTGTGCTCAAGATTTACATTCATGATTTTAAAACTATTTTCTCAAATCCTCATCCAAAGTAACACCTTTCTCATCCTTCCATGCTGTCCAACCATTTATTGACCTGCCAGTAATTGTTGCAGCTGCTGCAGAAGGACTTTTAAACAGAACATCGCGGGTAAATACAAAAGACATTCCATCTCCACTATCCTTAAGGGTGCCATCTTCAACAAATCTTTTTCGTGCGGTAAGTGACCAACCATTAAAACTGTCAGTTTCTTTTATTCTTGCCAATGACCCCTTGATTACATTCAGGCTTCCATCGGCCAATAATTGACTCTGTGCCTGGAAGCCATTTCCCTTAAGAAAATACATTGTAGGGCCAGAGAGTGATTCAGTAATGTTTTGAAATACGGGGTAATTTAAAACCGTAAGAATGTAATTGATTTTTGAAAAGTAGTCTTGTGTTGTAACCATGTCGAATTCCGACAAAGTGTTCTGTTTCGGTGAATTACCATTTAAAAGATCGAATCGATCTACCTTACTTGCCTCTGTGGTTGAAAGAAATTCAAGATACTTTATTTTTGCTTTATCAAGGCCTCCAGTAAAGATGATCGCCGTGTTCCAAAAATCCTTATTTGCATCGTGGCTTACAAGTCTATCGTAGAATCGCTCTGATTCTCCTATGTAAAGTTTCTGATCGGTTGATTCATCATTTTCACCAAAGAGAAAATATATTCCTGGGTCTTTTATCTCTGACCTTTTTTCGACCTCCTTTAATTCAGTTCTTGGAACCACAAAGCACTTACCATTCCAACCAGACAGTTGAATGACTTTATACCCGTTTGCTTCATTTGGAACGAGAAATTGTAAAACTTGGTTTTTCACTTTGTGATTCAACCAGACGCATCTTGAGCTATGCTCTTGTTGGCTGCGGGACCTGGATTCGAACCAAGATAACATGCTCCAGAGGCATGTGTCCTACCATTAGACGATCCCGCAATGAACACAAGATACCGCACAAAAGCGCTTTATTCAAGAGC
>CAZHDZ010000075.1:0-1578 GCA_964531275.1 uncultured Gammaproteobacteria bacterium
TACTAAGAGTATCTGCAATTCTAAGTGCCATAGCTTTGCTGTTGTTGCTAATTACTATTTCAGGCGTTGCGTTAAGCTCTCCTTCTTGAATTGCGCCAAAAACAGCCTGCATTGAAGTTCCATTGTGTGAAGCCAAAAAACCAAGACGGAGATGGACAGAATTAAGCAGTTCGCTCGCAAGAGGTTTACGTTCCACTGAGGCTATGATATTCCTTTAAGTAAGGAATATCAATACTAAACATGTTGACCACTGGGGTTATAATAAGGCCATGAGTCATGAGGCACCATCGAAAATAAGCAGAAGACACCTTTTGGCAGGTGCTGGTGTTGTGGGATTGGGGGTATTAATTGGGAAAGGATTGAGTGATAGAAAGATGGAATCAAATGAAACGAAAAGTGTCATAACTGTTTTGCCAGTTGTTGAGCCATTTAGACTTTGGGTTCCTGAGGATAAAAGCAGTGAGTTTAAGCTATCTTTTGAGAGTTTTAGCAGAATAGCTAGTGCGCATATAGATATGGACAATGATCGGGATTTTTGGTCTTCATTTAATTTGTTCATTGCAATGACACCTGAAAAGGAAATAGGTGAAAAATTCAACCTAATCTCTTCGGGTGGAGGAAAAGACTCGGCATGGGAGTTTCAGGTTTTTTGGCCAGAGGAGCAAAATGATGAAAAAAGTGACATTACTCCAAGGGTCAATATGGAAATATTTACAAATGCTGGAGAAATTTCGTTCATGAGAATGTCATCCAAGGTAACCAACGAAGGGAAAATTGATACGGGGAAGCTGGGTCTGGCTCAGTTTACAGATATTTCTATCCCTGACAAAATAAGAGCTATAAATAATTACTCAAGAAATCCAATATTTAAAGCAAAAGATGAATGGGTAGCTCAAAAGAATTCGGTTTCAAAATCAAAAGAGTACATGGGGTGGAATTATTCGGCTGCAATGAACGAGTATGGATATATTCATCTTGCAATGTCAAACATTGATAACCCAATTGGCAAGCAAAAGTCTACCCCAGTTATGTAGGTCTTTATGGTCGGATTTTTCCGCTTGACACACGCTCATTATATTAGTAGAATGGTAACACCTTTTGAGGTAATCGAAAAACGCATGATAAAGTTTCAAATTAGTAATATTTAACCAGATAACTGGATGTATTCTGACTACGCAACTGCTTCTTAGCATCGATTTTCTTCAACGGGTTTAAAAATCAGACATTTTAATTAGGACCGCTTTGCATCGCTTGCGATGTAGATTTATCTATCGGCGGTAGGGTTTGTTAAGTCGCATAAAATTGCTCGGGCCCTTAGCTTAGCTGGTAGAGCGCATCATTTGCAATGATGAGGTCAGGAGTTCGAATCTCCTAGGGTCCACTCAAACTAGGCAATAGTAGCTAGAGAGTAGTGAAAAATGGACTAATGTCTATTTTCTAGTATCTACTGAAATAGTAGTGTGTTGAAGAAAGGCGCAGCGCTTTAGCTGGCCTTTCTTCAGTACATTACATTGAGATATGCTAGTTTATTTGAGTCTACGACTCTTTATAAACAGTCATGAATCTCTGGAATGTAAC
>CAZHDZ010000076.1:0-1573 GCA_964531275.1 uncultured Gammaproteobacteria bacterium
AGAAATCCAGTGCCTCCAGTTATAAGAACAGTCTGCATATCTTGCTATTCTAGCACAGGAAGAAGCTAAAGTTGAATAGGGGAATCAATGATTTTGAAGTATTTGGTATCAATATTCACGCATTTCTTTTTGAGACCATTTTTTATGTTCGAGTCATGAGCAAGAAAATAGATCTGATCAATTTTGTATAAATCTTGACACTGCAAAGTATCCAAGTAAAAAATATTCATATAGCTTTTTACGGGGTATATTTTCTGGAGCATAGTAAGGTTGTTTGAATTGTAAATACCCGCAGTAGACAATACAAGGGCTGGCGACTTGGAATTTTCCATAAGGTCTTTTAGGAGGAGAGATGTTGTACTGAATCCTGAGGCATTAAAAGTGAAATACTGACTCATTAGCAAATTAATGAGAAAGATTGAACTGATTATAAATATTGTCACAGCATCTCTGAATTTTCCAAGAGGAAGTGTTATTTGGGATAAAAATATAGCAGCGAGAATTGCACCGAATGGAATATAAAAAATTCCTCGAGTTGTAGCAGTGTATGAATAGGGGGATGTTATGCTTATTCCTAAAACCGTGAGAATATATGTAGAAAAAAAGAGTAAATAGTTTTTTTTATCAACCAGAAAAAGAACCATTATGGTGCCTCCTGCAGCGAATAGTCTTGTGCAAATATCCAAGTATGGCCCACTAATAAAGTGGTTAAAGTAGTAATCGTGATTTTTATAAAAAAGTCCGAAGGATTGAATAACATTTATAAATATTTGCATATTTCCCTCATATTCTCTAAAAAAAACTGTTTTAGTTGATGCACCTCCCCAAAGAGACATTTCTGTAAGCCCTGGTATTAATAGAAATAAATACACCGCTCCAGTCAGTGCCAGTTTTTTAATAACTACTAGTTTCCTTTCTGAAGAAAAAAAAGGAATTAAAAAGTAAGGAAAAAAGAACAAAGGAAAAATTGGACCAATATATGTATAGAAAGAAAGTGCAAAAAGTACACCAGCGACAACACCATCTCGAGTTCTTTGGAACTTGTAAAATAGTAAGGAATAATACCATAGCGCTATATAGAGGGCAAATGCCTGCGGATTAATATAGCCGATTTTAAAGTAATTACTTATAAAGAAAGAGGATTGTAGTAATAAAGTACTGAGTAAAGCTACGTGATTGCCGAAAAGAATTCTAGTAGATTTAAAAATAAAATATGTTATTGGAATTATCAAGAAAATGTTTGATAATTTCCAAAATATCTGTGAAGGATTTACTAGAAGAAAAAGTGCTTGGTACATACTTGATAGAATGTAGTGTTGAGCATAGACTCCCTTTATGCTTAATGGGTTCATAAAAAATTTCTCGTCAATAATTTGAAGTGCAAAAAAGTAAAATGGCCACTCATCTCCAACGAAAGAGAACTTCCAATCCCAAATTCCCCAGGAGTAATAAATAAGTGAATACGTGGTGGAAAGGATTAATATGAGAAGAATTTTATTGTTTTTTAAAGATAGTAATTTTTGGGTGATCATAGACTGTAAATGATTCATCAGCTTGTTGGTCAGGAAATTGT